>CAYGDL010000104.1:0-8115 GCA_964348545.1 uncultured Alphaproteobacteria bacterium | reverse complement strand
GATCTCTATTATGGCGCCAGCCAGATTTTGCGCGGCGTTAATCTGACGGCGCGCAAGGGCGCGGTCACCTGCGTCATGGGGCGCAATGGGGTGGGCAAAACCAGCCTGTTGCGCGCCATTGCCGGGCAGCAGTCCGTCGGCGCGGGCGAAATTGCATGGGAGGACGCGCAGATTGAGAAACTCGCCCCCTATGAGCGGGCGCGGCGCGGCATCGCCTTTGTGCCCCAGGGGCGCGAGATTTTTCCACTGCTCACCGTCGAGGAAAATCTGCAAACCGGATTTGCCGCACTGCCCCGAAGCGAGCGCTATATTCCCGGCGAAACCTATGATCTGTTTCCCGTGCTGAAAGACATGCTGCGCCGACGTGGTGGTGATTTAAGCGGCGGCCAGCAACAGCAACTGGCCATCGCGCGCGCGCTGGTCATGCGCCCGCGCCTGTTGCTGCTGGATGAGCCGACCGAGGGTATTCAACCATCAATCATAAAAGACATTGCCAAGGTCATTGGAATCTTGCGTGATCGCGGCGATATGGCGATTGTGCTGGTCGAGCAGTATTTTGAATTCGCGCGCGAGCTGGCCGATGATTTTATCGTGATGGTGCGTGGCGAAGTGGTGCTGTCCGGCACGTCTGAGGCCATGAATGAACAAGATGTCCGCCGCCATCTTACCGTCTGAACCCGAAGTGACCCCGCGCTGGCGCCAGGAAGTGCGGGGCCATGCCGATATCCGCTTTGCCAATAGCGATGGGATCACGCGCCTGGCGCATCTGGCGCATCACGACCCGTTGCGCGTATTATTTTCCAAACCGGCGCAGGGCGATGTGGCGCAGGCAACCCTGGTGAATATGTCGGGTGGTCTGATTGCCGGGGACAGGCTGGATATAGGTTTTTGCGTGGACGAAAATGCGGCGGCGCTGTGTGTCGCGTCTGCTGCGGAGAAAGTGTATCGCTCGACCGGTGACATGAGCCATATCACCGTTGATCTGTACACGAAGCAAAATTCCTGGGCGGAATGGCTGCCGCAGGAAACTATATTCTTCAACGGCGCGCGTTTGCGCCGCGTCACGCGGCTGCATCTGGCGCCAGGTGCGCGCATTCTGGCGGGCGAATTTCTGGTGCTGGGCCGCATCGCCAGCGGTGAAACGGTCAGCCACGGCTATCTGCGCGACGCCTGGGAAGTGCGCCAGGATGGGCGGCTGATCTGGGCCGATGCGCTGCGCATGGATGGAAATTTCGCAGCGATTGGAAACGCCAAAGCGGGCCTGAACGGCGCGCGCGCACTGGCAACGATGGTGTTTGCAGGCGGGGATGCAACGCAATATCTTGAACCGGCGCGGGCTTTGCAGCAGGCTTGTGGCGATGGGGTGCTGGCCTCGGCAAGCTGCGTGAATGGGGTGCTGGTGATGCGCTGGCTGGCGCATGAACCACAAATGTTGCGCGCGGCGCTGGGGCAATTCTGGGCCGCGTTCCGGCATCAGGCGGCGGCTTTGCCCGCAGCACTGCCGCGCATCTGGCATGTATAGGAAAGGAAGCGCAAGACATGAACCTGACGCCGCGTGAAAAAGACAAATTGCTGATCGCCATGGCAGCCATAGTGGCGCGCCGCCGCCTGGAACGCGGCGTCAAGCTGAACTATCCCGAAGCCATCGCATTGATCACCGATTATGTGGTCGAAGGGGCGCGTGATGGGCGCAGCGTTGCCGAACTTATGCGCGATGGCGCCACCGTTATCACACGCGCGCAGGTGATGGACGGCATCGCTGAGATGATCCATGATATTCAGGTCGAGGCGACCTTTCCCGACGGCACAAAACTGGTTACCGTTCACGAACCCATTCGCTAAGGAGCACTTCCGATGAAGCCTGGAGAAATATTGTGCGCTGCCGGTTCAATTGAATTGAATGCGGGGTGCGCAACGATCAGCCTGACGGTTTCAAATCGCGGCGACCGACCCATTCAGGTGGGATCGCATTATCATTTTCATGAAACCAATGCGGCGCTGGATTTTGACCGCGCGGCGGCGCGCGGCTTCCGGCTGGATATTCCTGCTGGTACGGCGGTGCGCTTTGAGCCGGGACAGACCCGCGATGTGTCGCTGGTCGCCTATCAGGGAACACGCACCGTGTACGGATTTAATGGCGCCGTTAACGGCAAGCTGGGAAACTGAACCATGGCCTTCAGAATATCGCGCGACGCCTATGCCGCCATGTATGGCCCGACCATGGGCGACCGGGTGCGCCTGGCCGACACGGACCTGATCATCGAGGTGGAGGAAGACCGCACCATCTATGGCGAGGAGGTCAAATTCGGCGGCGGCAAAGTGATCCGTGATGGCATGGGCCAGTCGCAGGCAACCCGCGCGCAGGGCGCCATGGATACTGTCATCACCAATGCGCTGATCATTGACCATTGGGGCATCATCAAGGCCGATGTCGGCATCCGCGACGGGCGCATTGCGGGTGTGGGAAAGGCGGGCAATCCGGATGTGCAGCCGGGCGTCACACTGGTTATTGGTCCGGGGACGGAGATTATAGCCGGCGAAGGGCGTATCCTGACGGCGGGCGGTATTGATGTGCATATTCATTTCATCTGCCCCCAACAGATTGACGATGCGCTGTATAGCGGCGTTACCACCCTGATGGGTGGCGGCACGGGTCCGGCGGAGGGCACCAACGCCACGACCTGCACACCGGGCGCGTTTCATCTGGCGCGCATGTTGCAAGCCGCAGACGGCCTGCCCATTAATATCGGATTTTTCGGCAAGGGCAACGCCACCCTGCCTGGCGGTTTGCACGAACAGATTGCGGCGGGCGCCTGCGGGCTAAAGCTGCATGAAGACTGGGGCACCACGCCTGCCGCCATTGATAATTGTCTGAGCGTCGCGGAAGCAACCGACACCGCCGTCACCATTCACACCGACACGCTGAACGAATCCGGTTTTGTCGAAAACAGCATCGCCGCCTTCAAGGGGCGCAACATTCACGCCTTTCATACCGAGGGCGCGGGCGGCGGCCATGCGCCCGACATTATCAAGGTATGCGGCGTGGCCAATGTCATTCCGTCTTCCACCAATCCGACGCGGCCGTTCACCATCAACACGATTGATGAACATCTCGACATGCTGATGGTGTGCCACCATCTCGACCCGAACATTCCCGAAGACGTAGCCTTTGCCGAAAGCCGCATCCGGCGCGAAACCATTGCCGCTGAGGATATTCTGCACGATATTGGCGCGATCAGCATATTGGCGTCCGATAGTCAGGCCATGGGCCGCATCGGCGAAGTGATCATCCGCACCTGGCAGACGGCCGATAAAATGCGCAAACAGCGCGGCCCATTGCCCGAAGAAACCGGCAATAATGATAATTTCCGTGTACGGCGCTATATTGCCAAATATACTATCAATCCCGCATTGGCGCATGGCATTGCCAGCTATGTGGGATCAATTGAGGCTGGCAAATTCGCCGATCTGGTATTGTGGAAACCGGCGTTTTTCGGGGTTAAACCCGATCTGGTGCTAAAGGCGGGAACCATCACCGCCGCGCTGATGGGCGATCCCAACGCCTCCATCCCCACACCGCAGCCGGTGTATAGCCGCCCGATGTTCGGCGCGTTCGGGCGCGCTCGCACCGCCAGCCGTTTCAGCTTTTTATCGCAAGCGGCGGTATCAAGCGGCCTTGCGGGCCAGTTGGGATTGCAAAGTGAAATTCTGCCAGTGAAAAATATTCGCGCCATCGGCAAGGCGCAGATGATCCATAATAAAGCGCTGCCAAAAATAGAGGTGGATCCGGAAACCTATGAAGTGCGCGCCGATGGCGAATTACTGACCTGCGCGCCCGCCACTGTGTTGCCGATGGCGCAACGCTATTTCCTGTTCTGAGCATGGCATTGCCCCGCGCCACACAGGTTTTTACGGCGGGCCACTGGCCCGAAGCAAAGGCTGCGGGTTGCGTGACGCTGGGCTTTGATGACCGGCACCGGCGGCGAATGCGGTTGAGCCTGGATAATGCGCATGGCGATTTCATGCTGGATCTGGCGCGCGCGGAACGCCTGAGAGATGGCGATGGTCTGTTGCTGGATGATGGGCGCTATATACAGGTGCGCGCCGCGCATGAAGATGTGATGGATATTACCGCTTCCCGTGGCCGCGACGCGATCCGCATCGCCTGGCATCTGGGCAACCGGCATTTGCCGGTGCAGGTGCTGCATGGTGGCGGCCTGCGGTTGCGCTATGATCATGTGATCGAACATATGGTCATTGATCTGGGTGGCAAGGTTCAGCGCAGGATGGATATTTTTGCACCGGAACCCGGCGCCTATGATGGCGCGCCCGCACATACACATGATCACGGCCATGACCACTAATTCATCCCTGTACAGATTACTGGCCTGGCTGTCGCCGTCTTTTCCGGTGGGAGCGTTCAGCTATTCGCACGGGCTGGAATATGCCGTGGAAATTGAACTGATAAAAAACCGCGATGATCTGGTGGCATGGTGCGCCGCGTTGTTGCGCCATGGTTCCGGGTTGCATGACGCCATGCTGTTTGTGGCCGCATGGCGCGCGCTGGATGAAAACGACCACGCCGCGCTGATGGAAATATTTGAACTCTCCGCCGCCATGCGCCCCACATCCGAATTGGCGCTGGAAACCCAGGCTCAGGGCGCCGCCTTCGCCCGCGCCATAAAAAATGCCTGGCCGCATCCGGCGTTGGACACTGCGCTGCCGCAAGGCTACGCGCCCAGCTATCCTCTGATCGTCGTGCTCTGCGCCCATGCACATGGTATTGACATGCGCGATGCGCTGGCGGCCTATCTGTATGCGTTTGTTGCTAATCTGATTTCGGCGGGGGTGCGGTTGATCCCGCTGGGCCAGACCGATGGACAGATTGCGCTGCGTCTTCTGGAAACGGATGTTGCCGCCACCACAGAACTGGCTGAAATATTACCGCTATCCGAAATTGGCAGCGCCACGCCCATGTTGGATTATTGCTCCGCCCAACACGAAACCCAATATACGAGGCTGTTCCGCTCATGAATAAATCAGTACACGGCCCAATCCGCATCGGCGTCGGCGGCCCGGTTGGTTCCGGTAAAACCGCGCTGATGGATATATTATGCAAGAATTTGCGTGACGCCTATTCCATCGCCGCCATCACCAATGACATTTATACCAGGGAAGACGCGCAGTTTCTCACCCGCTCCGGCGCGCTGCCGCCGGAGCGCATCGAGGGCGTGGAAACCGGCGGCTGCCCGCACACCGCCATTCGCGAAGACGCCTCGATCAATCTGGCGGCGGTGGACCGGATGAATGCGCGCTTTCCCGATCTGGATATAATTTTCATCGAAAGCGGCGGCGACAATCTGGCGGCCACTTTTTCGCCGGAACTGGCCGATCTGACGCTTTATGTCATCGACGTGTCGGCGGGCGATAAAATTCCCCGCAAAGGCGGGCCGGGCATTACGCGCTCTGACCTATTGATTATCAACAAGATCGATCTGGCCCCAATGGTGGGCGCCGATCTTGGCGTGATGGACCGCGACGCCAAAAAAATGCGGGGGGATCGTCCCTTCGTATTCACCAATCTGCGCGCGGGCATTGGCCAGGATGCGGTGATCGCATTTATAGAACAACGCAGCGCCCTTACCCATGGCGCAACATGACAAATAGGGGGCTTGATTGGCTTACTCTATAAGCCGCCAGTGTTACCCCCGCACCGGCTCGGACCCCAGCACGCCTTCCTTCGCCAGCGCGGCGACATCGCCGTCCGACATGCCGAGATAATCGCGCAGCACCTGGGCGTTGCTTTCGCCGAGAAAATCAGCTTGAAGATCAAGGGTTTCGGGAAAGGCGGAAAATTTCAGCGGCATGCCGGGCACCTTGACCGGCCCGAATGCGCGATCAGTGACGGTGCGCACGGTCTGGCGCTGGATCAGATGCGGATGCGCCATCGCTTGCGGCACACTCAGCACCGGTGCGACCGGCACATGGTTTTCCTGCAATATGCGCACCGCCTCATCATCGCTGGCGGTGCCGCGCAGCCATGTTTCAATGGCCTCGACGATCAATTGCCGGTTCTGGGTGCGCACCGCATTATCGGCAAAGCGCGGATCGCTCAGCATATCCTCGCGGCCCATGACCTTGCACAGATTATTCCACTGCGCGCCGATGGCGATGATCACCAGCCATTGTTGTTTGCCCTTGAACAGACCGATGGGGGCAACCGCGCCGTGATGCGCCCCGGTGCGCTTGGGCACGAACGCGCCATTGCTGCCGTCATAGCCCTGCACATTGATTTCATGGCAATGGAACAGGCAATCCAGCAGCGCGATATCCAGATATTGCCCGCCCCCGCCGCGCAGCCGGTGAAACAGCGCCGCACTGACCGCGCCAAAGGCATGCGCGCCGGTGGACACATCGCCCAGCCCAAGTCCCGCAAAGTAGGGCGAGCCATCCGGCTCACCGATCATGTCGATAACCCCCGCATAGGCCTGGGCGATATAATCAAAGCCCGGCAGGCTGCTTAACGGCCCGCTTTGCCCGAAGGCGGAAATCGAACACATGATGAGATTGGGGTTGAGCGCGCTCAGCCGCTGCCAGTCAATGTTCAAACGCTTCATCACACCAGGGGTGAAATTTTCCACCACCACATCCATCTGCGGCACAAGGCGATGGATGATGTCCTGCGCCCTGGGGCTGCGCAGATCCAGGCACAGCGATTTCTTGCCCCGGTTCTGCTGAATGTAATAACCGCTGCGGCCATCCTTCAGGGCGGGCATGGTGCGCACCAGATCGCCAGTCAGCGATTCCACCTTGATCACTTCGGCCCCCAGTTCCGCCATCAGCCGGGTGCAGGTCGGCCCCGCCAGCACATGGGTGAAATCGAGAACCTTGATCCCTTCGAGCATCAGTTTTGGCGCCATCGTGTATTTTCTCCCTGTTGCAAAAATACTATTATTCTTCGGCTTCACATCATGATCAATCCGCCATCCACATTAATGGACTGGCCGGTGATGTTACGCGCCGCGGGCGACGCCAGAAACACAGCCATTTCGGCAATATCATCGGGTTCGTTCATGCGCCCGATGGGAATGCCCGCGACGGCCTGGGCTTCGATATCCGCCAGCGGTCGGCCTTCTTTTTCTGATTGCAGCGCCATGATGGTCTGGGCCAGTTCCGTGCGGGTGACGCCGGGGCAGATCGAATTGACGGTGATATTGTGCCGACCAAGAGCGCGCGCCGCCAGCATGGTCAGGGTGATGACGGCGCCCTTGCTGGCCGCATAGGCGGCATTCGAGGTGCCCGGATAACCGCGCCCGGCGATGGAGGCCGTGTTGATGATGACCCCCTGACGGCGGGGGATCATTTCCTTTGCCGCGCGTTGCAGGCAGAAGAACACGCCCTTGGCGTTGACCCGGTGCACCTGGTCCCACAGCGCCTCATCAATATCCATGAAGGCGCAGCGCCGCGTGACCCCGGCATTATTGACCATGACGTCAAGCTGGCCGTAATGCGCGACTACCGTAGAGACCATGCGGTCAATTTCGCCAAGATCGCCCACATCTGCGGTGACGCCAAACGCCGCGCCGCCCAGTTCGGCAACCCGCTGTTTGACTTTTTCGCGATCAATATCGGCAATGGCAACCCGCGCCCCTTCACGCGCCATTGCCCGCGCCATTGCCCAGCCAATGCCGGACGCCGCCCCGGTGATCAGCACCGTCTTGTCCGCCAGCCGCATCGCCGCCTCCCCCTTCGCTATGCTTATTGTTTCGCATATCAGATACGATGTGACGCCCTGCTGGCAAGCCCCAATAATTTCATCTGCGCCAGAATCTTGGCAAAAACAGCACATAGACCGTCAGCAGTTCCAGCCTCCCCAGAAGCATGGTGATGGTCAACACCCAGATTTGCAGCGCGCTAAGCGTGGAAAAATTACCGGCCGGCCCAACGATTGGCCCCATGCCCGGGCCGGCATTGCCCACTGTTGAGGCGGCGGCGGAAAACGCCGTGGTGACGTCAAGGCCCGAGGCCACAAGAATTAATCCGGAACCGGCAAATGTGAGCAGGTAAAGAAACAGAAAACCGGTGACGGAACTGATCGTTGTGTCGTGCAGCGCG
>CAYGDL010000103.1:0-8194 GCA_964348545.1 uncultured Alphaproteobacteria bacterium | reverse complement strand
GCGCGCGCGCCCGCCAGATATTCGGTTAGCGGCACGACATCCGGGTTCAGGCTGGCGAAGATGAAGCCGCGATAATTTTCCAGCCGCGCCACGGGTTTAAGCCCCAGATTATTGCGGTCAAAATTGGGCGGATAGGCGCCGCCCTTTTCGTCGGTGACATTGACCAGCGCGCCCGCGCTGTCATAGCTCCAGCCATGAAAGCCGCAGCTAAAGATTTTCTGGTTGCCGCGTTTTTCCCGGCACACCCGCGCGCCGCGATGCGAGCAGACATTGACAAAGCCGCCGATTTCGCCATTGGCCTGCCGGGTCAGCAGCACCGGCTGGCGGCCAATGCTGGTGGTCAGAAAATCATGCGGCTTGGCCAATTGGCTTTCATGGGCCACATACACCCAGTTGCCCTCAAATATGTGCCGCATTTCCAGCTCGAACAGCGCCTCGTCGGTGAACACTTCGCGGTCGAGTTTATATTCGCCATTGGCCGGGTTTCTGACCAGCCAGCCAGTCATGCGCGCGCCCAGTTCGTTCAGCATATCGGTGCTCAAGGCCAATGCGTTCATGCCGCGCTATCCTCCTGGTCATTTTGGCAAGGCTATCAGAGACCGGTGGGACATCCAATGCGATTATATGCGACGATGCATTGACATTTATAATTATTGTATATACATTAAATGCGGCTATATTTCAATGAGGTATGGACATGGGCAGGAAGAAGCCGGTTATCAAAAGCGAATGGATTGATCCCGATGATGCGCCCGAACTGACGCAAGAATGGTTCGAGCGCGCGGATTATTATGAGGGGGGTAAACTTATCCGCCCGGGCAGGCCCCGGGCGGCGGCCCCAAAAGAGCCTGTCAGCCTGCGCCTTGATCCCGATATATTGGCGCATTTCCGCGCCACCGGCCCTGGCTGGCAGTCGCGCATCAATACGGCTCTGCGCAAGGTGGCGAAGCTTTAGGTAACTATCCCCGCCGCTCCAGCGTCACGAAATGGTAATCGAACGGCACGTCCCCGGCTGTTTTTTCCATCCGTGCGGTTTGGGTCCATTCCTCTGGATCGAAAAATGGAAACAGGGCATCGCCTTCAAATTCGCGCGCTATGCGGGTGAGGTAAATCCGTGAGGCCACGGGCAGCGCCATTTCATAAATATCCGCGCCGCCAATAATCATGGCTTCATTCGCGCCGCTGTCGCGTGCGATGCGCAAAGCGCCATCCAGATCATGCGCCACGCTTACCCCCGGCGCATGCCAGGTCCGGTCACGGGTCAGCACAATGTTCATGCGCCCCGGCAAAGGCCTGCCGATGGATTGATAGGTTTTGCGGCCCATTAGAATGGGTTTGCCCAGTGTTGTCGCCTTGAAGAATTTCAGATCTTCGGGAATGCGCCAGGGCAGGCCACCGGCGCGCCCGATCACGCCATTTTCCGCCACTGCCGCAATCAGGGAGATGCGCATCTACACCGCCACCTTTGCCGTGATCAGCGGATGGGGGTTATATCCAACCAGTTCGAAATCCTCATAGCGGAAAGCAAAAATATCTTTCACCGCAGGGTTTAGTTTCATCACAGGAAGGGCGCGCGGCGCGCGGGTCAGTTGCAGGTCCGCCTGCTCCAGATGGTTCAGATAGAGATGCGCATCGCCAAAGCTGTGCACAAAATCGCCGGGCTGCAAATCGCAAACCTGGGCGACCATCAATGTCAGCAGCGCATAGGACGCAATGTTGAACGGCACGCCCAGAAAAATATCGGCGCTGCGCTGGTATAGCTGGCAGGACAGTTTGCCATCCGCCACGTAAAACTGAAACAGGCAATGGCAGGGCGGCAAGGCCATCTGGTCCACCTCTGCCACATTCCAGGCGCTGACCATCAGGCGCCTGGAATCGGGATTGGTTTTAATGTCATGGATCAGCCTTGCGATCTGGTCGATCGCGCCGCCATCCGGTGTCGGCCAGGAGCGCCACTGATGACCATAGACCGGCCCCAGCTCGCCTTGCGCATCCGCCCATTCATCCCAGATGGTCACGCCATTTTCACGTAAGTAAGCGACATTGGTGTCGCCGCTCAGGAACCATAATAATTCATGGATGATGGATTTGAGATGCACCCGCTTGGTGGTCAGCAGCGGAAACCCGGCGCCCAGATCAAAGCGCATCTGATGGCCGAAAATACTGCGTGTGCCGGTGCCGGTGCGATCACCCTTTTCCACCCCATGGCCGCGCACCTGGCGCATCAGATCTAGATAGGCTTGCATGTGCGGGCTTTCCGGTTTGAGAAAATGATTCTGCGCACAGTTTAGCGCAAAATATTGGCAATTGAAGCCCGCGCAGCAAAAGCATAGGCTTTGTCCACAATAATAAACGCGGAGAGCGCCATGACGGAAAAATATGATCTGAGCGATCTGGTCGAGGGCCTTGACACCAGCAAACAGCCGAAATGGGTTATCGATCATATGCGCCTGTATCTGCAAAGCGGCGGCAAGGAAGGCCATCTTTTTGACACTGGCGGTTCAGGGTCTGGTCCGCTGCCGACTTTGTTGCTGACATGTGTGGGCCGCAAATCAGGCAAGAAACGCATGACG
Source organism: uncultured Alphaproteobacteria bacterium (assembly GCA_964348545.1). Taxonomy (GTDB): domain Bacteria; phylum Pseudomonadota; class Alphaproteobacteria; order UBA11222; family UBA11222; genus UBA11222. The sequence goes on along the minus strand of CAYGDL010000103.1, from coordinate 5,621 downwards.
CCGCTGGTCTATGGTGTTTTCGCGGGAAACCATATCATCGTTGGCTCCAAAGGCGGATCCCAAACGCACACCGGCTGGTACTTTAACCTGCTGGAAAATCCGGCCGCGGAAATTCAGGTCGGCGCCGGGAAGATGAAGGTGCGCGCGCGCATCGCCGCGGGCGCGGAACGCGCACAAATCTGGGCCCATATGCTGACGGTGTTTCCGACATACGGGGACTATCAGCTCAAAACCACCCGGGAAATCCCGGTATTTGTACTGGAAAAGCAGACGGATTAACTAAAGACCCGGGCCGCTCAGGGTGACAATGGGGCGGCTCGTAAAAATCAGGAGGGAGTGATGGCGGAAAAATTTGACCTGAACAAAGTTGTAAGTGACCTGGACTCTGGAAATCTTCCGGTCTGGATTCAAGAGCATTTGCGGATTTATCGCGAAAGCGGCGGCAAGGAGGGCCATTTATGGGACGCCAGCATCGCCGGTGAAGGGCTTGGCCTGACGCCAACATTGTTGTTAACGACGGTGGGGCGCAAATCCGGGCAGCAGCGCACCATGCCGCTGATCTATGGCAAAGTGGGCGCCAATCATATTGTGATCGGATCCAAGGGCGGATCTGAAACCCATGCCGCCTGGTATTTGAATCTGCTGGCCAAGCCGGTGGTCCAGGTTCAGGTTGCGACGGAGCATTTCACGGCGAAGGCGCGCATCGCCACCGGCGATGAACGGGCGCAAATCTGGAAGCATATGCTGACGGTCTATCCGCCCTATCAGGATTATCAAAACCGCACCAAGCGTGAAATACCGGTGGTGGTGCTCGAAAAACAATAGCGTCTAAGGTGTCGGCGGCGGCCTGATCTCCTGTGAAACGTGGGCGCGGAAAGAATTAAACGGGGCTGTTTGATGAAAAACAGTTTCGCGTCTTTCATACAAATCTCCGTTGCAAATTACCCTTAAGGACGGGTATGATTCTCTTGGCTGCAAACAGCCGCTATTTTGGTGATTTATGCTTGATAATACCGATGCGCCCGCCGAATCTGGCGGTGGCGCGGCCGGGCGGGGTTCCCGCGAGGTTGAGGAATTCCTCCAACGCTATCCCGAAATTCGCCATGTTGATGCGATCTTTATTGATATGTGCGGCGTGGCGCGGGGCAAGCGGCTTCCTATTGGCGAATTGGCCGGGCTGTATCGCCAGGGCATGAACCTGCCTGCCAGCATCTATCTTCTGGACGTGACAGGCGACCAGTTGGATGTGATGGGGCGCGGTTTTAGCGATGGCGATCCTGACGGGACCGGCTTTCCGATTGCAGGCACGCTGGCGCCCGCGCCCTGGGCGGGGCCGGGCCTGGGACAGGTATTGATGCGCCTGCATGAGCCCGCGCGGGATGCGCTCTGTTATGATCCGCGCAATGTGCTGGCGGCGGTGCTGCAACGCTTTACGGCAATGGGCCTGACGCCTGTGGTGGCGTGCGAGCTGGAATTTTATCTGATAGATGCGGAACGCGGCGCGGGCGGTGCGCCGCAGCCGCCGCTGATTCCCGGACTGGCGCGGCGTAATAACAGTGAGCAGGTCTATTCACTGGAAGATCTGGATTATTTTCAGGATTTTTTGAGCGATCTGCAAAACTGGAGCGCGCAGCAAAACGTGCCCGCGACCATGGCCAGTTCCGAATTTGGCCCCGGCCAGTTTGAAATTAATCTGGAACATCGCAGCAACGCCTTGCGCGCCGCCGATGATGCGGGCCTGTTGCGGCGGCTGGTGAAGGCGGCGGCGCAGGCGCGTGGCATGGAGGCGAGCTTCATGTCCAAGCCCTATGCGGATAAAGCGGGCAGCGGTCTGCATGTGCATATCAGTGTGCTAGACGCGACCGGGCGTAATATTTTTGAGGGCAATGGCGCCAAAGGCAGCGACGCCCTGCTGCACGCCATTGGCGGCGTGCGCCAGGCGATGGCGCAGAGCATGGCGATTTTTGCGCCCAGCCTGAGCGCCTTTCGCCGTTTCGCGCATAATATGTTTGTGCCGCTGTCAAGCTGCTGGGGATATAATAACCGGTCGGTTTCGGTACGTGTTCCGCCGGGGCCGGATGCGGCGCGCCGGCTGGAACACCGTGTTGCGGGGGCGGACGCCAATCCCTATCTTGTGGCCGCAGCGGTTCTGGCGGGCATGCATTATGGGCTGACCGGCAAGGCTGATCCGGGAGCGCCGGTTGCGGGCAATGCAGGCGCGCAGATTGCCCCTGACCTGCCGCAAAATATCTGGGCGGGGCTGGAGGCCATGGCGGCTGGAAAAATTCTCCCGGATTATTTTCCGGGTAATTATACGGCGGTGTATGTGGACGCCAAGCGCCGCGAGCTGGACAAGTTTTTGCAGGCGATATCGCCGCAGGAATATGCCTGGTATCTTTAGTCTGTGGACGGATAATTATCCGGTGAATTGCAGGCGCATCCGCACTGGCGCGATCCAGGCGACGGTCTGATTCTGTAATACCCAGCTTCCTGACTCAAGACCGGCAAGGGTGAAGTTTTTGCCCTTTTGCTGTTTGGCGGCGTGTGTGATGACGCGGCATAAATACCGGCCGCCATCAGGCAGTTCCACCAGACAATCGCGCCCCTGCGCCGTTTCAAATTGCGATTGCGCCAGGCGCGCGCATATCAGATATTCCCCCGCATGATACGGGCCGCAGGATTGCGCCAGCCGGACCACGCGGCTGCCGGGGCCTGGCAGCGCCATGCGGAAGGGTTGCGGCGCATGGGCGGCGCAGGCGCCATCGGCGCTGATCTCGCCGATCAGTTCAGCCCCGCCTTGCGCCCCGGTTTCAATCAGATCCACCGGACTGACATTCAATGCCGCCGCGATGCGTTCCATCCAGTCCGTGGACAGGCGCATTTTTTCATTTTCAATGCGCGACACGGATTGCGGCGTGAGGCCTATGGCGGCCCCAAGCGCCGCCAGGGTAAAGCCGCGCTGTTTGCGGAAATGCCGGATTTTATTGTGCATGGGAGGATTTTTCCGATTCGCCATATGTACGCATAAAGAGATTTATACAATATATAATATTCCTAATATGAAATCAATTATGATTGTCATTCAGTGTTTTATCCTATAAAAGGTATTTAATCCTACAATTAACAAGGGAAAAAACGGTGAATGGCAATAAAGACGGGAGAAACGCGGAGATGGACAAGGTTCTTTTGCGGCTGGGAGAGCCAAGCGCCTATGGGAATGTGACGGCTGAAGGGGGGCTTGCGGTGTTTGTGGCGCGCAATCATTTTGCCCGGCCTGTGCAGCGCGTGGCGCCGGATGTGTTTGCGCTGCTGATGCGCGCAGAATTGATTGCAGAGGCGCCCGGCAGGCCGGAGGCGTGGGTAATATCCCGGCTGGGGCGCGCGCGGCTGCGCCGGGCGTCGGCGGCGGATTCGCCGTTTCGCAGTCAGCATCAGGCGCTTGATCTGCGCGAGGCGCGGGCCGCCAATGGTGACACAATTGTGGTGCGCGTGAACCATGCTGAAAGCCCGCTGGGCTGGCTGGCCAACCATAAGGATCGCACAGGTAAGCCTATGATAAGTCAGGAACAATTTGCAGCTGGCGAACGCATGCGGCGCGATTTTACACTGGCCAGTCTGGACCCGCGGGTTACGGCCATGTGGGGCATGCCGGTCAATGACGCCGGACGAAGCGCCGCCGGCGGCGCGTCAAACATGAATGACACGATGATTGCCGCCAAGCAGCGTCTATGGGCAGCCTTTGATGCGGTTGGCCCCGATCTGGGGCGCGTACTGTTGCAGGTGTGCTGTCATCTGAACGGACTGGCCGAAGCCGAGAAGCAATTGGGCTGGCCCGCGCGCGCGGGCAAGGTGGTGCTGGGCATCGCGCTGGAGCGGCTGGCGGTGCATTATGGCATTAAGCCGGGGGAAACGCCCAAAAAGCGGAGCGGGAGCGCGCAATCCGGGCGGGTGAACAATGCGGATGAAAATAATTTACGTAATACACAAAATAGTTCTTGCTAATTGTAACGATATAAGCTATAATTCTTTCCATGGTCGAAATTGCGTCCGCCGGAGGACGGCACCCCCAAGAGGAGGGACGCAAGCCAGGCTGCCCGTCATGAGCAAACCGTCTTGAAAAAAGCGCCCACGCGAGTGAGGCGCTTTTTTTGTGGGGATGGGTCAGTCAGACGGTTTTTCTTCAAGGGAGTAAAGATGACAAAGCGGCAGATTGATTGGGAAGCGGTGGCGCGCGATTATCATGCGAGCGATGTGCCCGTGGCGGAGCTGGCGCGCAAGCATGGACTGGCGCCAATCACAATTTATGCAAAGGCCCGGCGCGATGGCTGGGCGCGCCCTGGGCCTATGGTTGTGGCTGGCACGGCCAAAGCGCTTGTTGAAAATGATACTGTCAAACAGCCACGCAAACGCCGCAGGAAGATGCCGGAAAATATCACTGCCAGCCGTGCGCTCGCCCGGATGATGGGAATTGTCAACCGCCTGGCGGATGAGTTGGAGCAGCATCTGGATTATCCGGACAAGCCAGGCATGAGCGCCATCGAGAAAAAAGGCGCGGCGGATATTCTGACATCACTGGCGCGGGCGCTGGAGAAATTGACGGTGCTGGAGCGTGACGCAATGGTGAGCGGACAGACGCCAGAAGACAAAGGACAAATGGAAAATATGGCGGGGGCAGAGGATGGCTGGGACGAAATACAACGCCGCCTGGCTCGTCTCGCTACCGAAAAAACACAGGGATGACATTCTTGACGCGCTGCCTTTGGATATCCGTAGACAGATTAACTGGCTGTGGCCGTTCTGGGCGCGCGAGGATCAATTGCCACCCGATGGCAAATGGGTGAGCTGGCTTTTATTGGGTGGCAGGGGTGCGGGCAAAACGCGCGCCGGGGCGGAATGGGTGCGGGCCTCTATGGTGGGTAAAACACCGTTGGGGCGCGGGCAGCGGGCGCGCATCGCGCTGGTCGGGGAAACCATTGCTGCGGCGCGCGATGTGATGGTGGAAGGGGAAAGCGGCATTCTGGCCATTTCGCCGCCCTGGGAACAACCAAAATATGAAGCCTCGAAACGGCGTGTGATCTGGCCCAATGGGGCGCAGGCGCAGTTATTTTCCGCCGAAGACCCGGATGGATTGCGCGGCCCTCAATTTGATGGGGCATGGGCGGACGAGTTGACCAAATGGCGTCATGCGCGTGAAACCTGGGACATGCTGCAATTTGGATTGCGGCTGGGCGCTGATCCGCGTCAGGTGATTACGACAACGCCGCGCCCGGTGCGGCTGTTGCGTGATCTGCTGGCGGACCCCAATATAGTGGTGTCGCGCGCCACCAGTTACGCCAATGCCGCAAATCTGGCGCCGCAGTTTTTTGAACGCATTACGGCAAAATATGAAGGCACGCGGCTGGGCCGCCAGGAATTGCTGGCGGAACTGCTGGAAGATAATCCCGATGCGCTGTGGAGCCGGGGGCAGATCGATGCCTGCCGGGTGAGCGCGGCTGCGGATTTGACGCGCATTGTGGTGGCGGTTGATCCGCCCGCAACCAGTACGGTGAATAGTGACACTTGCGGAATTATTGTGGCGGGGCTGGGCGTGGATGGGCATGGCTATGTGCTGGCGGATTATT
>CAYGDL010000102.1:0-8233 GCA_964348545.1 uncultured Alphaproteobacteria bacterium | reverse complement strand
GTTCCTACAGCCAGTCGATCAAATATGCGCTGATCACCGGGCTGATGGCGTCGGGCTGTGAGGTGTTGGATATCGGGCTGGCTTTGTCGCCGATGGCCTATTTTGCGCAATTTGCGCTGGACGCGCCCGCCGTCGCGATGGTGACCGCCAGCCATAATGACAATGGCTGGACCGGGGTGAAGATCGGTATGGAGCGCCCGCTGACGCATGGCCCAGACCAGATGGCGCAGTTGAAGGAAATCGTTCTGACGGCGGATTTTATCGAAGGGCGCGGGGCGTATAAATTCATTCCCGATCTGCGCGAAAAATATCTGGCCGACATGACCAAAAATTTCAGGCTGAAGCATCCGTTGAAAGTCGTGGCGGCATGTGGCAATGGCACCGCCGGGCTGTTTGCGCCGGGTGCGCTGCGCGCCATTGGGGCGGAAGTGGTGGAGCTGGATTGCGGCCTGGATTTCACCTTCCCCAATCATAATCCGAACCCCGAAGATATGAAAATGCTGCATGCCGTGCATGACGCGGTGCTGGCTGCGAAGGCGGATGTTGGGCTGGCCTTTGATGGCGATGGTGATCGCTGCGGCGTGGTGGATAATGAGGGCGAGGAAATTTTCGCCGACAAGATCGGCTTGTTTCTGGCCCGCGATTTTTCCGCGCAGTTTCCCGGCGCAACCTTTGTCGTTGATGTGAAATCCACCGGCCTGTATCAGACCGATGATGTGCTGCGCGCCAATGGCGCGAAAATCGATTACTGGAAAACCGGCCATTCGCACATGAAGCGGCGCGTCAAGCAACTGAATGCGCTGGCCGGGTTTGAAAAAAGCGGGCATTATTTTTTCAACCCGCCATTTGGCCATGGCTATGATGACGGGCTGGTCTCAGCCCTGGCGGTGTGCCGTTTTCTGGATAATAATCCCGGCAGGAAAATGGCCGATCTGCGCCGCGCTTTGCCGATGACCTGGGGATCGCCGACCATGGCGCCGTTCTGCCCCGACGAAACCAAATATGGCGTCGTCGATAAAGTGTCGGCGCATTATGTAAAACTGGCCGCCGATGGCGGCACGCTGCTGGGCCAGAAAATCCGCGAGGTCGTCACCGTAAACGGCGTGCGCGTCGTGCTGGAAGATGGCACCTGGGGCCTGGTGCGCGCCTCCAGCAACAAGCCGTCACTGGTGGTGGTGGTGGAAAGCCCGGTATCCGAACAGAAAATGCGCGACATGTTCGCAGAGATCGACGCGCGGCTCAGCACGTTCCCGGATGTCGGCGAATATGATCAGAAGATATAGGCCAGTCTGCGGCGGCGACCAAAACCCTTAAAGCCTGGACTGGTGCGGACGAAGGGACTCGAACCCCCACAGCTTGCGCCACCAGAACCTAAATCTGGCGTGTCTACCAGTTCCACCACGTCCGCTGGATGGCCGCGTATATAGCATATAGATGCGGCCGGGCTAGCTGATTTCAGCCGCAAGCTGTTTGAAAACCTCCGGCATGCGGCCTGGCAGATCCTCGGCGATCAGGCCACGCCCTACCGCGTTGGCACAGGCGCCGTGGCACCAGACCGCCGCGCAGGCGGCCTCGAATGCAGGCATGCCCTGGGCCAGCAAGCCCAGCGCAAAGCCCGCCAGCACATCGCCAGAACCTGCTGTGGCCAGCCAGGGTGGGGCGTTCTCATTGATCGCGGCCCTGCCATCGGGCGCGGCGATCACGGTGTCAGCGCCTTTGACGATTATTACGCACCCGCAACGGTTTGCCGCAGCCCGGGCTCGGGTCAGTTTGTCTGCTAATTTCAAATCAGGGAACAGTTTGGAAAACTCTCCTTCATGGGGTGTTAGGATGCAGTTCTCATGTAAAATATTAAATAGAGTTTCCGGCATATCCGCATAAGAGGTCAACGCATCCGCATCCAGCACCACTTTGCGCCCATTGCGCAGCGCCACCGCCACCTTGTCGCGGGTGGCCTCGCCCACCCCAAGGCCGGGGCCGAGCAGCACCGCATTCATGCGCGCATCGGCCAGCATCGCGTCCAGACCCGCCGCGCCATCCACCTTGCGGTTCATCACAGCGGTCAGGCTGGCGGCATAGGTCGAATAGGCATCAGGGGGTGCGGCCACAGTCACCAGCCCCGCGCCGATGCGCAGCGCTCCATAGGCCGCCAGCCGGGTCGCACCGGTAACCGCAAGGCCACCGCCTGCCACAACTGCGTGACCCCGCAAATATTTATGATCATCCACGCCGGGCCGGGGAAATTGCGCGGCCCAGAGTGACGGCGCGTTGGCGAAGGTGCGCGGGCCAATCACATCCAGCACCATCACCGGCGTTGCTATATCCGCCACCTGAATATCACCGCACAACCCCCTGCCGGGCAACAATAAATGCCCCGGCTTGCGGCGGAAAAATGTCACCGTAAGATCCACCTGCAAGGCGTCGCCCAGCACCACGCCCGTGTCGCCATGCACACCGCTGGGCACATCGACGGCGCAGACCGGATTGCCGTTGGCCCGCACCGCCTGAATGACATCCAGCGCCACACCTTCCAGCGGCCGCGCCAGACCCGCGCCAAACATGGCGTCCACGATCAGATCACCGGGCCGGATCAGGGCGGGCGACAAAGCGGCAACTGGCCCGTCCCATCTGGCCGCCGCCAGCGCCGCATCGCCTTTTAGCGCCGACACAGCCCCCAGCAGCCCCAGCGTCACCCGCCAGCCCTGCGCCGCCAGCACCCGCGCAATCACAAAACCATCGCCGCCATTATTACCGGGGCCGCACAGCACACACACAGGCCCCGCCCGCCAGCGCCGGCGGATCGCCAGCGCACAAGCCAGCCCCGCCCGCTCCATCAGATCAATTCCGGGAATGCCGCCAGCAATCGCCAGCCGGTCGGCCTCGTACATTTCTGCATTACTAAGCAATGCAGTGTCCATCAGCCCACCACCGTTGCCGAGGCCTCGCCCAGTTCAATCAGCCGCAACGCGCCGCCCGTATTTTCCAAAATGGTGACCGAACAGTTTTCCGGCGAAAAGCATACCATGCGTGGATCGCCCAAGGCATGGCTGACCGCCGCATTGATGGCGATAAAATGCGAAAACAATATCGCATCGCGCGGCAGCCCCAGCAGCACATCGACCACGCCGCGCCGCCAGACCTGATGCGCGTCCGACAGATCCGTCCAGTTGCCCTGCATCGCCTTGCGCAACCACGCGCCACGTTCCGCCAGATCGGCCACCGGCGCAACAATTTCCGAAATCGCGGGCACAATGCGCGCCGCGCGGCCCAGCCCTGCCTCAACCGGCATCGCCGTTTCGCGCGCCCGGCGCAACGGGCTGGAAAGCAACTCCGCCCCCGCCGCAATCAGACGCGGCGCAATGGTGGCGGCCTGCGCGCGTCCCAGATCATTCAGGCCCGGATCGGGGTCTTCGCTAAACCCCGCCGCCGCCTTGCCGTGCCGCACGAAATAAATCAGCGCCATGATTTGTCCTTTATAATAGTTAGCCCCTTATCCGATCCTGTTGCTCCATTTACCCCCACCCCGGCCCAGCCCACAAGGGGCACAGGGCGAAAGGCTCCCACGAGGGGAGAGGGAGATCCCCCGAACGCTGGGGCAAAGCCTACCAGTTGAATTGGGTGCGCAACGCCACGGCGTCATAATCCTGGCCGATCTGCGCATTGGGGCCGCCATTCGCCACCGCATTGTTGGAATAAGCGCGCCGGTCAATATCCGCAAACAGATAGTTCAGCATAAAGCGCACATTGCGGTTCGGGTGCCAGTTGACGCCTAGCGTTACGACATCCTGATCGCCGCCACGAATATAGTCGGTGGCTGCGTCCGGATTGAGCGTGGCAACGCCGCCCGCCACCGTCCCCGCGCATGCGGCGCGCGACGCACGATGATCAAGGTCCGCAGCACTATAACGCGCCGCCAGCTCTACCGCGCCAATAGAGCCAAAGCCAACCGGGCCACTGGGTTTGGGTGAACTGAAGCCCGCATTTTTCATGTCATAGGGCTTGGCTTCGTCGGTTACGATAAAGGAGGCCTGCACATAATGATACCGCGCCAAGCAAGGCCGGAGCAGCCAATTTCAAGGTTTACAAAGCCATAACAGATCCTTTCTATCCATGCGCCGAAGCCTGTCTCTCTGCTTACTGAGAATCATCCTTTGCGCACTGTTACCACCCCTTTTCCCAGCATGAAGTTAGCCAGCACTATGGTTAATGGAAATTTAATAATTGGCCGCGTGACACAAATAACGCCGCATGTGCCAACGAAGACACATGCGGCGTTATATCGCTGGATTAGATCAGCGGCCCGGCCTAACAGGCAAAGAATGCGCTAGAAGCTGTACTGGGTACGCAAAGCGACGGCGTTGTAGTCCTGACCAATCTGCGCGTTGGGTCCGCCTGCAACCCCCACCGGGTTGTTCGGATAGGCCTGACGGTCAACATCCACGAATTGATAGTTGAGCATAAAGCGGACATTGCGGTTGGGGTACCAGTTGACACCCAGCGTCACAATATCCTGCTCGCCACCACGCACACAGGTGGAAGTGGCGGCCGCAACCAGCCCCGTCCCCGAACAGGTCGGTCCGCCGCTCGCGCCATCGTTCAGATCAACCGCGCTATAACGCGCCGCCAGTTCAATCACACCGAGAGAGTCACCAAAGCCGAATGGACCATTGGGACGCGGTGCGCCGAACGAGGCATTTTTGATGTCGTAGCGTTTGGTTTCGCCGGTCACAATCCATGATGTCTGAACATACCAGCCATCAAAATCAAAGCTGCCCAGGTCGGCGGCGCCCGCCGCGTTAGCCCGCTGACGATCCAGTTTGTAATGATAATATTCGCCCTGAACATAAAAGTTTTTCCAGTTGGCGCCCAGTTCCGGGCCAACCACATAGCCATCTTCAACAGCAATGTTGCCGGTAGATACAAGCCGTGTGCCATCAACGCGCAGTTCCGGGCGGTCCTGCAAGTTAAAGACGGAGGATGCTTGCAGACTTCCTGGAAGCGGCCCCGGAATTGCCGCTGCAACCTGGGTGAAGTTAAAAACCTTCGTGCCCGATGCGCCGACATGAATATTGGTGTCAGCATTGGGCGCAATCAGATATGCCGCACGCGCAACCAGATTGCTCGATTCGTCCGGCAAGGCCGCGCCGCCGGAAAGGGTCACGGGATCCCGTGTATAATAAAGCGAACCAAAGACATTGTTGGTGTTGCCGCGCAACCCTACCGCGGTACGGCCCTTCTGGGCGCCCATAGAGGTCGCCAGATTGACCGGCGAAGCGCGTTCAATAAATGTCGTCTCGTTAGAACTGGTCGAATCGTCCATGGTCATTGGAACCTGGATTGCGCCGATCTGGATGCGCAGCGGCTTGATGCCCGTATACCCCAGATACATATTCTTGATGTTGCCGCCGCCCTCACCGCCGGAACCGCCAAAATCATAAGACACGTGATACTCAAAATCGCGCATGAACTTGCCTTCCATGCCAAGCTCGGAACGGCGGAAATTGCCGCCTTCGTTCAGATCACGGCCAGGCGCGATGCTGGGCAGATTATTGTCATCCTGATCATAAGTGGCCATGTCGAAATGCATGCGCCCGCGCAGCGCCATTTCAAACATGCCGTCACCTGTGCGTATGGTCGGGCGGCCATTCTCAAACTTCAGTTCAACGGCGTCCTGCTTGGATTTGATCTCGCTAATCTTGTTTTCCTGAACCGCCTGAACAGAATTGATTTTGCGCTCCAGCGCCTTGATCTGGGCTTTCAGTGCGTCAATTTCGCTCTGGTTGACCGGAGCAGCAACAACTGGCGACGCCATCCACCCTGTCAACGATGTGGCGCCAAGCAGAACCAAACCTGCAAGTTTCAGTGTTTTCAATGTCATGCGATACCCCTTGATACAAAGATGAGAACCGGGTCCGCAGTATGCTGAACCACAGTAGATTGCTGTCTCATGCAGGTATCAGGGGCACATGACCGTTTGTTTGCAGTATGGTTACACAAACATTACAGAGCGGCGCAGGGGCGTCTTCAGATGACGTATATCAGACTCTGTTTTCAGGAAAAAATGGGCTAGCAGTTTGCTGAAAAACCCAAAATTGTCATTCTGAGCGAAGTTTTTGTCATGCTGAGCGCAGCGAAGCATCCCCTGCGGCCTGAGCGCACACGCGGGGGATCCTTCACTGGGTTCAGGATGACAAAAAAGGGGGTTTTTCAGCGAACTGCTAAACGGCCCGGCGAATCTCACCTGGAATGGTCTGGGGCAGACCCGCGCCTATATCCAGAAATTGCGCGGCGACGGCGGTCATAGGCCGAGGAGCATTCGTTATTGCCCTTTTTTCACCCCACTCGATCACGGACACACATCCCAACAATTGCGTGATGTGGCCCGTACGGTCGCGCAAGGGCAGATAAATGACCTCTGCAACAAAGGGAGTTTTATACTTGGTCACAAGTTTTTCATACACGAGCAGACCACAAGGGTGATCGCGCACGATGTTAAGGCGATGCACTACTTTATCGCGTTGGTGTGGCGCGATAAGATCAAGTAAATTCGTGCCCGTCAGATCGATGCCCAGTGTTTCGGCACATGCCGTGCCTGCAAGGCGATAGACCAGGGCGCCGTCGGAACGGTATTCAAGTATCATTATGCCGGGCAGCAGCGGAAGTATTGCTACCGGGCGCAAGTCCGACCGGCAGGGCACGATTTCCTGCCCCCTGATGCTGCACCAATAATCAAACAGCAATTGCGTGTTCGCAGCGACACCGCTAGGAAGGACTAATGTCGCTAATGCTTGCACAGCACCACCTCAAAAGGCTCACAGGATTGTCCACAGGAAATTTACAGCATTTAGGCATTTAGATAGTGCACAATTATAATTAATTTTGTGTGAATACTACAATTATCACGATTTAGTCACCTGATGCAGAAAAGGAAAAAAATTTATCCACATGACTAGAAATATTATGGGATGTGAGCAACTTCAGCCGCTGCACATTATTGGCGGCGGGCTGGCGGGGTGTGAAGCCGCCTGGCAGGCCGCCCGCACCGGGATATCCGTCATTCTGTATGAAATGCGGCCCAATAAAGGCACCGAGGCCCATGAAACCGACCGACTGGCGGAAATGGTCTGCTCCAACTCGTTCCGGTCCGATGATCACCAGACCAGCGCCGTTGGCCTGTTGCACGAAGAAATGCGCCGCGCCGGATCGCTGGTCATGCAGGCTGCGGATGCCAATAAAGTGCCCGCCGGTTCCGCCCTCGCCGTGGATCGTGAGGGCTTTTCCCGTAGCATAGAGGCCGCCCTTGGCGCCCTGCCCAATGTCTCCATAGACCGAAACGAAGTGGCGGGATTGCCGCCCGCCGAATGGCGACAGGTCATTATCGCCACCGGCCCGCTCACCTCGGCCCCGCTGGCGGAGGCCATTTCGGCGCTTACGGGCGCTGAATCCCTGGCATTTTTTGACGCCATTGCACCCATTGTCTATGCCGATTCCATTGATCTTTCGCAGGCCTGGCATCAATCGCGCTACGACAAACCGGGGCCAGGCGGCACGGGCAAGGACTATATCAATTGTCCCCTGGACGCCGGCCAATATGCCGCCTTCATAGACGCGCTGATCACCGGCGAGAAAACCCAGTTCAAGGAATGGGAGCGCAATACCCCCTATTTCGAGGGCTGTCTTCCCATTGAAGTGATGGCCGAACGCGGGCCACAAACCCTGCGCTATGGCCCCATGAAGCCGGTTGGCCTGACTAACCCGCACCGGCCGGAAAAATCCCATGCTGTAGTGCAGCTACGCCAGGATAATGCGCTGGGCACCCTGTATAATATCGTGGGGTTTCAGACCAAGCTGAAGCATGCAGAACAGACCCGCATTTTCCGTTCCATTCCGGGATTGCAGAACGCCCGTTTTGCACGCCTTGGCGGTATTCACCGCAACACCTTCATCAACAGCCCACGGCTGCTCGATAACCGGCTACGGTTGAAAGCAATGCCCCGATTACGCTTTGCCGGGCAGATCACCGGCGTTGAAGGCTATGTGGAAAGCGCCGCCATAGGCTTGCTGGCAGGCCTTTTTGCGGCAGCCGAGATACAGGGCCGGGATATGCCACCCGCTCCCGCAAACACAGCCATGGGCGCGCTACTGCAACATCTGACGGGAGGTGCGGTGGCGGACAGCTTTCAGCCGATGAATGTCAATTTCGGTCTGTTCCCGCCCATTGACGCCCCAATGA
>CAYGDL010000101.1:0-8363 GCA_964348545.1 uncultured Alphaproteobacteria bacterium | reverse complement strand
GCCCAGATTGACGGCAACCAGATTTTCGGGCGCGCGCAGCAGCGCCACCTGATAGGCCCCCTTTCGGGTCAGGCTGCCGCGCAGTTCGGGTTCATAATAGCCGGTGAATTTGCCCTGATCACGGCGGCCATTGCGCACGGCCAATGGCGTAAAGGCCTGTTCCAGAAAGCCGCGCAGCGCCTCGCCAGGCATGTTTTCCGGCAAAGCCGCCGCCTGATTACATATTTCGGCCCAATCGGCCGCGCGGCCAAAACGCCCGTTCGGGCCAATGCGCCTATCCGGCTTTTGCGACAGAAATATGCGGCAGGATCGGTTCAACGCGCCAACAAAATCCTGTAACCCATCCGCCTGCCACCCCGGCAATTCGGCATAATCAACCATTTTAAGCGTCAGATGATCGGGTTCAGGTCTGGTCAAATCGGCAAAAATCTGGCGCAGATGCGGGCCTGCAAGCACCCCGGCCAGCAGGCCCAACAGCACTGCGCCGACCAGCGCCAGGATGAAATTACGCTTTCGGGGAGGCGTTGCTGGCATCGGGAGGGGCGTCAGGGCAAGTCGCGATCAGGGTCCAGTTCGGATCATCGGACGCCGTATCACGGGCAAAGGTCCAAAGCTCCGATACCTGCTGCGGCAAAGTCGGGTGGCCCTGCACCAGTTCCTCTGCGGCGTCGGTGATGGACGAGATCAGATCGGCGGTAAATTTTACAGAGACTTCCGCCATTTTTGCCCGCAGACTGGCCTGGGTAATGCGCGCATCCCTAATTTCGGCCAGCCTTGTTTCCATAGTTTGGCCCGCCGCCTCGCGCGCTGTGATGGCGGCGTCAAAATTGGCATAGACCTCTTCACCCACCATGCCCCGTAACAATTCCCGGTCGCCACGCGCAAAGCCGATGATGATCATTTCATAGGCCTGACGCGCGCCATCGGCAAAATCATCTGCGTCAAAATGGGGGTCCGCCAGAGCAATTTCCGTCAAAACCTGCCGTAAACGGATTTCCGTTGCGGAAAGCGCCGTATCCGAGCCCCCCGGCCCGCCACGACGCGGCAGGTTAATGACTGCGCCTCCCTTGGTTTGTACACCGGGCCCGGTACGGCCCGGACGGACATCTTCCGGGGGTTTTTCATGGCCGGTGCGCGTGCCGAGCACATTGCGCAGCCGCAACAGGATAAAGACGGCAATCATGCCTAAAAAAATCAGATCAAAAAATTGAAATCCCTGGCTCATTATCCCACTCGCTGACTGGCCCGAACGGCCTGAGGGACCATCCTATCTTATCCTTTCAGGCTTCGCCACTGGCATAAAGCCGGTCTTGGCTGTGCGCGCGTTCCGTGATAGCCACTTGCAGGAACCATCTCAAGGAAAGCAAACCCCTATGACCGATAGTGACTCGGGCGCGGCAAACCCGGAACCTTCCGCCGATGCGGCCCCCAGGCTGACAATTGCGGCGCAATATGTCAAAGACCAATCCTTCGAAAATCCTGGCGCGCCCGGCAGCCTGACCAAAGGCGCCAAAGTTCCCATGATTAATGTAGGCATTGATGTGCAGGTCCGGCGCGGCGCTGAACCAAATTACGAGGTGGAACTGAAAATTTCGGTTCAGGCCAAACAGGAGGAAGCCACAGTTTTTCTGACCGAACTTATCTATGGCGGGATTTTTCAATTGATCAATATTCCGGCGGATTCATTGCAGCCGGTGCTGTTGATTGAATGCCCCAGACTGCTGTTCCCGTTTGCCCGGCGCATCATTGCCGATATGACGAGGGATGGCGGATATGCCCCGCTAATGTTGGATAATATCGATTTTGCCCAGCTTTACCAGCAGCGCATGGCGCAGTTACAGAGCCAGGCAGAAGCCGCAAAGCAACAATAATCAACCCTTCCAGATCGGCGTTCCACCCAGTGTGGCGATGAACGCCTCATGCGCGGCGCGTTCGGCGTCATTAAGCCGGGGCGCCAATGGCGCGGGGCGCGCCTTTCTGGCCGACATTGCAGAACTGACACCGTCAATGCCCGCCGTAACGGCGGTTTCCAGCGCCAGACCACTTTGCGCGCCGCCGATCAGTTCCAGATAGACCGCAGCCAGCAGTTCTGAATCTTTCAGCGCCCCATGCTGTTCGCGCCCTGATATATCGATCGCAAAACGTCGGCACAAACCATCCAGACTATTTTGCCCGCCAGGAAATTTGCGCCGCGCAATCAGCAGCGTATCGATGGCCCGCCCCGGTGGCAATTTGCCAAAACCGATGCGATCAAATTCGCTGTTCAAAAACCCCAGGTCAAATGCCGCATTGTGAATGACAAGCTGGGTGTCCGCGATAAAGCTGCTGAATTCAACCGCAATATCGCCAAACAGGGGTTTATCGCTGAGAAATTCCGCGCTGATGCCATGCACATTAAAGGCCTCAAGCGCAATGTCGCGTTTGGGATTGAGATAGGTGTGGAAGGTGACCCCTGTTGGCACATGATTGAACAGTTCAACGCAGCCAATCTCGATAATCCGGTCATTGCGTGGATCAAGGCCGGTGGTTTCAGTATCCAGTACGATTTCCCGCAATTTCTAGCCTTTATCAGTCTGTTGTTTGCGCGCGGCCTTAAACCCGTCTGCATCGCGCAAGCGCGACGCCCAGCTTTTCGCCGGAACTTTTTTTAGCAACGGGATCAGAGCTTCGACCTGCGCCATAGCGGGTTCAAGGCCCTGGCTTGAATCGATAATATAATCAGCCTGCTGACGTTTTTCGGCATCCGGCACCTGTTTTGCCAGAATCGACTGAAATTTTTCTTCGCTCATGCCGGGGCGCGCCAAAACCCGTTCACGTTGCAATTCATAGGGTGCGCTGACCAGCACCACACAATCCACGCGCTTTTGACCCCCGGTTTCATACAGCAATGGCACGTCGATCACAATGAGTTGCGCATTTTCAGCCGCAGCCTGATCGAGAAATTTTTGCTGCTCCAGCCCTACCAGCGGATGCACGATGGATTCAAGTTTTTTCAGCGCCGCTGGATCGTTCAGCACCCGTTTTGCCAGCGCGTCACGGTCCACGCCATTGGCATTCGTCACGCCGGGAAAGGCGGCCTCTATTGGCGCCACAGCCGAACCCCCTGGCGCATAAATGGCGTGCACCGCCGCATCCGCGTCATAAACGGGAATACCGAGCCCGCGAAACATTTTCGCCGTTTCCGATTTTCCCATGCCAATGGAACCGGTCAGACCGACAATGATCATGGTTTAATTTCCTTTCGCACCTTCAATATCCGCCAGCAAAAGCGTGCGCAGCGCGTCATCGACTTCGGGCATTAATCCAAACCAGGCTGCAAAACCCGGGCGCGCCTGGTGTAATAGCATGCCAAGGCCGTCAAGGGTGGGATTTCCGCGCGCCGCCGCCGCAATCAACAAGGGGGTCCTGAGCGGCGTATAGACCAGATCAGTGACATGGGCGCGGGGATGCAGATTCTGGAGTGAAATTTCCAGTGGCGGCTGACCTGTCATGCCCAGGCTGGAACAATTCACCAGCAAGGCGCAATCAAAAAGCGTATTTTCCAATTCAGACCAGTCACCTGTGACAATCGGTCCGCCCAGATCGGCGGCCAGTTGATTAGCCCGCGCACGGGTGCGATTAAACAGATGAATTTCTTTCACGCCGGAATCACCAAGGGCTGCAATCACTGCGCGCGCGGCGCCGCCTGCGCCGATAATGATGGCAGGGCCGGTCTGGGGTTTCCAGTCGGGTGCGCCCTGGCGCAAATTTTCCATAAAGCCAAAACCATCCGTATTAGAGCCGTAAAAGCGTCCGTTTTTGATGTTAACGGTATTTACCGCACCCAGTCTTTTGGCTGTGAAATCCAGTTCATCGCAGCAGGCCATCGCAGCCTGCTTATGCGGAATAGTTACATTCGCGCCGACAAAACCCTGTAGGGCAAGGGCGCGAAAATCAGCGGAAAAATTTTCCGGCGCGATTGCAATAGGCTCATAACTTCCGGCAATGCCATATTTGCGCAACCAGTATCCATGCAGGATTGGCGAGCGTGAATGCGTGACGGGCCAACCAATGATTCCAGCGCGGGGAGGGCGCGGCGACATTATGATTTTGCCTTCGTTATTTCGCGATTGGATAATAAATTCATTATCGCCGCAGCAGATTCTTCTATGGAACGGCGCGTGACATCTATAACAGGCCAGTTATTTTGCGCAAACAACCGTCTTGCATAACGTACTTCTTCCACGACACGGTCCATATCCGTGTAAGTCGTTTCGTCATTTTCATTCAGGGATAATAAGCGGTTGCGCCGGACCTGAACAAGACGGTCGGGATTGGTGGTCAGACCAACGATCAATGGTTTGGTAAGAAGCCGCAATGCAGGTGGCAATGGGATATTTGGCACGATGGGGATATTGGCGGCTTTTAATCCCCGATTGGCCAGATAAATACAGGTTGGTGTTTTAGATGTTCGACTGACACCCAGCAAGATAATATCAGCGGCGTGCAGGTCATCGGTTGATTGACCATCATCATGCGCCATAGTGTATTGTAGTGCTTCAATGCGCTGAAAATACTCGGGGGTGAGGCTGTGTTGACCACCAGGGCGATGCGATATTTCAGCACCAAGATAGGTTCCGATAATTTGGATAACAGGGTCCAGCACGGATAAACAGGGTAATTGTAAATCCGCACAGCGTTGTTCAAGCATATCGCGCAGATCATAATTTACGAGCGTATAGATAACGATGCCGGGCATATCCTGGATCTGACTGAGCACCCGATCAAGATGCCGGGTCGTGCGCACCAGCGCATAAGTATGTTCGATGGGGATGCCGCCATCAAATTGCGCTACTGCCGCTTTAGTAACGGAATTTAATGTTTCACCAGTTGCATCAGAAACCAGATGCAAATGAAAATAGGTCGCCAGTTTTGAAGGTTGGGAATTATCCGGCATTAAAGGACGCTGGAATGTGAATTAAGTGAATCAGGGGTGTAAAGTCGCTTGTGGTGGACCATTGAAAATACATCCTGATTTACGGGTTATTTATGCGCATAATTCTATGACAGGAATAGCAAAATGCCCAGCCTGTGAATTACGGGCGAAGTAATGATTCACAGGGTGAAGTCTGACTATTCAATAACTGAATAAAGGGATAAAACGGGTAAATTATTTTATCCCCGGTTTGCAGCCGAACTACTACATCTACAATCTTTTTTATAATTATAAAGGGAAGAAGGAAGACTGTGGAAAATTTCATTTTTACCCTAACCATCAAGGAAATTTCCCGGATATGAGCCAGAAACTACTGATCCGTGCGTTGGCCGGGGAAATATTGCCACGTCCACCGATATGGCTGATGCGACAGGCGGGACGCTATTTGCCGGAATATCGGGCTGTACGTGCGCGTGGCGGCAGTTTTTTGGATTTATGTTATTCGCCGGAACTTGCGGCGGAAGTAACATTGCAACCAATTGAAAGATTTGGTTTTGATGCGTCCATTTTGTTCGCTGATATTCTGCTTATACCGCATGCGTTGGGTCAGGGGGTGCGTTTTGAAGAAGATCTGGGGCCGTTATTATCACCCTGTATTGAGAAACGGGCGGATTTGGATCTGCTGCAATATGAAGGGGCGTCAAAACGGCTTGATCCCATATATGAGACAGTGCGGATATTACGGCGGCGCTTGCCACAGGAGGTTTGTTTAATAGGATTTGCCGGGGCGCCCTGGACGGTGGCGAGCTATATGGTTGCTGGCAAGGGCAGTCGGGATCAGGCGGCAGCGCGGTCTTGGGCTTATAGGGATCCGGAAGGCTTTTCGCTATTAATTGATATTTTGATTAAGCTGACGGCGGAATATCTGATTGGACAGGTAAAAGCGGGCGCGGAAGCCTTGCAATTATTTGATACTTGGGCAGGTTCATTACCGGAGCTGGAATTTCGGCGTTGGTGCATTGCGCCGACAAGGGAAATTGTCCGGCGGGTGAAACTGGCCTGTCCGGATATTCCAATAATTGGATTTCCCAAAGGTGTTGGACCACTTTATCGGGATTTTGTGTTGGAAACCGGAGTTTCCGGGATAAGTGTAGATTCAGCCTTACCCCTTGAATTTGCGCATGAATATTTGCAGTTGGAGATTACCGTGCAAGGTAATCTGGATCCATTATTGCTTGTTACGGGTGGCAAGCCCATGTTGCAGGAAGCGGAGCGAATTTTATCCATTATGGGAAACCGGCGGTTTATATTCAATCTGGGGCATGGCATTGTGCCGGAAACACCGCCTGAGCATGTCGCGCAACTGGTGCAGTTCGTTAAAAATTGGCGCTCATGACAGATCAGAATGTTGCAGTTATTCTGTTTAATCTGGGTGGGCCTGACAGGCCTGCCGCGATCCGGCCCTTTTTGATTAATCTGTTTTCCGATCCTAATATAATTAATGCGCCAAAAATTATCCGTTGGTTGCTGGCCCGATTGATTGCCTGGCGGCGTGTGCCCGTGGCGCGTGGAATTTATGCCAAGATTGGGGGTAGCTCGCCGATAGTGACCGAGACGAAAAAACAAGCCGGAGCATTGGAACAATGTCTGAAAGATCAGGGCTTTGCTTCGGTTCGCTGTTTTAGCGTGATGCGCTATTGGCACCCCAGGGCAAAACAGGTTCTGGCTGAAATGAAGCAGTTTGCACCGGAGCATGTAGTTTTGTTGCCGCTCTATCCGCAATTTTCGACGACAACCACCCGGTCTTCCATTGAGGAATGGCTGGCGGAGGCTGAATTACTGGACTTCACGGCCAATATGCATGTGATCTGCTGTTATCCGGAACAGCCGGATTTCATCGCCGCACATGCTGTGCGCATACAGGATCAGGCATCAGACTATTTCGGGTCGCCCCGGTTAAAGAAAGCGCGGCTGTTATTTTCAGCACATGGATTGCCGCAGCGGATTGTCGATGCAGGCGATCCCTATCCCATGCAGGTGGAAAAAACCGCTATTGCCATAGCGCAAAAATTAGGCTTGGGCCGGGATGAATGGGAAATTTGTTATCAAAGTCGGGTCGGCCCGCTAAAATGGCTGGGGCCATCCACAGAGGAACGGCTGCGCGTGGCAGGTGCGGCTAAAATGCCGGTTGTTCTTGTTCCCATCGCCTTTGTTTGCGAACATTCCGAAACGCTGGTGGAACTGGATATGGAATATAAGCACCTGGCCAAAACGGTAGGTGTACCAGACTATATCCGGATTGCGGCATTGGGTGTGCAGCCAGATTTTATACATGGCCTGTCACAATTAGTACAAAACGCGCTGTCACACACGGTATTATGTGGTAGTGAAACCATCAGATGCCCGGTGAATGAATAAAATTAATAAAATGACAGAATTTTTAAGTGAATATTATCTTTGGATCAAAAGTCTGCATCTGATTGCAGTAATTGCCTGGATGGCTGGCATGATGTACTTGCCACGATTATATGTTTATCATACAGACGCCCCTGTAGGGTCTGTGCAATCTGAAAAGTTCAAGCTGATGGAAGGCCGACTATTGCGTGGTATCATCAATCCGGCAATGATTTTGGTTTTTATATTGGGGGTGATGCTGTTATTGACGCCCGGTCTGATTGACTGGCACTCCTGGTGGATATGGCTAAAACTGTTTTTTGTGATGATACTGGCGGGGATTCATGGGCTGTTCAGCCGCTGGCGGCGTGAATTTGCAGCCGATATTCGCACCTGGCCAAGTCTATATTACCGGATCGCCAATGAAGCGCCTTTTGTGCTGATGATTTTTATTGTGATTCTGGTAATTGTACGCCCGTTTGGAAAGTTTTAAGGGATTGATGTTCAGATATTGCATCAAAGCCTGAAACAGGCTATATCCCTGCCATAGCAGAGTCACCACCTGCCTTTTTTTATGCGCCGTTCCTGTCTGGATATGGCGACATCCCCCACAGTCTTTTCCTTTTGTCCCGCGCGGCAGCCTCACCAAATTCCTTTCAAGCGGAAGAACCCCCCATGGATATTATGGATGTTAAAGAAGTCAAACTGGCAGATTTGAAATCCAAATCGCCAACCGAATTGCTTGCCTATGCCGAGGAACTGGACGTTGAAAACGCCAGCACCCTGCGCAAACAGGACATGCTGTTCGCCATTTTGAAACAGTTGGCGAATCGGGAAATCGAAATTACCGGGGTCGGGGTTCTGGAAGTTTTACAGGACGGCTTTGGATTTCTGCGCTCGCCAGAGGCCAATTACCTGCCGGGGCCGGATGATATTTATGTCAGCCCCAATCAGTTGCGGCGGTTTTCGCTGCGCACTGGCGACACAGTAGAAGGGCGGATTCGCAGCCCCAAGGATGGTGAGCGGTATTTCGCCCTGCTGAAAGTCAACACCA
>CAYGDL010000100.1:0-8460 GCA_964348545.1 uncultured Alphaproteobacteria bacterium | reverse complement strand
ACCTCGGCGGCCGTGACATAGGTGCCGGTCGGATTGTTCGGATTGGCCAGAAACAGAATGCGCGTCGCGGGCGTCACACAGGCCAGCAGTTCATCCACATGCGCCGTGTGATTACGCTCGGGCGCCGCAACCGGTTTGGCGCCCGCCGCCAGTGTCGCAATCGGATAGATCGAAAAACCGTGCGCGCTATAGACCATTTCATCGCCCGGCCCCAGATAGGCCTGACACAATAAATGCAGCAATTCATCCGATCCGTTGCCGCAGATAATACGATCCGCCGCCAGCCCATAATGCGCCGCAATAGCCACACGCAGATCGGTTGACGCCCCATCGGGATAGCGGTGCAATTTCGCTGCTGCCGCCTGATAGGCGGCCACCGCCATCGGGCTTGGCCCCAGCGAGGATTCATTCGATGAAAGTTTGCAGGCATCGGCAATGCCCGCAAGTTTCGACACGCCCACCTCATAGGGTTTGACGTTCAGAATGCCGGGCTTTGGCTTGATCGGGCTCACAGGATTTTCCAAATCTATGATGGCAATTGCAGCGGTATGGCGTAACCGCCCGCCACGACAAGGCTTTCGAGAAGTTTTTCGTCCGACGCCACCGCCCGGACAAGACGCAGATCATTGTCGGCAATATAGCCGCTGGCTTCAAACAGCATCAGGCGCTTATCCATCTTTCCGGTATCGAGCGGGGTGCACGCAATGCCTGCCCCCACCAGCAGACGTCGCACGGCGGCGCGGCTCATTTCATTGCGGCAACAGGCCAGCAGAATGCTGATATCGTGCCCGGTTTCTTCCCGGTCAATCGGCGCGACTACCGCCGCATCGCATATATTCTGTCCGCCAGTCCTCAAAAACGGCAATCGGGCGACGATGCGAATATTTTTGCGATCCTGCAAGCTGGCGTCGGATGTCTGCACATGCGCCAATGCCGGCCACCAATCCCCACCCGGATCACCACCACCGGGAAATGGCAGCACGCCAACAACGCCCTTACGCTCACCGACGCGCTGCAACACTTGGGCCGCTGTATTGTACAGCGCCGACGGCGCGACGGAACCAAAATGCCATCGCGCCACATCCTGGAATCCGGTGGGATCCCCGGATCCATAGATTGCCACCTCAAACGGCCCCTGTAGGCAGCTTGACGCCGTAATCAGCTCCCGCCACATGCGCCCGATAGCGACTTTTGGAAAACCGCCCGAATGGCGGTTCATCAATCGGCGCATAATATCCGCTTCCCGGCCCGGTCGCATGGCGAATACCGGCATATCCGGATTATCCTTCGCCTTGGCTTTGGCAATATTCTGCACAATTTCCGCCCGGCGCAGGAACAGGTCATGGGCGGCGTCATCGATCTGGTCGATCTCAATGCGCAGTTTTGTAAGAAAATCAGTACTATCGGTCATGTCTGTCTTGCTATGGTCATCATGTTAATACACAGGCTAGCGGGCCACCTGTTTAGGCTGCAATGGCCATGGACGCAAAGGATTTTGGGCTGGAAATAAGTCCACAAGCTTGTAAAACGCACTATAACAATAGGCTGCACCTTCAAAATACCGGGAAATCACGGAAATGACTGAGACTTATGTAATTCTTGGCGCTGGCCACGCTGCTGGCCAGGTCGCCCAAAGCCTGCGCAGTTCCGCCTGTGGCTTTACCGGCCGCATCCTCATGATCGGCGAAGAGCCCTATCTGCCCTATCAGCGTCCGCCTTTGTCGAAAAAATTTCTGGCCGGCGAGATGGATCTGGAGCGGGTCTATTTCAAACCTCCCTCCTTTTACGAAAAATTCAATGTCGAGGTAATGCTGAATTGCAAGGCGACCAGGCTCGATCGCAAAGTAAAACAGATAGGCTTGGGCGATGGCCGCACCCTCACTTATGACAAACTTATTTTCACGACCGGATCGCGGGTGCGCACCATTGCGGCGCCCGGGGTCGATCTGCCCGGCATTTTCTATCTGCGCACGGTCGATGATGTAGAGGCCATCCGCGCCTATCTCAAGCCCGATAGCAGGCTGGTGATTGTCGGTGGCGGCTATATCGGGCTGGAGGTCGCCGCCGTCATGGTCTCACGCGGGCTGGATGTCACCGTGGTTGAAATGGCTCCCACTGTGCTGGCGCGGGTCGTGGACAAGCAGGTCGCGGAATATTTCGCGGGGGTACATCGCAAGTCCGGTGTGAAGATCGAAAATGGCGTCGCTGTGCAGGGCTTTGCCGGCAATGGCAGGCTGGAGCGGGTGCTGTGCGCCGATGGCCGCGAATTTCCCGCCGACATTGTGATCATTGGCGTCGGCATAGTACCCAATGTCGATCTGGCCCAGGAGGCGGGACTGGCCTGTGACAATGGCATCATGGTGGATGAATTCGGCCGCACAGCCGATCCGGATATTTTTGCGGCAGGCGATTGCGCCAATCATCCCAACCGGCTGCTAGGGCGCCGCTTGCGTCTGGAATCGGTGCATAATGCGCTGGAACAGGGTAAAACCGCCGCCCTGGCCATGTGCGGCAAGCTGGTGGAATATGCACAGATACCCTGGTTCTGGTCGGATCAATATGATCTGAAACTACAGATCGTCGGCATGTCCGGCACACATGACAAGGTCATTATTCGCGGCAGCATGGAAAACCACAAATTCGCGGCGTTTTACCTGCAAGGCAATGTGATCACCGCCGTCGATGCGGTGAACAGCCCGCAGGAATTCATGGCGTCCAAGGCATTGGTCGCCAATAAAACCCCGGTTGATCTGGAAAGGCTGGCGAACCCGGAAGTACCGATGAACGCGGTGGCGGCCTGAGCCTGGGTTCTGTTATCGCGGCTTTACCGAATTTTAAGGATCACGGACTATAGGTTGTAGGTATAAATAACCCATTCTTACGGTTGTGATGGGGATCTTTCCGTAAGTGATGTTCCGATCAAGCAGGGGCGGTGCATTGAAGGCATTGGAGGGATCCGCATGACAAAATTTTTTGCAAATCAGAATATCAGTCAGCGTTTATATGCTGGTTTTGGCCTTGTGCTGCTACTGGTCGTCGCGTTGGCCGTAATGTCGGGGTTTACCCTCAGCCACATGGATCAGAGCTTTCATAAATATTCAGGTATGACAGAAGAAGCGCTGTTAATTGCGAAGTTAGATAGTGACATGGGCGAACTGCTGCTCGGCGTGAACCGTTATATCGCCTCCAGTGACGCCGCTGACATGGAACGTGCCAGCAGGGCTTATGAGCGGATCCGTCAAGGAATTGGGTTGGCCAACAAGCAAATTCAAAATCCCGAACGCGTCAAGCTGCTGAAAGAAATCTATGCGCACAGCGTTGCCTATGAGAATGGCTTTGAACAAATCGTCGCGCTGATTAACCAACGTAATGCGCTGGAAAATGAGCAGCTCGATGTGGCCGGTACAAAAATCCGCACGGAATTAACTGCGCTCGGTGATACGTTAAATGAACAGGAAGACTATAAAGCTGCAAATCTTGTCGGCATTATGCAGAAAGATTTTCTGAACACTTGGCTTCATGTCAGCAAATTTCTCGAAACCAGCGACCCGGCAGCGGTGGATCGTGCATATGCCGGGTTCAAGAAAGTTGAATCAGCGCTCTCTTTCGCGCAAATGATATCCGCGTCTGACGCCGGTTATGTTGAAGCCATAGACGCCGTTGTTGCTAATTTCCCCAAATATGAAAAGGCATTTACGGACCTTGCGGCGGTAATTGAGAAACGCAATAAAATCAATGCCGACATACTGTACGCCAACAGCAAAGCCATCAGCGAAAAACTTGGGGCGGTGAAGCAATCAACAAATAACGACGCACAGAAGCTGCTGGCCGAAACGGACCGGGCGTCCGGCGCCAGCGAAGTGCGGAATATAATTGTCGCCGGTGTGACCTTGTTGTTTGGCGTGGCGATCGCCTGGTTTATTGGGCGGGGTATTACCGGCCCGGTATTGGCGTTGACCAATGTCATGGGACGGCTTGCGGACGGTGACTGGACGACGCAGATCGCGGGCGCGGAGCGCAAGGATGAGATGGGCCGGATGGCGCGCGCCGTTCTCATTTTTAAGGAGAATGGCATCGCTGCGGAACGCCTGCAAGCGGAACAGCGCATTGAGCAGGAAAGGAAAGAAAACCGCGCCAGGCAGATCGAAATCGATATCGGAATGTTTGAGCAAACGGTAGCTGGCCTGCTGGAAATGCTGGCTTCTGCCGCCACCGAATTACAGGCGACGGCGCAATCGATGACTTCGATCGCCGATGAGGGCCAGCGGCAGTCCGGCACGGCGGCGGTGGCCTCCAAAGAAGCCTCGGTCAATGTGCAGACGGCGGCGGCGGCGGGAGAGGAGCTGTCTTCATCGATTGTGGAAATCAGCCGACAGGTCACTGATTCCGCGCGCATCAGCAGCGCCGCCAGCGATCATGCGCAAAAGACCAATGATCAGATCAAAGGCCTTGCCGAGGCTGCGAGCCGCATCGGCGAAGTGATCAATTTGATCAATGATATTGCCAGCCAGACCAATCTGCTGGCGCTTAACGCCACGATTGAAGCGGCGCGTGCGGGTGAGGCGGGCAAGGGCTTTGCGGTTGTCGCTTCGGAAGTTAAAAATCTTGCGACGCAAACCGCCAGGGCGACCGACGATATCAGAACAAAAATTGCCGAAATGCAATCGGCGACAGATCAATCGGTGGACGCGATCCAGACCATCACGGTCACCATCGCGCAGATCAGCGAGATCAATACAGCGGTTGCTTCGGCGGTGGAGGAACAAGGAGCGGCGACCCTGGAAATCGCCCGCAATGTCCAGGAGGCCGCAACGGGCACACAGGAAGTCTCGAGCAGCATCACAAATGTCACCCAGGTAGTGACCGAGGCCGGGGCCGCGGCCAATCAGGTGCTGACCGCCGCTGGGGAATTATCCCGGCAAAGCGAGCATCTGAGAAATGAGGTCGATGGCTTTTTGGAAAAAATGCGCGCGGCCTGAATGGAGCGTTAAAGGCGCTAAAGGTGACGCTACCCTTATTTGCTAAAGGGGACGCTACCCTTTTTTATCCTTTTTTACTTCTTTTCTCCGCTGGGCATGTTAGGATGAACACATGCCCAGACTCGCCAGAAGCGTCATTGCCAATCTACCGCACCATATCACGCAGCGGGGCAATCGGCGTGAGGATGTGTTTTTTACGGATGAGGACCGCCAGACCTATCTGATGTGGCTTGGCGAATATGCCGAAAAACATGCTGTGGAAATCCTCGCTTATTGCCTGATGTCCAACCATATCCATCTTGTCGCCGTGCCGTCTGACGAAGCGGGATTGCAGCGGGCGCTGAAGCCTTTGCATATGCGTTACGCGCAACGCCTTAACCGTGCGCAGGGCTGTTGCGGGCATGTCTGGCAGGGGCGTTATTTTTCATCGGCGTTGGATGAAGATTATCTGTGGGCCGCGATTCGCTATGTGGAGCGCAACCCGGTGCGCGCGCGGCTGGTGCGCAAGGCCGAGAACTATGCATGGTCCAGCGCGGCGGCGCATTGCGGGATGCGGGATGACCCGCTTTTGAGCCGGCAAAAGCAGTGGCGCAGGCGGTTTGAAGAGATGGGTGACTGGGCGGATTTTCTGGCTGTCCCGGATGAGCCGACAAAGCTGGAAATATTACGCCGCAACGTGGATAAGGGGCTGCCTTGCGGCTCGGAGCGCTTCATTCGTAAAATTGAGAAAATTGCCGGCAGAACTCTGATGTTCAAACCGCAGGGCAGGCCCAGCAAAGCGGATAATGGAAATAAAGGGTAGCGTCCCCTTTAACTACTAAAAGTAGTGCCCCCCATAAATAAGCAACACGCTCTGCGCTGGCGCTGGCGAAACTTCCGGGCTAGACTTTGGGCAAGTCATTATCAGGAGCCCATCATGCCCATCATACCCAACTCCCTTGAAGCGCGCGATGTTGCCAGTGTGCTGCATCCCTATACCAATATGGCCAGTTTCCCGCAGGCAGGACCGTTTCTGATTGATCGCGGCGAAGGGGTGTATGTGTTTGATCGTGACGGCAATGGCTATATCGAAGGCATGGCGGGGCTGTGGTGTACCTCGCTGGGCTTCAATGAAAAAGAGCTGATCGAGGCCGCCACGGCGCAAATGATCAAATTGCCATTCTATCATGTATTTGGCGGCAAGGGGCATGAGAGCGCGATTGAACTGGCCGAAAAACTCAAGGCGATGATGCCGTTCAAGGCGGGCAAGGTGTCGTTCTGCGGTTCCGGCTCCGAGGCCAATGACACCCAGGTAAAACTGGTCTGGTATTACAATAATATTATCGGCCGTCCGCAAAAGAAAAAGATCATCAGCCGCATCAAGGCCTATCACGGGGTGACGGTGGCCACCGCCAGCCTGACCGGCCTGCCGCATCTGCATGCCGACTGGGATCTGCCGATTGCAAATATTCTGCATACGGATTGCCCGCATTATTACCGCTTTGCCAAAGACGGCGAATCGGAAAGCGAATTCACCACAAGGTTGGCGACTAATCTGGACGCCATGATCCAGCGAGAGGGGCCGGATACGATTGCCGCCTTTATTGCAGAACCGGTCATGGGGGC
Organism: uncultured Alphaproteobacteria bacterium; assembly: GCA_964348545.1. Taxonomy (GTDB): domain Bacteria; phylum Pseudomonadota; class Alphaproteobacteria; order UBA11222; family UBA11222; genus UBA11222. The sequence continues at coordinate 1,876 of CAYGDL010000100.1, read as the reverse complement.
GGCGGGCGTGTTAATTCCGCCTGCGGATTATTTCCAGAAAATCCAGGCGGTGCTGGATAAATATGACATTCTGTTTATCGATGATGAAGTGATTACCGGCTTTGCGCGCACCGGCAATATGTTCGGGGCTGAAACCTATGGCCTGCGGCCTACCAGTATGTCGCTGGCCAAGGCGCTGTCATCGGCCTATGTGCCGATCGGCGCGGTGATCCTGCCGGAATTCATGGATGAAGCGATTGCCGAAGGCAGCCGCCGCAATGGCAATTTCGGCCATGGCTTTACCTATACCGGGCATCCGCTGGGCTGCGCCGTGGCGCTGAAGACGCTGGAACTGTATGAGCGCATGGACATTGTGGGCCGCGTGCGCCGCGTCATGCCGCTGTTTCAAAAGCGTTTGAAAAAACTTGGCGATCATCCGCTGGTGGGCGAGACGCGCGGCGTGGGCCTGATCGGCGCGATGGAACTGGTGGCGGACAAACCTGCGAAACGCGCCTTCAAGCCTGCGCAGGGGGTCGGCCTGATGGGGCAGAAATGGGCGCAGGCCAACGGGCTGATCGTGCGCGCCATTGGCGACGCTCTCGCGCTGTGCCCGCCGCTGATCATAACTGAAGAAGAAATTGATCTGATGTTCGACCGGCTGGAACGCGGGCTGAATGAAACCGATGGGCAAGTGACGCGCGAGGGGTTACGCTCCGCATAATAATAAAAGCATGGGAGGACGCAATGAAGACGCTGAAAATCGGCAATGTCACCGTGGACAGGGTGCAGGAATGGGCCGGTAATCTGTTCGATGTGGCCAGCTTCTGGCCGGGCCGTTCCTGGGACGCCATCGAAGGCGAGCGCGACTGGCTGGAGCCGCATTTTCTGCTGCCCAAAGACAAAATGAAAAAAGGCGTTCTGCAGGCCAGCCTGCACACATTCCTGATCCGCACCCCCAAACATAATATTCTGGTCGACACCTGCGTCGGCAATCACAAACAACGCAACAGTCTGCCCGCCTGGAACATGATGAATTCCGATTATCTGGCGAAGATCGCGGCGCTGGGCGCGAAGCCCGAAGAAATCCATTATGTCATGTGCACCCATCTGCATTTTGATCATGTCGGCTGGAACACAAAGCTTGAAAATGGCCGCTGGGTTCCGACCTTTCCCAATGCGCGCTATATTTTCGCCAAAACGGAATATGAGCATTGGCTGAATGACAAGGACGGCCACGCCATGGACGGATCGTTTGAGGATAGCGTGCTGCCCGTGGTTGAGGCGGGCCGCGCCGATCTGGTGAAAAGCGATTTCGCCATTGACGACACGATCTGGCTGGAACCCACGCCAGGCCACACACCGGGTTCTGTCTGCATCAATCTGTCCAGCGGTGGCGGTAGCGCCATATTCACCGGCGACGCCATCCATCACCCGATCCAGATCGCCTATCCGGAATGGAGCACGGCGTTTTGTTCCGACGCCGCCGGATCAGAAGCCTCGCGGCGCAAGATCATCAACAGGATCTGCGACACCGACACCTATCTGATGACCGCGCATTTCATGGATCCCACCATCGCGCGCGTCGTGCGCAACAGGGACCGCTGGAAACTGAAGGTATAAAACAACGGCTCTTATTATTCGTGACGATGCCAGGGGCATAATGTCTGACTTTGAATTACGCCAAAAAAAATCACCCCGGAATTACCCGGGGTGACAGATCGTGAATATAGCGGGATTTATTTAAAAATCATCCCACTCTAGAACGCGTAGGCGATGTTGATCGAGGCGAAGTCGCGGTCATCGAGCGGCGCATCGGGACCGAAGTTTGCGGTCCAGCTCATGGAACCCGTCCAGCGCGACTGATAGTTCGCCGCCAGCGACAGGCCAATCGCCTTGC
>CAYGDL010000099.1:0-8497 GCA_964348545.1 uncultured Alphaproteobacteria bacterium | reverse complement strand
CGCAAAGCGCATCATCCAGCAAGCCTGAACCTCTCTCTCACATCATAGGAGCACCCGGCCATGGCGATTCAAAACCAGGCGAATGTCGATATTGTCTACAAAGCAGAAACCACGTTCGGAACGGCTGCAGGCGCGTCTGGCGCGCAGGCCATCCGGCGTGTCGGATCGACACTGGCGCTGACAAAAGACAGCTTCGCGTCGGCGGAAATTGCCGAGCACGGCCAGACTTCCGATCTGCGGCATGGGGTGCGGCGCGTCGGCGGCGACATCAGCGGCGAGCTTTCCTGCGCCACCTACAAGGACTGGTTTCAGGCTCTGTTACGCGGCACACTGGCGACTGGCGCGACGTTCAGCGCGTCGGCCGGCAATGAACTGACCACCACCGCGTCAACCATCGTGCGTGCGGGCGCTGGCAGCTGGATCACCGACGGTTTCCGGGTCGGCGATATTGTGCGCGGCCTCAACCTTGCGGACGCCGCCAACAATGACAAGAACCTGCGCATTACCGCTTTGACGGCGAGCACAATCACGGTGGCGGAAACGCTGGTGCTGAACGCCACGCCGGATGCCACGGCGTCTGTCACGGTCACCGGCAAGAAAGTGTTCGCGCCCAGTACGCGCGCCGCGCGCGTGAACCGCTCGTTCACCATCGAGCAGAACCACGCGGATATCGATCTGAGCGAGCAGTTCCTCGGTTGCCGGTTCATCGCCTGCGCGCTCGGCATGGCGCCGAACGGAATCGCCACGGCGGGGTTTACCGTAATGGGCCAGGACGGCGTGGTTCTCACGGCGGGCAGCGCGCCATATTTCACCTCGCCAACCGGCGTCACGTCAACCGGCGTGCTGGCCAGCCCGAACGGCACGTTGCGCGTCGGCGGCACGGATCAGGCCGTTATTACGGGCTTCGATCTCAGTATCAATATAGGCGGATCGAGCGAGGGCGTCGTTGGGAAAAACATTGTGCCGGACGTGTTCACGGGCGTTCTGAACGTGACCGGCAATCTGTCATTTTATCTGGAAAATGAATTGCTGCTGAACAATTTCATCAACGAAGACGCGCTTTCGGTGATGCTGAAACTGACCGAGGCGGAAGCCGCGCCGGAAAGTTTCATTTCGATCCACTTGCCGAAAATCAAATTCACCGGATCGAGCAAGTCCGTTGGCGCCAGCGGCGGGGTGATCGTGACGCAGCCATTCCAGGCGCTGATCAACACCGGCGCGGCGGCGGGCTTCGACGTGTCAACCATCATCATGCAGGACTCGGACGCTTAAACATGAGAAAGCAAAAAAAGGAATCTAAAAATATGGACGACTTTGATCTTGAAAATTTCGATCTCGCCGCGATGGCGGACGGGGGTGCGGAGCTGGTGCTGAAAAACCCGCATGACGGCGGGCCGCTGCTGGTTGCAGGCGCGCCTGTGACGATCAGCCTGATTGGCGCGGACAGCGAGGAAAGACGAAAGGCCGAACGCGCGCTGCTGGACCGCAATCTCAAAAAACGCCAGGGCGGAACTTTTTCCGCAGACGATATTGATGACGCCGCGATTGAAATTCTTACCGCCTGCACAAAAGGCTGGACGAATATGCGCATGGGCGGCGAGACGCTGGCGTTCGCGCCGAAAAACGCCAAGATGGTTTACGGGCGGTTCCGCTGGATTCGCGAACAGGTTGAGGCGTTCGTTAACGAGCGGCAAAATTTTATGAAAGCCTCGTCTCTGAACTAAAAGACTGGGCGAAACATCAATTCGAACTATCGCGCCCCGTTGGAAAAGATGGGCGCACTGTCAGAGACCATCTTCGCGCCGCCGGAAAGTTGCCGGAGGATGCGGGGCATGGCCCGCCAGATGGCGCTCTGCATATCTGGGGATGGTTTACCGGGCTTTCACAGGCCCGCACTTCATCCGGGTTCGGAGCAAATCCAATATCCTATTCAGAGATTGACGCATGGGCGCGGCTGACCGGCTGCCGCCCGCATCCGTGGGAAATACGCGCGATCCGCGAACTCGACGCTTTGTATATGAATATATCCGCTAAACAGGACGACTAATGGCAAGGACCGTCTCACTGAAATTTTCCCTGGAGGAGGCCGACAGGTTCCTCAAGGGGCTGGAAGGCATGGGCAAGGCCGGTGAAGACATGGCCGCGCGCCTTGATAAGGCCGCGAAAAAAGCCGAATCGTCCGGGCAGGGTTTCAAGAAAACACAAAGCGCGGTTGATTCTCTAAACAGCTCCTTCCAATCCATGGCCGGGCGAGTGCCGGTCATCGGCGGGCTGTTGCAGGGGCTTGGGCCTATCGGAACGGCGGCGGCTGTTGGCATTGGGGCCATTGGCGCAAGTTTGGCCTTCGCATTCAGCAAGGCCCGCGAGGCGGCGGTTGCGTTTGACGCGCTGGGCGAATCCGCCAAGCGGGTTGGCGTCGGGGTTGAGACGCTACAGGAATTGCGTGTTGCGGCAACATTGTCCGGCGTCGGCATAGACGCGCTGGATAATGCGCTGGCGAAACTGGTGCGCAATCAGGATAAGGCCAACCAGGGATCGAAAGAACTTATTCAGCAATTCGCCCGCGTCGGAATCACGCTGGATGAATTGCGCACACTTTCGCCGGATGAATTATTCCGGCAAATGGCCGATGGCGTTGCGGGCCTTGGAACGCAGGCGGAAAAGATTGGCGCATCCGAAGGGCTTTTCGGCAGGGGCGGCAGCAAATTAATTGAAACGCTTGACGGTGGCTCCGCTGCAATCGACCGAATGGCGGAGCGCGCGCGCGAGCTTGGGCTTGTCGTCGGCGCCAATGTCGTTTCAGACATGGGCAAGCTGAACGATGAAATAGATATCATGCAGCAAGCCATCGACATTAATCTGAAAACGGCATTTTCCGGCTTTGCGCCCGTGCTGCTGGACGTTGCGGAATTGGCCGCCAGCTTGGCGTTGGGATTCCGCGAGTTCATCGCGCAATTCCGGGATATTGAAAATCTCGGCAAGTTCGACCTGCAAAGCAGGCAGAAGAGTTTGCGGGAAGAAATCGCCGGTCTTGAAAAGCTAACAACCGGCCCATTTACCGCAAAAGGCAATCGCGGCATTGGACTGACTGCGAACCTCGAAAAGCTCGCGGAACTCGACAATGAATTGATCAAGGTTGAAGCGCGTCTGAAAGAATTATCAAAACTTGAGAAGCCTCTTGTACGGATAGTGGATGAGGATTCGCCCGCGCAAATAAAAAACACAGAAGATGCCGCGAAAAAAGCCGCCGATGAATCAAAAAAACGCGGTGACGCGCTCAGGAAGCAATGGGACGATGAACTTGATTATTTGCTGAAAAGCGCGCAGCACAATTCCGAACTTCGCAAGAAGGACGCCGAGAGGGCGGCGCTGATGCCTGATTTCCTGCGCGGCCTTGAACGAGAAGTTGAGCTTGCCGGTATGTCGGCGGATGAACGGCGGATCGCGCTGGAGATCGATAAGGCGCGCGATCTGCTCGGCCTGAAAATAAACGACACGCTGGATAAGGGTGTCGAGGCGCAGATCAGGGCGAAGATTGAACAGCTGAACGGCATAGAGGCGGCAAAGAAGGCCGCTGAGGATTCTGCGCGCGAATGGGAAAAGTTCACAGATCAGATCAAGGAAAGCCTGACAGACAGCATCGTGCGCGGTTTCGAGGAAGGCGAAAGCGCCGGAAAAATATTCTTCGACAGTCTGCGGCGCGCGGCGCTGACAGCGGCCATCAAGATACCCGTGGATTTCGTTGTGGATGCCGGGGCTGGATTGCTGCGCGGCGCAATCGGCGGTGCCGCTGGCAGCGCGGGCGGTTCCCTGCTGACAAGTATTGGCGGCTCGCTGCTGGGTAAAACAGCGATTGGCCGGGGAGTGGAGTCGGGCATTATAAATTTTGGGCTGAACAATGGGTTGTTTAGTGTGGGGACCGGACAGGCGATTGCGGGGGCGCTTCCTGTGGTTGGGCTGCTGGCAGGCCTGGCGGGGCTATCCGGGGTTTTCAAAAAGAAGAACGGGCCGCCAAACGCTGGCGGGCAACTGATCGAATCCGGCGGCGTGTTTTCAGTTGGCCCCACAGGGGCCGACAATGGCGGCGACACGGCGGGCGTAATCGAGCAGCTATCGGCGGCGGCGCAGGCGTTGAACACGCTGGCGCAAGGTCTGGGCATTGCGCAATCAGGCTCTGGGCTGGCGAGCTTTATCGACACGTTCGGGGCAGGCGGCATTCGCAATGCGAACGATCTTGTAAAGGATGCGGTATCGAAGGGCGTCATTGAAGGGCTGACGGGGGCACAGAAAGGGCTGATCGCGGGCAGCGAAGACCCGCTTGACGCAATCCGTCAGGTGATCGAGCAAAACGCCTTCCCGGCTGAAATTGCCGATATGCTGCTGCAGAAAACCGACCCGCGCGCCTTCGCCACAAAGATTCTGGACGCTGAAATCGAAGGCTACCGGCTGCGCGCCCAGGCCGCGAACGATAATGGCGTGACGCTGGCCAATGTCGAAAAGCTTTATCAGATCGAAGTGCGGAAAATAGAGGAAAGCTTTGCCAGCGGCGCGGGTGCGGCGATCAGCGCGGCGCTGGAAAATGCGTTGCGCGCGCAATCGATTGCGGCGGGGCGTGTGGATGCGGCGTTGCGCGTGGTGGAAAAATCCGTTGGCGCGGAGCGTGATCTTGTCACCGCGTCATTCAATGCGCGGCTGAAGGAAAGCCGCGCGGCGCTGGATGATGTTACCAGAAGCATTCAGCGCATTCAGGGGGTTGCGAATAGTCTGCGTTCGGCTCTCGGCGGGCTGGATACGCCGGGGCAGGAAGGCGCGGCGCGCTTGCAGGCGCAATTGCAGTTGCGGGGCTTCCTGGCTGGCGCGCGGAGCGGTGCGGGGCTTCCCGATCAACAGGCGCTTGATGAAGTGCTGCGCGTGTTGCAGAAGCCGAGTGAGGGGCTGTTCAACACGTTCCTTGACTATCAACGGGACTTCATCACCACCAAGAATGATATTGGGTCGCTGGCTGAAATTGCGGAGCGCGAACAGCGCGGCGCCACCGGCCAGTCGGCTCTGTTGCAGGCGCAGATTGATCTGGATCAGCGCGCCTATGATAATGAAATCGCGCGGCTGGATGGCATTTTGACCGGATCGCAGGCGCAAGTTGATGAAATTCGCGGCACCACAATAGCGGTGATGAGTGTTGAGGCGGCTATCCGCGCGCTTGCCGATGCGCTGGGCGGGGCCAGGACAGCTAATGCTGCGGCGGCGGCGGCGGACCCTGTAAACAGCCTGTTTAAAGGACTGCTGGGGCGCCCCGTCGACCAGGCGGGCGCATTGCATTTCAATGCGGATCTGGCCGGCGGGCAAAGCACGGTTGACGTAGCGCAGAACATTATCCGGTCGCCGGAATTTGCGAGCGTCAACCGCACGGTTGAGGATTTATACACGACGATATTTGGCGCTAGCCGCGCCCCGGATGCGGAGGGGCTGGCTTATTGGAAGGGGCAGCTGGCGGCGGGGCAATCCTTGCAGGAAATTGCGCTGAATTTCACGCGCGGCGGAGAATATGCCGATCTTGTCAAGGTGCGCGGGTTTGCGCATGGCGGCATTCATCCGGGCGGGCTGCGCATTGTGGGCGAGCGCGGGCCGGAACTTGAGTTTACCGGGCCTAGCCGGATATTCAGCAATCAGCAGAGCGCGGCGATACTGGATAACAGCGCGCTTGTGGCGGAGATTAAGGCAATGCGCACGGAACTCAATGCGGCGCTGGTGTCGATTGCTGTCAGCAGCGCCGATACAGCCAAGCGGGTGCGCAAGTTTGACGGCGATGGCCTTCCAGCAACGAGGACAGCGGCATGAAAAGCATAAGCTCCGTTCTGCCGCTTGGCCATTTTGTGATTGGCGACACGCATCTTGTGTCGAGCAATGTGCCGGAAAATGAATATTCGGCATGGGCAGCTGGCGCGACTTACGCGCTGGGCGACCGGGTTCAGATTGTTTCACCCACATCGACGGTGACATTCACCATCGCCTCGCCCGCCGTTTGCACATGGACGGCGCACGGCTTGCCGGACGGGACACCGCTATACTTCACCACCACCAGCACGCTTCCAATGGGGATAGTCGCCGGGCGATATTATTTCACGCGCGACGCAACGGCGAATACATTCAAACTATCAGCGGATCCCGACGGGACGGCCATTGTCACAAGCGGTTCGCAATCCGGCACGCACACGGCCTTCGCCACACGCCATGATGTTTACGAAAGCCTGGTTGGTTCAAACCTTGGCAACCCGCCCGCGATTAGCCCCAACCATTGGGTGCGTGTGGACAGCACCAACCGTTGGCGCGCGCATGACGATAGCATGGGATCACAGACGGTGAATGCGGACACGATAGAGAATGTCTATTCATCAGCCGGAATAACCGATGGCGTCGCCCTGCTGAATATCGACGCGGCGGAGGTGCATGTCACGCAGACGGACGCGGTTGCCGGCGTGGTCTATGATGAAACCGTGAGCGGGGTGATGCACTCCGGCATTACGGATTTTTACCCGTGGTTTTTCGCGCCGCCGGTGCGTGTTTCAGACGTGGTTTTAACCGGCCTAAAACCGTATCTCAATTCAACTGTCGCCGTGACGCTGACCGACATTGGAGGGATGCCGAAATTGGGCGAGTGCGTGATTGGGAAACTGTTTGAGGCTGGCAGCACCCGGTTCGGGCTGCGCACCGGCATCCAGAGCTACTCGATCAAGGAAGCAAACCCGTTTGGGATCGTGAAGGTCAAAAAGCGCGGGTTCAGCCGGACAGAAGATATGCAGGTGTATGTCGATAATATAAATCTGGACCGGCTTGTCAGGTTTCTGGAATCCGTGCGCGATACACCAATTGTGTATATCGGCGCTGACCCATATTCATCGGCCATCGCTTTCGGGTTCTATAATAGCTGGGAAACGGTGATCGATTATCCCACGCAAAGCCTTCTCACCATTTCAATAGCGAGTCTTGTCTAATGCCAGCACCATTGATCACAACCTATTCAGGCGTCACACCCTCACGCGGGCTGACCGGCGATGCGTTCAATTCGGCCATGTCTTCATGGGTTGCGTTTATGGAGGCCATGCCCGCTGAAATGAACGCGCTGTTTGCCGTACTGAACGCGGGCAGCGGTATGGGCGCGGTCGCTATCCCGTATACATTCAGCACCACCACCACAGACAGCGATCCGGGTAATGGCGTGTTGCGCCTCAATCAGCCGACGCAAAATACTGCGACGGTGATCCGGGCTGATTTACTGGGATCGGACGCCAAAACCTATACCGGGGTACTGGACGTTTTTGATGTTTCTGACAATGCGGTGAGAGGTTATATCCGGTTGGTGAAAAGTGATGACGCTACGAAATGGCTGATATTTAGCGTTTCGGCTTTGGCGTCCCCGTCTGGATATAAGAATATCACGGTTGCGAATATAGGCAGCAGCGCGGCCAGCCCGTTCGTGAACGGCGACGCTATTACTCTTTATTTTACTAGATCGGGCAACATTTCAGCAGCACCGGTTAATTTCGCCCGCGTCACAGTTGCATCAGCGGCAACGACGGCGGACATTTGGACACCTTTAGGCAATCAGATAGACTGGACCGGCACCACGACCTGCACGGGCTTCCCGGCGGCCCCACAGGCGGGCGCTGAGCGTGTTCTGATCTGCGCGGGGGCGGCACCGTTCACCGCCGGCGCGAACATGCTGATTGATGGCGTAACGTCCGGCAATACGGTCACCTGCGCAGCAAACGACAAGATGATCGTGCGGGCGATCACGACGACGCAATTCATGCTGTCGCGGGTGAAATATGATGGGACGGCGCAAGTTTCTGGGAGCGGTTCGCTGATTTATCTTTCGACGGTAACGGCCACTGATGCGGCAACGGCAGACATCGAAACTACATTCGATTCGACATATGATGTGTACGTAATAGAGGCGGTAAACGTCGGGGCGAGCGTCAGTGACTCAAGCCTGATTGTGCAATTCAAACTTGGTGGGGCTTATAGCGGAACTTATTATTCTGATCATTTGAATGGAGCCAACCCCCCCGCATGGGTGATGACCGGAACAGGCGTTATTGTACTTCATGGCGGTGCTGGTGGATCGGCTTCTCAACGGGGGCAATTCACTGCAAAAATTTACAGACCGGCATCTACTGGCGAAAGCAAAGTTGCCACATTCAACGGAGGCTGGCCTTCCGGATTTTCAGCAAGCTTCGCGAATAAAATTGACGCATCGGTTGTAGCAGCAGAGACAACCGCACTAACAGGCGTTCGTTTTTATATGTCGTCGGGGAATATTTCCGGCACATTCCGACTATACGGAGTAGCCAAATCATGAGACATCACATGACAGCGGACGGCCCAATACCCTTCACGCCGGAAGAAGAAGCCGCGCGCGATGCAGAAGAAGCGGCGTGGCTGGCCGCGAAATCCGTAACCGATCACAACAAACCTATACTGGCGGAGATTCAGGCAG
>CAYGDL010000098.1:0-8541 GCA_964348545.1 uncultured Alphaproteobacteria bacterium | reverse complement strand
TGCTGGAAGGCATGGCGATGGGCACCTTCGCCAGCATTTTCCGCAACACCAATGACCCGGTGCTGCGCACCATGATTCAGTTCACCATGACCGATGAAGCGTTTCATCACAAGTTTGGCAAGATCTGGGCCGACCGCACCATTCCCGGCCTGCCAGAAGAAGAGCGCATCAAGATTGAAGACTGGGCCTGGAGCACGTTCCAGAGCCTGCTGGCTAATCTGAACAGCCCGGAACTCAAACAGGACATCTATACGCAATTCGGCCTCGACTGGCGCTGGGTGAATGATTGCTTCAACGAAGCGATGCAAAGCTCGATCAGCCGCAACAGCCTGAACAAATCCAACAGCGTGTTCCGCACCTTTGTAAAAACCCTGGTGAAGGCCGGCATTATTACGGATCGCACTGCGCCCAAATATGCGGCGCTGGTTGATCTGAAAGGCCTGATCAATGAAGGCGATGGGACGGTTGGCGACGCCATTGCCGATGAAGGTATCCGCGCGCTACGCACCATCAACAATGCCGGTGGGCAGTTCGTATCAATCAATGCTGCTGAATAGATTTCGCCGCTTGATCCCCTCCCCCTGAAAGGGGGAGGTTGGGAGGGGGGTCACTTCAATCAGATAACAAATGACTCTAGCTATGAGTCAGGCTAAACTTATCCTGTTCTCGCGCCATGGCCTGGCCCGTTATGGCCAGCCGTTCCAGCCAAGCGGCGCAATGTTCTGCGATCTCGGGCCATTGCGGACCATCCAGCAGCCAGTGGCTGACTTTTTCAACACAATGAAACTCGGTCTGGTCGCCATAACGCCGGGCAACCTGGCGCACAGTATCTGGCGTATTGATTGAATCATGTCCGCCCGCAATTGCCAGAACCGGGCATGTCACCCTGGCGGCGTCGACGCGGCTGGCCTGACGCATATCCATCATCCAGCACATGATTTCAAACAGCGCATAGCCGGATTCCGGCGAAAGCCGGTCCAGTATCGCTTTTTTTTGTGGGGCCGGCACATGTGACAGCGCATGTTCGGCCGCAGTTTGGCGGTCGGGCGCCAGGCTGCTCTGCCCCCAGCCCATGCCACTGGCGAAAATCCCGAACGCGGTCAGCATTTCCATGGAGCTTGCCGGAATAATCCCGGCCGGCGGAGATGGCGCCAGCAATATCAATGCCGCCGCTTCGTGCCCGCGCGCCGCCAGCATCTGGCACAATAGCCCGCCCATGGAATGCCCCATCAGGACAAATGCACCCTCAAGCGTTGCAACCAGCGCCTCCAGGTCGCGTAAATAATCCAGCAGGCTGGTCGCCGCCAGTTTCGAGGCGTGCGTGATGGACGGCGCCGGGCTGTGATGGCGCAAGTCAGGCGCAAGGCAGCGATAACCCCGCGTCTCGAAAAAATTCTGAAAATTCTCGAATGCCCAGCCACCGCCAAACGCCCCATGCACCATCAAAATTGTGGGTTTGCTCATGTTTTTTTCCATTCTCATACGCCCGCCGTCTGGCGCAGCGCGATCACATGGGGGCGAAACTCTTCAACGATGCGGACATAAACATCACGTTTGAACGACACGACCAATGCGCTGATATCGTCAATGCTTACCCATCGCCACGCATCAAATTCCGGATGGGCAGTGGCTATATTTATCTCGCTATCCGCGCCGTCAAAGCGCAGGCAAAACCATTTCTGCGCCTGTCCACGATATTTTCCCCGCCATTTCATGGCGGCAATCTCCGGCGGCAGGTCGTAGCAATGCCATTGACGGCTTTGCGCGAGTATGGTGGCATTGCCCGTTCCAACCTCTTCGCGAAGTTCACGCAGGGCGGCGACGGCGGGTGTTTCGCCGGGATCGATTCCGCCCTGGGGCAACTGCCATGGTCTATCAATCAGCCTACGGATGGTGCTATCCGTCTCAATGTCATTGCGCCTTCCGGCAAATACCTGGCCATGCAGGTTAAGCAGAAAAATTCCGGCGCAGGGCCGGTATTTATCCGGCAAAATGTCGCTGGTGAATTGCATCAGTTCGTTCATTTTCCGGTTCCTGGAATTAACGCTGTGACAGGCACAAGGATGATGCCCCGTTCTTGCAGCTTTTCCGCCCAAAGACTGATCCGCTCAATCGTCAAAGGCAGGGGTGAGCCGATGGCCGCCGCGAAATTTTCTGACACCGCCTTGCGTTCCAGCGCGCCAAGCGCCGCATCAATGCCGGTTAGCGTTAAATCCGCATCAAGCTGCATGGTTGTGGAAACAAAGGGCATGTTGATCTGCCCGGCGATAGTGGATATCTTGCTGCGTGACGCGGATTGATTGTCCACAATCATCAGCCCACGTCCTTTTAATTCGACCATGACCGGCCTCAGCGCCATTTCAGACGCCGAAAATTTGCCGCCAAAAAAATTAATCACGCCTACATATCCCGGGAATCGCGACAGCAGCCATTGCAGCCGATTAGTATTTTCCTCCGGAGAAAGGCTGGTCAGCAGGGCCTGCGGACCGGGATCATTTTCCGGATAACCATACGGCTCCATGGGCAGTTCCAGCAGCACCTCATGACCAGCGGCGCGGGCCTGGGAAATCCATTCCTGCACACCATCGCCATAGGGCGTGAAGGCAAGCGATACTGGCGCGGGCAGCTTTTGCACCGCCAGACGGGTTGGCGCTTCACGCAGACCCATGCTGGTAATGACAATGGCGATTCTGGGGCGGCCATCATTGGCTGGGGCTGGATGCGCGTAAACATGCCAGGCCTGCGCACCGTCTTCGGCAATACGCGGCAACGGCCCGATAGTGGTCTGCTCGACCAAAGCCGGGTCTGGAGCAGGGGCGAGGCTTATTTTTCCATCCGGCGCAACTGTCACGGGCAGGGTGCGGCGGCTGATGGGCGCGGATGGCGCTGCATTCACTTTGGGTAGCGTCGCGATGGCGGCTGCGGGTTTGGGGGCGGCCATCAATTCCTCGACCCGCTCGCCGGTTGGCTGATCCAGCGAGAGAGATACGCTGGGTATCGCGGCCTCAAAGTCGCCCGTCGCCAGCCAGCCGATAACGGCGCCCAGAACCGCCAGCACCAGAAACATGACAATCAGCACCGGGCTTGGGCTGGAACGGGCGGCGCCGTCACCCTCAAGAGCGGGTGCATTCCGGGGACCGCGCGCCCCCCCGCGTTTGACCGGTTTACGCGCCAATGCTGCGCCTCAACGTCACTCTACCACTAATTCACGGCGCGCTGCGCCATCAGGGACATACCGCGCATCAGATCAAGGGCGTAACTTAGCTGATAATCCGCAGCGGGCGTTTCTTCGGTGGAAACTTTTCCAGGTTCCCCCGCGCCGCCGGGCGCCACTTTTCCTGGCGCCTTTTCGGGCGTTGCGGGCGTGTCCTTGCTTTGCGGCTTGTCCTGTTGGTTCTTGGGTTTTGCACCGCCATCAAGGTGGCTCGGCAAATCGGCTTCGCTGCGCAGGCGTTTGGGTTCAACCAACTCAAGCTTGGCCTGTTCAACCTTGATGTCCGGTTCAATGCCCGTGGCCTGGATAGAGCGTCCCGAGGGGGTGAAATACCGGGCCGTCGTCATGCGCAACGCGCCCTTTCCACTTAGTGGAATGATGGTTTGCACCGAGCCCTTGCCGAAGCTGGTAGTGCCCAAAACGATGGCGCGGCGATGATCCTGCAAGGCGCCCGCGACAATTTCTGATGCGCTGGCCGAGCCGCCATTGATAATGACAATCACCGGCTTGCCGTCGGTAAGGTCGCCCTTGCCCGCGCTATAGCGTTGAATATCGTCGACGCGGCGGCCGCGTGTGGAAACAATTTCACCGCGCTCCAGAAACGCATCGCTGACCGCAATGGCCTGATCCAGCAAGCCACCGGGATTATTGCGCAGGTCCAGAACCACGCCCTGGAAACCGGCGCCAATTTCCTTTTTCAGCTTGCCAACATTTTCAATCAGCCCGTCATTGGTATGTTCGTTAAAGGCGGTGATGCGCACATAGACGATATCTTTTTCGCGGTGCGCGCGCACCGATTGAACGGTAATGACCGCGCGCTTCAGCACCAGTTCCAATGGCTCGGTCAAGCCTTCGCGCACCACACTCAGTTTGATCTCCGTATCCACGGGTCCGCGCATCAGATCCACCGCCTCGCGCAGGTTCATGCCCATGACCTGTTTGCCGTCCAGGTGGGTAATATAATCGCCGGACTGAATGCCCGCTTTCGCAGCCGGTGTGTCGTCAATCGGCGTGACCACTTTGACAACGCCATTTTCCATGGTGACTTCGATGCCCAGACCGCCAAATTCACCCCGGGTCTGCACCTGCATGTCGCGATAGGCGTCCGCGTTCAGAAAACTTGAATGCGGATCAAGCGAGGCGAGCATGCCGTTAATGGCCGCTTCGACCAGTTCATTATCCTTGGATTCCACCACATGATCATTGCGAATACGCTCAAATATATCGCCAAAAAGATTTAGCTGTTCATAGGTTTCCGCGCTGGCGGCAAAAGCCGCCCCGCCTGGTGTCACAAGGAAAGCCAGCATGGCGCCCGCTGCAAGCAGGCGTTTTGTACGTTGTGATGTCATGAGCATTAGCCACTTACCTTCTTTTCGCTGACTTTCAACCACGGCATGGGGTTGAACGGTTTTCCATCCTTGCGGAATTCGACATACAAATCGCGCAGGCCCGATCCCCCGGCGAGTGAGGATTGCGCTGGAGCGTCACCCTTGGGGCCGGTTCCCATGCGCCCAACCGGCTGCCCTTGTGTCACATTCTGCCCAACGACGCCATGCACCAATGACATGCCAGATAATAATATATGGTATCCCTCGCCCGCTTCCATGATCAATAATTGGCCATAGGCGCGAAAAGGCCCGGCAAATACGATTTTTCCATCAAAAGGCGCCACGACTTCGGCGTCTTCGCGGGTTCGGATGCTCAATCCGCGCCGGGGCGCGCCGGTGTTGTCCCTGGCGCCGAAATTGGCCACGATCTTGCCGCGCGCGGGGATTGGCAGCAGGCCCTGAGCGGCGCCAAACCGAACCGGCCGGGGGGACTGCGCATGATCCGGGGGCGTCGGCGACAATAATGCAACCTCCTGATCTTCCACCAGTCCTTGCCTCGGCGCGCTGGGCTTAGGGCGCGGCAAACTGTCCGATTTCGCGTCCGTGTTTGCGGATTTCTCCAGGCGCTTCAGTAATTCACCCATGTCCTGTGCGTTTTTGGCGAGCAGGGCCATCGCGTCCGCTGTGGCCGCCGCCACCTCGATCAGCGCGGATTGCTGTCCAGTCTGTTCTACAAGCAGGGCGCCCAGGGCTTTTTGTTCTTCCTGTAATTCCGCTAGCTGGGCGACATGCTGCTCGTGCTCCTCGGTCATGAGGTCTTCCAGTTTCTCAATTTCCGCTAAATCCTCTCGCAGAACCGCCGCTTCCTGCTCAACGTCCTTGATCACCGCGCCCAGCAAGGTTGCCCCGCGCACATGTTCAATGGCGGCCTCCGTGCGGACCAGAAGCAGGGCGGGCGGTTGACGCCCCAGACGCTGCATGGCGGCCAGCAGATGCGACAATTCACCGCGCTGACTGTCAAAGCGGGCCAATTGACTGCGGCGACGCAGTTTCAACTCATCCAGCCGGGTTTCACTGTCCAGAACTTCCTGTTCCCGGGTCTGGATCAGCAAGGCCGTCTGCACCAGTTTCGCGTTAAGCTCAGCCTCCGCCATTTTCGGATCCGTCTGGGCCAATGACGGCGCAACCCACACGGCCCCACACAAGGCCGCAATCAGTGAGGCTCGGGTTAAGAGAATGCGCAAAAATCAAAACCTGTGTTGCCGTGCGCGATTCACACGGGATTTCACAAAATACTGTGCGCGCAATAACAAGTCCACACCCGCTTGGCAGGATTATACGCGCCGATGGCCTAACCGCGATGATAGGGATGATTGACCAGAATGGTTACCGAACGGTAAATTTGTTCCGCCAGCATTAGGCGCGCCAGCATATGCGGCCAGGTCATCGCGCCCAGCGACAATTGCATATGCGCGCGGGCAATGACGGGATCGGCCAGACCGTCCGCGCCGCCAATGGCGAACACAAGGTTGCGGCAGCCCTGATCCTTGATCTGCCCCAGCCATCCTGCAAAATTCTCGCTGGACAGGTTGCGGCCCCGGCCATCCAGCGCCACCAATGTTGCGCCAGCCGGGATCTGCGCCAGCAGCAGATCTCCTTCGCGCCGTTTACGCTGGGTGCCCTCAGAAGGCGCGCGTTTGCTCCGATCCTCGACTTCGCACAGCGCCATGGCGCCAAATCCAAGGCGCGCCCCCAACTGCTCGGCTTGTTTCAGATAGGCATTCGCGGCCGCAGCCTCATCTATCGCGGCTTTTTGGCCCCGCCCCACGGCTGCAATCAAAATGCGCACGCGAAAACCTATACGGCGCGAAGACCAAATGCCGGTTCGCCCTGCGGCGGGATCGTCACCGACCATAATTTTTCGAGATTATAAAATTCCCGGACTTCTGGCCGGAAGACGTGAATGATCACATCCACCGCATCGACCACCACCCAGTCGCCCTGGCGCAGGCCTTCCACGCGGCAATTGTCGCCATAGACCTGTTTGATTTTCTCCGACACATGTCCGGCAATTGAGCCGACATGGCGCGAGGATGTGCCGCTGGCGATTACCAGATAATCGGCAATGCTGGATTTTCCTTCCAGCGCAATGGAAACGACATCAACGGCTTTATCGTCGTCCAGTGAATTTAGCACTAGCCGCTTAAGCTCCTCCGGGTTGGGTTGGGCTTTACGGTGCGCGACGGCTCTATCCTGGGTCAGTGGGTTCCTCAAGGTTTGGTTAGGGAAGTCTTGCAGAATAGGGATAATGGGGGAGTTTTGCAAAATAATTACATGGTAAATATATTTATGCCCCCGCCCGGATGGCGGTGGAGCTGGCCGGGTGCAGGCGGCAGGGGATGAAAATCCAGGCCGGGGCGGGCTGGCTGACCAGGCGGCTGGCCGATGCCAGCGGCAAGCGGGCGACGGCATAGCGTTGCGCCGCCTTGCCGTGCAGGGCCTTTATACCGCTGCCTGGGCGGTCCAGAACCGCCATGGGCATCAGGCGCATGATCTGGTTCCAGTTTCGCCAGCGCGGCAATTGCGCCAGATTATCGGCGCCCATCAGCCAGACAAATTGCACCCCCGGCCAGTGGTGTTGCAACGCGCCTAGCGTATCAACGGTATAGCGCGTGCGCAGCCGCTGCTCGATGGTGCTGACGGTGATGCGAGGATGGTCGGCAATCTTTTGCGCGCCCTGAACCCGATCTTCAAGGCTGGCCATGCCCGCCGCCGGTTTGAGCGGGTTCTGCGGGCTGACCAGCCACCAGACCCGGTCAAGCTGCAAGCGTTTCAGCGCGATCAGGCTGATATGACGGTGCCCATCATGCGCGGGGTTGAACGATCCGCCCAGCAGCCCGACCCGCATGCCGGGATAAAGATGATCACGCTTCACCGGTGCCAACATTTACGCCCGCGTCTGGCCGGATCCGCGCACCACATATTTATAGCTGGTCAGTTGCGCCGCGCCCACCGGCCCGCGCGCATGCAGCTTGCTGGTGGAAATGCCGATCTCGGCCCCCATGCCAAACTCGCCGCCATCGGCAAACTGGGTCGAGGCATTGTGCATGACAATGGCGCTGTCGATCTGCGACAGGAAACGCTCCGCCGTGGGCGTATCATCGGTGATGATGGATTCGGTATGCTGCGATCCATAGCGCTGAATATGCGCGATGGCTTCGTCCACCCCGTCCACGATACGCACAGAAATGATGGCGTCGAGATATTCTGTCGTCCAGTCGGCCTCGGCCACCGGTTTGACGCGCGCATCGAACGCCTGCACATCGTCTGCACCGCGCACTTCGCAGCCAGCCCCGATCAGATCGGCCACCAGCACCGGCAGATGCGTTGGCGCGCACCTGCGGTCAATCAGCAAGGTTTCCGCCGCGCCGCAAATTCCGGTGCGGCGCATTTTGGCGTTGAGCACAATTTTGCGCGCCATTTCCAGATCGGCCTTGCCATCCACATAGACATGCACCAGCCCATCCAGATGGCCCATCACCGGCACGCGGGCGTCGCGCGTCACGCGCTCGGTCAGGCTGCGCCCGCCACGCGGCACGATCACGTCAATATATTGCGTCATATTGCCCAGCATATAACCCACTGCGGCACGGTCGATGGTCGGCACCCGCTGCACCGCGCCTTCGGGAATTTTCGCGGCGTTCAGGCCTTCCACAATACAGTCATGAATGGCGCGGCTGGAATAATAGCTTTCCGAACCGCCGCGCAAAATCACCGCATTGCCCGCGCGCAGGCACAGGGCGGCCGCATCCGCCGTCACATTGGGGCGGCTTTCATAAATGATGCCGATCACGCCCAGCGGCACGCTGACGCGCTCAATATGCAAGCCATTGGGCCTGTCCCAGCCGGTCAGCACCTGCCCCACCGGATTAGGCATGGCGGCGATTTCATCCAGGCTGCGCACCATGGCGGCGATGCGCGCATCATCCAGTTTCAGGC
>CAYGDL010000097.1:0-8555 GCA_964348545.1 uncultured Alphaproteobacteria bacterium | reverse complement strand
ACGCCGAACAGGCGGTCCATGCGCGACATGGTGACATTGTTGTGGGTGATGACCAGAAAGCGGGTCTCAGTCGAGCGGGTCATTTCATCGAGCAGATTGCAGAAACGCTCCACATTGGCGTCGTCCAGCGGCGCGTCCACTTCGTCCAGTACGCACAGCGGCGACGGGTTGGTGAGGAACACCGCAAAGATCAGCGCCATCGCGGTCAGCGCCTGTTCACCGCCCGACATCAGACCCATGGATTGCAGGCGCTTGCCCGGCGGGCTGGCGAGAATTTCGAGGCCCGCTTCCAGCGGATCGTCGGATTCGATCAGTTCAAGGTGCGCCGTGCCGCCGCCAAACAGATGCACGAACAGGCGCGAAAATTGTTCGTTGACGGTCGTGAAGGCTTTCAGCAGCCGTTCGCGGCCCTCACGGTTCAGGCTGCCAATGGCCTGGCGCAGGCGCGCAATGGCGGCTTCGAGATCGGCGCGTTCGCGCGTCATGCCTTCCAGGCGTTCGTTCAGTTCGCGCGATTCTTCCTCGGCGCGCAGATTGACCGCGCCCATATTTTCACGCTCGCGTTTGAAGCGCGCAAGGTTACGCTCAACACTGTCCACATCCGGCAGCGCCGCGCCTTCTTCAAGATTGGCCAGGCGCAGACATTCTTCCGGCGCGCATTCCAGGCGTTCCATAATCTGGTCCGCCAGATCTTTCGCGCGTTCCAGCGTGGCGCCCGCCGCCGCTTCACAGCGCACCCGCGCCTCGCGCATTTCACCCAGATGGTTCTGTGCGGCGCGCGCCGCCTTGTCACACGCGGCCTGCAAGGTTTCTGCGGCGGCCAGTGCGCTGGCCGCTTCGTCGCGCTGTTGTGCGGCCCCGGCAATTTCGTTGAGCAATGCCTGCATGCGCCGGGCCATTTCGTGCGGCTGGGCGCGCAGATTTTCCAGCTCACGGCTCAGTTCAGATTCGCGCGCGGCCAGAACTTCCAACTGCCGGGACGCCGCCTGTTTGCGCGCGGCCCATGCGCCATGATCGCGCGCAATAACCTCCAGCCGCTGCGCACGCGCACTGGCCTCGCGGGCAAAGGCGTCCAGCGCGCCATGCGCCTGGCTTAACGCGGAACGGCCCAGATCAACCTCACTGCGCAGGCCCGCCACCAGTGCGCGGGGCTGTTCTTCGGGTTCCAGCAGGCCCATTGCCTGCGCGGTTTCTCGGCTGTGACGATCTGCCTCCGCGCATTCATTTTCGATACGCGCCTGCGCCTCTACCAGCGCGGCAAGACGGGTGGTGCGGTTAAGCATTTCACGCTCGGTTTTCGCCTGTGCATCCAGCGCCTGGGAAAGCGCTTCTTCCTTTTGCCGGACATAGCGGCGATTGTCCGCTTCGGCGGTGCGCGCAGCGGCGGCGGCATTCGCCGCCTGTTCGAAAGTTTCGCGCGCGGTTTGCATTTGCGCATCGGCCTGCTGGCGGCGCAGCGTCACCTCCGCCAGCCGGTTGCGCATCTCCAGCCGTCTGGCGGCGGCGGTGGGCGCATCGGCTGCGGCGGTAAAGCCGTCCCAGCGCCACAATGCGCCCTCAATGCTGACCAGACGCTGACCGGGTTTGAGTTGCGCGCGCAGAAAAATGCCATCGGCTGCCCCCACCACGCCGATCTGCGACAGGCGGCGCGCCAAAGCGGGCGCACCGGAAACATAGCGGTCCAGCGGCTCCGCGCCTGCGGGCAGCGCCGGTAATGGCCCATCGCCCGCCAGCAGCGCCCAATGCACCGGGGCCGAATCATCGCTGGGATATTCCAGATCATCGCCCAGCGCCGCGCCCAGCGCGGTTTCATATCCCGGCGTCACGCGCAGCGCATCCACCAGCGGCGGCCACAGATCGCCGCCGCGATCATTCAGCAGTTCGGTCAGGGCTTTTTCTTCCGCCGCCAGCCTGTCGGTTGCGGTGCGGGCGGATTGATACACCTCGCGCAGGGCGGCTTCGGCCTTCTGGGTTTCCTCGCGCCGGGTTTCCGCAAGGGTTACGGCCTCGCGGCCCGCAGCAACCGCCTGACGGGCCTCAAGGGTGCGCTGCTCCATTTCTTCCGTCTGCTTTGCTGCGGGCATTTCGGCCTGCAACTGGGTGCGCTCATTCGTGACGGTCGCCAATTGCTGGGTCAGCCGGTCAAGGCGCTGCCGGGTCTGGGTTACTTCACGGTTCAGGCTTTCGCGTTGGGCAATCAGATCGGAAAGACGGCGCATGGCGGCATCCAGCGCGGATTCGCTGGTTTTTAATGCGGCGGCGGCCTGTGTCACCGCGTCGCGCAACGTATCGCCCCGGCCATGCTGCGCCGCCTCGGCGGTTTCGAGATCGTGGCGTTCCAGTTCAAGCTGTTGCAGGGCATGGTCCGAATCGCTGACATGCGCGGTTTCGCGGACCTGATCCAGTTGCAGTTGCGACAGGCTGGCTTCGCTGCGCGCGGTCTGTTGCGCAATGCGCGCGCCTTCGGCCTCCAGACTGTCGCGGGCCACCGACAGGCGATGCAGGGCGGCGGCGGCCTCGGCTTCGGTCTGACGCAGGGGCGGCACAGCCTCGGCGGCTTCCAGTTGCGCCGTTGAGGCGGCGGCGGCGTCGCTTGTGGCGTCGGCAACCCGGGCTTCGGCCTGTTCCAGCAATTCGGCGGCCTGCGACACCGCATGCACGGTCTCCTGCCAGCGCAGATGAAACAGCAGGGCTTCGCCGTGGCGAATATGTTCCGACAGATTGCGATAGCGTGACGCCTGACGCGCCTGGCGTTTCAATGCGGCGATCTGGGTTTCAATCTGCGCCATGATGTCGTCGAGGCGGATCAGATTGGTTTCCGCCGCGCGCAGGCGCAGCTCCGCTTCGTGGCGGCGTGAATGCAATCCGCTGATGCCGGCGGCTTCTTCCAGAATCGCGCGGCGTTCCTTGGGTTTGGCGTTGATCAGTGCGCCGATGCGCCCTTGCCGGACGATGGCGGTCGAGCGCGGCCCACTGGCGGCGTCGGCAAACAATAGCGATACATCGCGCTGGCGCGCGTCGCGCCCATTGATGCGATAGATGGAGCCCGCCTCGCGTTCGATGCGGCGGGTAATTTCAAGCTGATCGGCATCATTCAGATGGGCGGGCGCGGTGCGGCTGCTATTATCGACGACAAGTCCCACCTCAGCCATATTGCGGGCCGGGCGCCCCGCACTACCCGCGAAAATCACATCATCCATGCCGCTGGCGCGCATCTGTTTGGCGGAGCCTTCGCCCATCACCCAGCCCAGCGCCTCCACCAGATTGGATTTGCCGCAACCATTGGGGCCAACGATGCCGGTCAAACCGGGCTCGATGCGCAATTCCACTGGTTCAACGAAGCTTTTGAAGCCGGATAGGCGAAGCCGGGTAAACCGCACGTGATTAATCCTGTTTCTGGCTGTTAAGCGTCTGGCAGCAAGGGTTGCAGCAATTTATCGAAATCTTCGATATCCATATCGCCGTCATGGGTTTTTCCATCGATGATAAAGCTGGGGGTTCCCTTAATATCGAATTTATCCGACCCGTCCTGACGGCTTTGGACCAACTGTTTCATCAGGGCTTCATCGGCCAGACAGGCGTCGAATGCGCTCTGGCTCATGCCGCCCAGCTTCGCCACCCGGCTCAATGCCCCGATAGGATCCTCGGACGTGGCCCAGCTTGCCTGTTGCTTGAACAATATATCGATAAACGGATGGGCCTTCGCCTCACCCCCGCAGCGCGCCAGCATGGAGGCGCGCAAGGCCACCCCATCCAGCGGGAATTCACGAAACGCCAGTTTGACCTTTCCGGTATCGATATATTTTTCCTTCAGCGCGGGCAGCACATTATTGTGAAACGCCGCGCAGTGCGGGCAGGTCATCGAGGCATATTCGATGATTGTGACCGGCGCATCGGCTTTGCCAAGCACGATTTCGCCGGTGAACGGCGCGTTGGCGGCTGCGGGCGCTGCCTGCTCTTCTGCGGCCTGTGGCCCGCGACCGTCAGACAGGCCAAGGGTGAGTGCGCTCACCAAGGCTAAAAAGCCCAGGCCACCCACAAAATGTCGTATTAAACCGGACAAATCTGACCTCCTTCTACAATATCTGGTAGACTATACCGGGCTTTGGGCAGACTCAACAAGGTTTTTTACGGCGGTAAATTCCGCTTCCCAGCCGTTGCAGCGCGGCGCGCAGCACCGGATCATCGATCTGCGCCACTTCCTGCGCGACTTCCTGCTTTTCTGCGGGTTCAAGCGCACGGGGTGGGGTAATCCGGGCCGGACGAGCGGCAATCGGCCCCTGAATGATGCGCAGGGCCGCCACCGCCTGAAAGCCACATTGCGCATTGATCCGGGCGATCAGAACCGGCTGCATATGCTGAAACTCCAGGGCGGCTGCGCCATCCACACGCACCCATAAAGTGCCGCAATCGCCTTTGCCCTGGGCGAATTGCAGTTTTTCCGGCTGGCAATATTCGGCAAGCCGTTCCCCGGCAATTTGCGGCCAATGGGTCAACAAGGCCCCTAGCGCGAAACCGCGACGCCCGAAAGCCGACCGGGTAACCGCATCCGCAGCTTTGGCCAGCGGGCGCAGCCCATAACGGCGCGTCTCTTGCAGATTGCGTTTTTTAGTTCCGGCCATCAGCTCACTTTGCGGATCATGGCATTCAACATATAAGCAGTGAAATGTGCCTTTATTATGGTGCGCCTGCCAAGCAGATTGCGCGCCTGAAGTGCAAATGGATTATAGGGGAATATGGTGCAGCAACATTCGCCCCGGCTTTCTGCCGGTTTACTGGATTGGTATGATCAGCATCAGAGAAATTTTCCCTGGCGGTCAAGGCGGGGGGAAACGACCGACCCCTATCGGGTATGGTTGAGCGAAGTCATGTTGCAGCAGACCGGAACGGCAACGGTTATTGCCTATTTCAACAAATTCGTCTCGCTTTGGCCGACCGTGCAGGCATTGGCCAGTGCGCAACTGGATGAAGTTCTGACACAATGGGCCGGGCTTGGCTACTATGCACGCGCACGCAATCTGCATCGTTGCGCGAATATTATCAGTACAAAGATGAATGGAAAATTTCCGGCTGATTCTGCATTGCTGCAAACACTGCCAGGCATTGGCCCCTATACAGCAGCCGCCATTGCCGCCATTGTCTATGATCAGCCAGGCCCGGTGCTGGACGGAAATATAGAGCGGGTTCTGTCGCGGCTATATGCGATCACGGCGCCATTGCCCGACATCAAGCCGATGCTGCGCGAACGCAGCCTGGGATTGATCGGTTGCGCGCGACCGGGGGATATGGCGCAAGCCATGATGGATTTGGGCGCAACCATCTGCACGCCGCGCGCCCCCGATTGTGTGCGCTGCCCGTGGCGAAAAGCCTGCGCGGCGCATGCGCAGGATATTGTAGAGACATTGCCCGTAAAGCAGAAAAAGCCGCCAATTCCAAAACGTACCGGCACTGTATTCTGGCTGACCCGCAGGGACGGCGCGGTGCTGCTGCGGCGGCGTCCGGAACAGGGCCTGCTGGGCGGCATGATGGAATTTCCCGGCACGCCATGGCAGGATGAAATGGCCGAACTTGCGCCATATGCGCCAGCCGGTTGCACTTGGCGCGCCCTGCCGGGAACGGTGCGCCATGTGTTTACGCATTTCAGGCTGGAGCTAACCGTCTATACGGGAAAATGCGCGCGCACATCATCCGTAAACGGAATTTGGGCGGCGCCGGATAGGCTGAACGAATTTGCCCTGCCATCGTTGATGCAAAAAGTTGCGGCGCATGTGCATCATTCCATGAAGGGTCCGGGCAGGTGACTTTTTTTCTTTCAAAGTTTTTATGGGCGCTTGTGCAACCCAGCAATCTGATGCTGTTATTCGCATGTGGGGCCACGCTGTTAATGTTCACATCACGGGTGCGGCTAGGCAGGATTATGCTGGCGGCACTTATGGGGGTTTTTATTCTTCTATCCGTATTGCCGGTGGGCAACTGGCTGCTGTATCCGCTTGAAACGCGGTTTCCGGTTCCCGGCGATCCTGGCAAGCCCGATGGCATTATCGTTTTAAGTGGCGCGTTTCACGCCAACAACAGCGCCTATCGCGGCGCGCCGGTGCTCAATCAATATGCCGGGCGTTTCACCAGCTTTATGGAACTGGCGAGACGGCATCCGCAGGCGAAACTTGTGTTCAGCGGCGGCGCGGTTTTTCCTATGCACAATAATGTGACGGAAGCCGATATAGCCAGATGGTTTTTTTTAGCCCAGGGGCTGGATTTGCGGCGCATTCAGTTTGAGGATAAATCCCGCAACACGCATGAGAATGTCGTGTTCAGCAAACAGATTGCGCAGCCGCAGCCGGGCGAACACTGGGTGCTGGTGACCTCGGCGGCGCATATGCCGCGCGCGGTGGGCCTGTTTCGCAAAAATGGCTGGAATGTCACGCCCTATCCGGCGGGATATGCGACCATGCCATTTCTGGAATCCATAACGAATGTGGATTTTGGCGGCCGGTTGGAACGCCTGGACGACGCCGTCAAGGAATGGACCGGCCTGATTGCCTATTACCTGCTTGGCCGGACAAGCGAGCTTTTTCCCGGCCCCTGAATGCCACACCCCTGTCATCCTGCATCTTCAGGCAGGATGACAATTCAGGATTTAATGCAATTCACTGCGCAGTTTTTGCCGCAGCACATCAATAGGCGTCAGCGCACCCTTTGATTCCACATGCCAGAAGGTCCAGCCATTGCATGCGGGCGCACCTTGTACGGCGGCGCCGACCTGATGGATGGAGCCTTTTGCGTCGGCGGAAATTAGCGTGCCATCGGCGCGCACCTTGGCGGTGTAACGCCGGGAGATGTCGCATAGCATTGTGCCCGGGGAAAGCAGGCCGCGCTCCACCAGCCAGCCAAATGGAATGCGCGCCTCGTTGCGTTTGCTGGTGGTGATTTCCATCGCGTCCGGTGATAGCGGCACAATTTTGGCAATGCGGGCAATGGCCTTGCTGGCATATTCATGTTCGCGCTCTATGCCAATGAAGTGACGGCCCAGTCGTTTCGCCACCGCGCCCGTGGTGCCGGTCCCAAAAAATGGATCAAGAATGACATCACCCTCTTTAGTGGACGCCAGAATCACGCGATGCAACAGGGCTTCGGGCTTTTGCGTGGGATGCGCCTTGTCGCCTGCTTCGTTTTTCAGGCGTTCGTCGCCGCTGCAAATTGGCAGCAGCCAGTCGGAGCGCATTTGCAGGCCTTCGTTCAGCGCCTTCATGGCGTCGTAATTGAAGGTGTAATTTGTGACGCCGGGGTCGCGCGCCGCCCAGATCAGGGTTTCATGCGCATTGGTGAAACGGCGTCCGCGAAAGTTTGGCATCGGATTGGTTTTGCGCCACATGATATCGTTCAGTATCCAGAAATCCAGATCCTGCAGAATCGCCCCGACGCGAAAAATATTGTGATACGAACCGATCAACCAGATGGTGCCGGTCTTTTTCAAAACCCGCTTTGCCGCGCTCAGCCATTGCAGGGTGAAGGTATCATAGGCGGCAAAGCTGGAAAATTTATCCCATGCCTCAACAACACCATCGACCCGGCTTTGATTGGGCCGCAGCAATTCATTCGTAAGCTGAAGATTGTATGGCGGATCGGCAAATATGACGTCTACGGAATTTGCGGGCAGACCGTTCATCAGACTTACGCAATCGCCGATCAGCACCTTGTCCAGTGGTAATGCATTTGCAGGCTTTACCAATTGCGCATTCGCCGCGCTGACACCTAATTCCATGACTGCGTTCCCCCTACGCCAAGGCTTCGGAGGACAGGCCCCCTTGTGATTCGCACCCCATGTTTGCTACTCCCGGAGAATCACGTCAATCTCTTTTTAGAATCAAGGGGTTATGGAGGCATCCTTGCACAACATCTTGTGTATCGGCTTGAAACTGCGCCGATGATGTGGTGTTACGCCCAGACGGGCCAACGCATCCCTGTGCGCCCTGGTTCCGTATCCCTGGCTGGTTTTCCATCCGTAACCCGGAAATTCCGTGTCCAGATCATTCATAATCGCGTCGCGCGTCACTTTGGCGATGATGGATGCGGCGGCAATGGAAAGGCAATGCGCATCACCCGCGATGATGGTTTCAACCTTGCAGGCAAGACCGGGCGCACGGTTGCCATCGACTAGCGCAATTGAGGGCGCAACGGGCAAAGCCGCCACCGCTCGCGCCATGGCCAGCAGACTGGCGTTGAGGATATTCATGGCGTCAATTTCTTCGACGCTGGCCAGCCCCACACCAATCTGCGCGCAGCTTTGCAAATGCGCATACAGCGCCTCGCGCTTCAAAGCCGTCAGTTTTTTGGAATCATCCAGCCCTGGCGGGATGTTGCACGGATCAAGAATTACCGCAGCGGCAATCACCGGCCCCGCCCAGGGGCCACGTCCGGCCTCATCAATCCCGGCGATAATCGCGCCGGGATTGATTGCGTAATGCGCCTGCTCGGATGAAAAATCAGGCGGCAAATGCTATTATTCAGCCGCCATCTGCATGGCGGGAATTTTGTCGAGCGGCAGGTTGAACAGC
>CAYGDL010000096.1:0-8568 GCA_964348545.1 uncultured Alphaproteobacteria bacterium | reverse complement strand
CCCCAGAACCACCCCCCGCGTCACCCCGGGCAATATATCATGCCCCAGCGGATGGGTTTGCAACACGCCATCCGCGCGCAGGATCCAGAATGTTGACGTGGCGCATTCCGTGACGATTCCCTGATCATTTACGAACAGGGCCTCTGCGGCGCCGGCCTCATACGCCTGTTGCTTCGCCAGCATGTTCGCTAGCAAGGCGATGCTCTTAATGTCCCGCCGGGCCCAGCGGGTATCCGGCACACTGATGATCCGCAACCCCTTTGCCGCCTGCTCCGCGCGCGCCGCCATATCAATCGGGCGCGCCAGCACCACCAGCGTAGGACGAATCATCCTGTCCGGAAACATATGATTGCGCGGCGCCGCGCCGCGCGTGATCTGCAAATAGATCATCCCGCCCGCCATTATCCGGTTGCGCCGTAATATTTGCGCCAGAATCGCAACCAGCACTTCCGGCACGACCGGCCACTCTATGCGCAATGCCTGCAACGACTGGACAAGACGCTGCATATGCCAGGCGCGATTGACGATGCGTCCCGCATAAATCGGAAAAACTTCATACACGCCATCGGCAAACTGGAAACCACGATCCTCCACATGCACCCGCGCTTTATCGAGAGGCACATAACGTCCATTGACGTAGGCGATGCGGCTCATGCGTCTATCCCCCTGCTCACGCGCGCCAGAAGGCCGGACTAAGCACGGTCAGCAGCGTCAACACCTCCATGCGCCCGACAATCATGCCGATGATTACCAATGCCCGCGTTGCTTCGGAAAGCGACGCATAGGGCGTCACCGGTTCCACAAAAAACAGCGCCGCCGCCGGTCCCGCATTGCTGATCGCAGCGGCGGCAATCGCAAAGGACTGTTCAAAATTTGGCCCTGTCAGCCCTATAAGCAATGTGCCCAGCGCAAGCACAAAGCCAAGCCCAATAAACACCACCCACACGGCGGCAATCTGGGATTCCTTCACCGCCGCCTTGCCATAGCGCAATCGCAAAACTTCATTGGGGCCCAGCAGACGCGCAAGTTCCAGCCATCCCTGACGGATAATCAGGCCAACGCGCATTTCCTTGAACCCTCCACTGGTCGAACCTGTAGCGCCCCCAACCAATAGTACGGCAACAAGAACAAGCCCGACACTCAAAGGCGCGGCGGCGATATTTCCGGTCCAGTAACCCGTCGTCGTCAAAAAAGAAATGCCGTTGAAAAACGCCCACCGTGCAACACTGACACCGGTCATGTAATCGCTGAGCGCCAGCATCGCAAAAACCATGAAAACCGTACCGAGAATCGCCGCCCCAAGATAACGCGCCTCGGGATCCAGCGCATAGCCGCGCCAACGGCCATGCGCCGCCGCCCAATGCAGCGCCAGATTCATCGCGCCCAGAATCATGAAGATCACCGCTACAGCTTCGATCAATGGAGAATTGAAAGCGCCAAGCGACGCATCGCGCGTGCTGAAACCACCCGTTGAAATCGTGCTAAGCGCATGACAGAAGGAATCAAAAATCGGCATGCCCGCCATCCAGAACGCAATAAAACAGAACAGGCTCAGCAGCGCATAAATGCTCAGCAGCGCGCGCGACACCTGCCGCAAACGCCCGAACAGGTTCTGCCCATCTCCATGCGGCATCGACGCATATTGCAATTGCAGGCCGCCAATTCCCAGCGCAACAAAAACCCCACTGGCCGCAATAACCGTGAACAGGCCGCCCAGCCACTGTAACAGGGCGCGCCACACCAATATCGCCGCCGGCTGGCGATCCAGATGTGTAATCACCGTGGCCCCGCTCGTCGTAAGTCCGGAAACCGCCTCAAACAGTGCTTTGCCGGGACTGAAAATCACACCCGAAAAATAAATCGGTATGGCTGCAAAAACCGGCAAGACAGACCAGATCAGAACAACCAGCAGCAGGCCGCCACGCTTTGTGAGTTCCGCCTCCTTGCCCCGCAAGCTGATAATCAGAACGCCGGCAAAAAAGCCGGTCACCAGCGCGGAATTAAAAAAAACCGCCGCATGCTCCATATGATCTGTGGTCAGGCCCGCAAAGGCCGGAACAAACATGGCCAGGCTCAGCCCCGCCAGCAACCAGCCAAAAACGCCCAGCACCGCGTCAACCTTCATGGCGCGTCTCCCGCCGATGGTCGGTCAACCGGTCTATGCGGCATCGGCACACCGTCGATGATTAAAAATATTCAAGGCTGACCCTGAACATTTGCTCGACTTTTTTCACCATGTCCGCAAGCGCCAGGATCACGACGCGGTCGCCGGTGCGAATAACCGTGTTGCCGCGCGGGATAATCACCTGCCCCCCGCGAACAATGGCGCCAATCATGATACCGCGCGGTATACCGGCTTCATTCAGTGGTTTGCCGATCACCGTCGCCGTTTCCAGAGCTTCCGCCTCCAGCACTTCGGCGGCGCCATTAAACAGGCTGTACAGGCCGCGTATCCGGCCGCGCCGGACATGCTGCAAAATTTTCGATACAGTCATTGCGCGCGGGTCAATAAAAACATCAATGCCAAGCGAACGCATCAAGGGTCCATAACCAGGATTATTGATCAGCGCAATGGCGCGCTGGCATCCGCCCTGCTTGGCCAGAACCGATGCAAGAATATTCACCTCGTCATCATCGGTTACCGCAACAATGGTTTCCGCTTCCGCTATGTTGGCTTCATGCAGGATGTCAAGATCGAGCGCGTCGCCGTGCAGGACCACGGTATTCTTCAATTGATCGGCCGCCGCCTCGGCGCGCTCTTTCCTGTACTCGACGATCTTTACACGGACGGAAGCGTGATTCTTCTCCATCTCGCTGGCGACGAACATGCCGATATTGCCGGCGCCCAGGATGATAACCCGGCGCGCTGGCTTTACCTCATTGCCAAAAATTTCAAGCACGCGCCGCACTTTTTCAAACCCGGTGATAAAAAACACCTGATCGCCAATGCGCAGTTGATCGTCCCCGCTCGGCACAAACAGTTTTCCCGCGCGCGCCACACCTGCAATAATGATCTCAAGATCCGGAAAAAGATCGGTGAGCTGACGCAGCGGCGTATTCACCACCGGGCAGTTTTCTTCCAACAGTGTCCCGATCAGCATCACCCGGTTATCGGCAAAGGGGGCCGCCTCAAACGCCCCCGGCATCGCAAGACGCCGCAAAACCGCGCGGCCAACCTCAACTTCCGGCGAAATG
Organism: uncultured Alphaproteobacteria bacterium; assembly: GCA_964348545.1. Taxonomy (GTDB): domain Bacteria; phylum Pseudomonadota; class Alphaproteobacteria; order UBA11222; family UBA11222; genus UBA11222. Next base: position 5,373 of record CAYGDL010000096.1, on the reverse strand, counting down.
ATGACATCGATCGGCAGGTGATCCCGGCTGAACAGGTTTAACCATTGCGCCCGCAAATAGCTCTGTGCCCGAATGCGCGCCACCTTCATCGGCAGATTGAAAAGCGAATGGGCGACCTGACAGGCAACCATGTTCACTTCATCATTTTGCGTCACCGCAATGATCATATCCGCATCAGAGGCGCCCGCGCGATCCAGCACATCAGGATCAGACGCATGTCCATACATGCCCTGAACATCCAGCACATCGCCGATTTTTCGAACTAGATCCTGGTTGTGATCAATAACCGTAACGTCATTATGCTCCGCCGCAAGCTGCCTGGCGATATTGAACCCGACCTGTCCGGCGCCACAAACGATCACTTTCACGGCTGGTACACACTCCAGGAAAATTCCGGCACCGACTTTAATGGCGTCCTATCTGTCACAACCGATGCCTGCATATATTAATCCTCCTTATCATAAGCAAGCCCCCCTTCAGCCTGCCCATTCGCCGCCGAGCCAGGATAGGCCCCCAATGATTTCAATTTACGATGCAGCGCAGAACGCTCCATCCCGATAAACATCGCAGTGCGCGATATATTGCCGCCAAACCGCTCAATCTGCGCAATCAGATAATCCCGTTCGAACATTTCCCGCGCCTCGCGCAACGGCAACGACATCGCCACTTCGCTCGACCCGCCGCCGCCTGTGCGCAACAAAAGCGGCGTTGCCGCGCCAAGTTCCGCCGGAAGCATATCCGCAGTTATGGGGCGTTCGGCGTCATCCGGCGCGAAGATCAGCAGACGCTCAATGATATTGCGCAACTGGCGGACATTTCCCGGCCAGTCATAAGTCTGCATGGTCGCGATGGCGTCCTCTGAAAGTTTGCGCATCGGTGTGCGCAGGCTGGTGGAAAGGCGCTGCATAAAATAATCAATCAGAACCGGAACGTCATCGCGGCGTTCCGCCAGTGAGGGCACCCGGACCGGCACGACATTCAGCCGGTGAAACAGATCTTCACGAAAAGACCCATGCAAAATCTTCTCGCGCAAATCAATCCCGGATGACGACACGACGCGGACATCAACCTGCACCTGGCTGCGCCCGCCAATGCGCTCGAATTTCTGATCCACCAGAATGCGCAAAATTTTACCCTGCGTTTCCAGCGGCATGTCGCCGACTTCGTCAAGATATAAAGTCCCGCCATGGGCGCGCTCGAACAATCCCGTGATGGGCAGGCCGCCATCCGCCGCCTCGCTGCCAAACAGTTCGCGCTCCATGCGTTCCGGCGCCATATTGGCCGCGTTTACAATGACAAACGGCCCCGCTGCGCGCGCCGATTGCTGATGCAATAAACGGGCAACCACTTCTTTGCCCGCCCCCGCCGGGCCGCTGATCAGTACACGGCTGCCCGTAATGGCAACCTTGGCGATAATCTGCCTTAAATGATTGGCGGAGGAGGATTCTCCGGCAAAAATTGTTTCACCGCCGGAAATCATCCGCAATTCACGGTTTTCCTGCTTCAATCGCGCGGATTCAATCGCGCGGCTGATCGTCACCAGCAAATGATCGGTCTGAAACGGCTTCTCGATAAAATCATACGCGCCATTCTTGATGGCCGACACCGCAACCTCAACATTGCCATGGCCACTGATAACCACGACGGGCAAATCCGGATCATCCCGGCGCAGCCGCTCCATCAATTGCAGGCCGTCCAGCCTGGAGCCTTCCAGCCAGATATCCAGCAAAACCAGGGACGGGCGGCGCCTGGCAATAGCGGCCAGCGCCGTGTCGGAACATGCCGCCGTGCAGGGGTGATAGCCTTCGTCTTCCAGAATGCCTGAAATCAAATCGCAAATATCAGCTTCGTCATCAACGATGAGTATGTCACGGGACATCAGGCACCTGTCTGGATATGCGGAATGGATGGCGTGCTAATTTCGTCACTCATACCAGATTCGCCGCCATTCACCACGCCCGAAGCATCGTTTAAAGCTTGCGGCGGGAAAATAATCTGCACATGCGCCCCCGTATGACTGAAATCCGGATCTGTTCGGTGTTCGGTTTCCGAAAGATCCTGAAAGCTGATTCGCGCGCCATGGTCTTCTGAAATTTTTCGAACAATCGCCAATCCAAGCCCCGTGCCTTTTTCGCGGGTGGTGACATAGGGCTCCGTCAGGCGAGGACGGATTTCACGCGGCAGGCCGCAGCCATTATCCAGCACCGAAAGAAGGATCCGGTCCGCTTTGTCAGTCGACAACCGCACCTCAATCACGCCTTCAGCGTCATTGACCGCCTTGCGCGCTTCAATGGCCTCGCCGGCGTTCTTGAGAATATTGACCAGCGCCTGGCTGATTTGCGCGCGGTCACAATATATTTTGATCGGTTGCTCCGGCCTCACAAACCCAATGCGGACAAGCGGAGTCGCCAATTGCTGCTGAAACACCACCTGGCGCACAATCTCCGACAGATTTTCACAACGCAATACAGGCGCTGGCATGCGCGCAAAGGAAGAAAATTCATCAACCATCCGGCCAATTTCGCGCACCTGCCGGATAATGGTTTCTGTACATCGCTCAAAGGTTTCCGGATCGGATGTCACTTCGTTGCGATATTTACGGCGCAACCGTTCCGCCGACAATTGAATAGGGGTCAGCGGGTTTTTTATTTCATGGGCAATGCGCCGCGCCACATCCGCCCATGCAGCCGTGCGTTGCGCTGACACCAGCGCGGAAATATCATCAAACGTCACCACGAATCCGGCGCGCCCCGCCTCGCCCCCGGCAACAGGCGCAACGCCGTCGCGTTCGCCGGCATCGGCAACCGTCGCCACGCGCACCAGCAGATTGCGGGCCACGTCTCCGGCGCCAAGGCTTATCTCGCCTTCGATAATGCGCCCGGGCCACGCCCGCGCGTCCAGCAACAGGGGCTGCATCTCCGGCACAACCCTGTCAAGGCTCAGCCCCGCCAGATCTTCGCCGCGGCTATCGAGTAAATTCATGGCGGCGCCGTTCGCCAGATTTACCTTGCCGTCGGCGTCCAGCCCGATGACGCCGGACGTCACCCCCCCCAGCACCGCTTCCGTAAAACGGCGTCGGCGATCCAATTGCAAATTCGCGCCCAGCAACTCACTACGCTGTCCTTCCAATTGCCCGGCCATCCGGTTGAAGGACCGGCTGAGCGCCGCAATTTCATCCTTGCCGGGGGCATCCTCCACCCGCGCGGTCAGATCGCCGTCGCGCAACCTTTCCGACGCAATCGCCAGGCGGCTGATCGGCTCCACAAGCCGGTTGGCAAGCCAGAACCCCACCGCAATGGCGGCCAGCAGCACAAGCATGGCCAGCGCCAGATAGATCAGCGCAAACGCAATCTGAATGCCGCCCCGCTGCCCTTCCAGCGCAGCATAATCACTGGCCGCCCGATGCGCCTGCATCGCCGTATTCAGCACCCTTGGATCCACAAAACGGCTGACATACAGATACGCGTCAACGAAGCGATCCAGTTTCAGCAGCGCGCGCACCTGCGCATCGCGCTCGCTTGCCAGAATCACGACATCGCCCTCAGCCGCCCGGGCAATGGATTCCGCCGATGGCGGCGTCAAGGCGCCTGAAAAACTCATGCCCGATTTCGCCAGCACCTCGCCACGGCTGGTCAGCACATAGGCATCGGCAAGCGAGCGCAATTGCGCCTGCTGGTTGACGATATTGGCGAAGGCCCCACGATCCTGATAATAAACCGGTGATGCCCGGTTAACATCGTTACCCATCGCCAGAATTTCGGCGCGGATCATCATCTTGTGTTCTTCTACATAGGCCTCGGCGACACTCACCGAAGCCGTAATAACCCGCGACACCCGCTCACCAAACCAGGCCTGAAATCCAAGATTGATCGTCAGCGTCGAATATACCGCCATAATGATAGTCGGCGTGATCGCCACAAGGCCGAACAGAATAACCAGGCGGACATGCAGCCGGGACCCCGCCGTGCCGCTGCGCCGCGCCATCCATAACGCCACGAGCCGCCATGCCACCAGCGTCGCCAGCGCCAGCAGCAGCACCAGATCCAGCAGCAACAATCCAAGCACCAGTTGCGCACTGGTTTCAAAAGGCGCGAAATCCGAAATCGCCAGATAGGTTGCGATCACCGATAGAACAGCGGCCAGCCCCAGCCCGAATGTGACCCGTCCGCTAGTGGTCGTATCCGCGTGACGCTCAACAAAGCGGCGTATGCGCCCGGCAGAATCCGTCATTCTGGTGTTTTGCGATATACCAGGATTATCTTCGCTGCCTTGCATCCGGGTGTCCACACGCTCCCTGCGCCCGTTATCTATATGTTGCAACGAATCCTAGCAGTTTGTTGTAAAATAGCAACGCCTATCGTCGGCAAAAAACCACAGGCGCAACTATCCCCGCCCTTACGTCAAATCAAGCAGCGCGATCCAGACCATCCCCATCCAGGACAGAGCAAAAAGCGAAACCAGAGCCAACGTGTCCTTAACCCATACATGCATGATCGTTCTCCTTAGTTTCAATATATGTACACTATTTGTTCTTATGCCGTCAACCATAATTTTCGCTCCCCCATAAAGACGCCAAATATCGTAAAAACTCAGCCCGCCACCACCACGCCTTTGTCGAGCCGCAAGACCCGGTCCATGCGCGCCGCCAGCGCCGGATTATGGGTGACGATCAGCGCCGCCAGCCCCTCATGCCGCGTCGCCGCCACCAGGGTGTCGAACACTTTGTCCGCCGTCTCGCTATCCAGATTGCCGGTCGGCTCATCCGCCAGCAGCACTGCCGGGCGATTGGCAAACGCGCGCGCAATGGCGACCCGCTGCTGCTCGCCACCCGACATCTCGGCGGGGCGATGGGTGGCGCGCGCGCCGACACCTAATTTATCCAGCAATTCCTGCGCACGCGCGGCGGCTTTTGCGCGATCCGCACCGGCAATGATCTGCGGCATGGCGGCGTTTTCCAGCGCGCTGAATTCCGGCAGCAGATGGTGAAACTGATAGACAAAACCAATCTCATGGCGCCGCGCCAGGGTGCGCGCCTTGTCATTCAGTTTTGAACAATCCCGCCCGTTCAGAATAACCGCCCCTGATTCGGGCCGCTCCAGCAGACCGGCAATATGCAGCAAGGTTGATTTGCCCGCCCCCGATGGCGCTATCAGCCCCACCACCTCGCCGCGCGCCAGTGAAAGTGAAACGCCCTTCAAAACCGGCAACGGCCCCACCGGCGTGGCGTAAGCATGCTGAATATTCTGTAATTCGAGGGCGATTTCCATGACGCTCACTCGTAGCGCAATGCTTCGACGGGATCGAGCTGTGCGGCGCGAAACGCCGGATACAGCGTCGCCAGCATCGAAAGCGTCAGCGCCATGATGATCACCG
>CAYGDL010000095.1:0-8835 GCA_964348545.1 uncultured Alphaproteobacteria bacterium | reverse complement strand
CCGCGACCTCGGCACTGCCCTCAGCGGGCGGCGGCAGGCGCAAATCGCTGGCGGATACCGCGGGCACCTCGATATGCATGTCAATACGGTCAAACATCGGCCCGGAAATCCGGCTTTGATAATCGCGCGCGCAGCGTGGCGCGCGCGAACAGGCGCGCTCGGCGTCAGACAAATATCCGCAGCGGCACGGGTTCATCGCCGCAACCAGTTGCACACGAGAGGGATAGCGCACATGGGCATTGGCGCGCGCCACCACGGCTTCGCCGGTTTCCAGCGGCTGGCGCAAACTGTCCAGCACCGTGCGGGAAAATTCCGGCAGTTCATCCAGAAACAGCACCCCCAGATGCGCCAGCGATATTTCACCCGGCTTGGCGCGCATACCGCCGCCCACCATCGCCGCCTGACTGGCGGAATGGTGCGGGTCGCGAAACGGCCGCTGGCGGCTGATGGCTCCGCCGCGCAGCTCGCCCGCCACGCTGGCGACCATACTGACCTCCAGCGCCTCACCGGGATCAAGCGGCGGCAACAGGCCGGGCAGGCGCGCCGCCAGCATGGATTTGCCCGAACCGGGTGGCCCCAGCATCAACAGATTATGCCCGCCAGATGCGGCAACCTCCAGCGCGCGCTTGGCGGTTTCCTGGCCCTTGATGTCACGCAGATCAAACCGGCCCCCACCCGCTGCAAGTGGCATCACGATCAGCGGCCTGGGTGGGCTCAACACCTGTGTGCCCTTGAAATGATTGACCAGCGCCAGCAGGCTGCGCGGCGCCAGAATTTCGCCCTCCGATGCAAACGCCGCCTCCGGCCCGCATTCGGAGGGGCAGATCAGCCCACGCCCAGCCGCCGCCGCGCCGATGCTGGCCGCCAGCACGCCCGGCACGAAACTGATATTGCCATCCAGCGACAGTTCGCCCAGCGCGGTATAGCCCACCATTTCATCGCGCGGCAGCACATCAAGCGCCACCAGAATGGCAATCGCGATCGGCAGATCAAAATGGCTGCCTTCCTTGGGCAGATCGGCGGGGGCCAGATTGACCGTGATGCGTTTGGCCGGCAGCGCCAGACCGATGGCCCCCAGCGCCGCGCGCACCCGCTCGCGGCTTTCGGCCACCGCCTTGTCAGGCAGCCCAACCACAGTGAATGCAGGCAGACCCGAAGCGATCTGCACCTGCACATCCACCTCGCGGGTATCCACCCCTTCGAACGCCACTGTATAGACGCGCGCAATCATGTATGCTTTGCTCCCCCTACTGACGTTTAACTTTAGCGCACAATGCGATCAAAAAGCACCATCTCGTTAGGCTTTGGTTCCCGTTTGTTAAAAAGCGAGAACCCAAATATGGAGTAGTTTCAAATGGGGGAAAACGAGCAGATGTCTAACGAACGCATCACCATCCTTGTTGTGCATGGGATCGGCGAGCAGGGACGATTTGAGCATCTCGAATCCACAGCCGCCAATCTCTATAAGGCGCTTGTAAATAATAGCCGCAAGCCCAGAATTGAGATGCGCCCTGTAAACCATGCCACGCGCGGTTCACTGGAACAATCGCTTGACGTAGCGCCAACACTGATCAATTGGAGGGCCGAAAACGGTGGTCAGATCAAGGCAAGTTTTCGAGAGGTCCATTGGGCTGACCTCGATATGCCCTATACTTATTGTAACTGGATTAAGCTGGTCGGATGGTCTTTAAGCGTCGCAGGGGCCAGATTCTTTGCACGTGCGAGGGTTGGCCCGCCTGAGGCGCATGCCATGTGCCCGCCAGCCACCATATCGTGGTATGCGCGACTTAAAGTGCGGCTCCAGCTTTTCGGGGTGTCGCTGCTCTTTCTGATGCTGCTTGGCACAGTGAGCCTGCTCAATGGCCTTCTGGAACGCCTTTCGATAAAGCTTCCACCCCTTCAAAAAATAGGCAACCTGATTTTCAATTATCTGGGGGATGTCAAACTCTACCAGGACTGGTTTAAGCGCGATGACGAACGGATTGAGGTGCTGGATGAGCAATCTCGCGTGGCCATTCGCCGCAGGATGATCCGTGAACTTATTGCAATCGCCGCCAAAGTTGAACGCAGAGAAATTGACGGCTATTACGTGCTTGCCCATAGCCTTGGCACTGTTGTCGCCTTCAACGCGCTGATGGAAACGGCACTTTCACTGCCAAACTATCTTAGCCAGGAAGAATGGAATGCCCTTCCCGGCAGCCTGAAAAAATCTCAAAATCGATACTTGCCTGAAAACATGATGCCGAGCCGGCCGATATGGCTTGATAATGGCGCGTCCTTGGAAGTGATGGCTGAGCGCGATATGCTTGATCGCGCGCGCCTGTTTTCGGGACTGCGCGGTGTACTCACCATGGGTAGCCCGCTGAACAAATTCGCTGCCTTGTGGCCAGCTATCGTGCCCGTTAACAGTGAGGAGCTTCCACATAAAGTAGACTGGATCAACGTACAGGATGTGCAGGACATCGTGGCCGGTGCAACCAATCTTTTTGAGCCCTGTCCGGGGAAAAATACCGTGGGCGGACTGGTGCGCGAGGACATGCTCTGGAGCGACCAACGCACGCTGTTTACGGCGCACACTTCCTATTGGAAGGCAGATGGGAAAACCCGGGATCGCCTGATTGATCGCCTCATTCCCTGGCTTGAGGGTGGAACTTTCGAACCCCCCCAAAATCGCCGCAATGTCTGGCTCTCACGCGCTTATTTCTATGTCGCTCTGGCGCTGCTCAGCCTGTTACTGCTTGGCACGTTCACTCTTCTTTTCTGGGTTCTGAAACGGGTGTACGATAATGTTTTGGTATGGGATGATTTCTTCATTTCATTTTGTCGTGAGGCGCTACCATGGATGGGCTTTTTCCTGGCGCTTGGCGCCGGCATCGTCCTCTTTTGCGCAATTGCGCGCGGGCTGTGGGAGAAGTGGCGCTTTCGATAACGGGCACACACCCAGTCATGAGGCTCACAAAGTCATAAACTGACGCGCTTGCCGGATATGAAGACTGGTTGGGATAAGCGGAATGAACCTATCACGTAGCCAGCAAAATAGTGGATTTTCAGTTTGCGCAGGCATGCTTATGCGCGATGCTTGACGGCTGATCATTGTTGCCCGCGATAAACGCGCCCCTTCATACGCCGTTTGGATATCCATAAAATCGGGATAGCGCATGGCTGCGTCCCCGAGTGCTACAGCGTCCTCAATCGCCTGACAGGCCCCTTGTCCCAGATTAGGGACGAAGGGGTGAATGGCGTCACCCAGTAATAACACCCGATTTGCGCCCCATTTCTTGCGTACCGGCCGCTCAAAGAATGAGACGCGAACAATATTCTCATCCGCCGACGCATCCACCAATTCCCGCATCAAGGAGGGCCAGTCGCGTAATTTATCCAGCAGCTCATTCTTTGCGCCAGTTAACCCGGCTGGATAGGGGGCGGCCCGGTTCTCAATCAGAAACCACGCCACCTTGTCCGTCCCTGAAGGAACAATTCCAAATCGTTCTCCTCGTCCCCAGGTTTCAGAGACAATTCCAGAAGGAATTTTTTGATGAGGAAAATCGGTAACACAAAGCCATGCGCCATATCCTGAATAGCGGGGAGGCCCGTCATTGATTAATTGCTGGCGCGTTGCCGAATTAAGCCCATCCGCACCTATTAGCATATCTCCGGTTTCAACCCGGCCATTTGTGAAGGACGCGCGCACCCCATCCGCCAAAGGTTCAAATGCACATAGTTTTGCATCCAGGTTGAAATTTGACTCACCAAATTCATGTAGCAATGCACGATGCAAAACCGCGCGTGTAACACACACTGACACCTCGCCAAGTTCAGAATGAAGTGCGTCCAATGGCGCGTTGGCTAATAATTTTCCACTATCCTTGGCGCGTATCTGAATTGCGTTAATCACTGAGCCTTGCGCTACTATCTGATCAGCAATCCCAAGCTTGCGCAAACAGGCAATGGCGTTTGAAAATAATGAAAGACTGCTTCCAAGTGGTGATATCTTGTCTGCCTGCTCGAATATTTTTACCTGGAAGCCAGCGCGCCTAAGGGCAATGCCAACGCTCAAGCCCCCGATGCCGCCACCTGCAATCATTACGCTGCGCATTTGATCTGCCCCCATAGCTAACTTGAAATATGGCAGGGGTGTACGCGGGTGTCAAAATATGCAGAATAGCGATCATTGAATAGGGGAGACAAACATGATCAAGGGCTTTGACCATTACGCCATTACCGTCGCTGATATGGACGCGACCATTGCGTTTTACCGCAATGTGCTGGGGGCGGAAATTTTGTGGGAGAAGCAATTCCGCGAAGGCAAAATTCCGGTGATATCGATGCAGTTGGGCGCAAACCGCATGAATGTGCATCAGGCCAAAGCGCCCGCGGCGCCGCATGCGCGCCAGCCAACGCCGGGATCGGCGGATTTATGTTTCCGCTGGGAAGGGTCGATTGCCAATGCCGCCGCGATGCTGGAGAAAAACGGTGTGACAGTGATCGAAGGGCCAGCGCCGCGCCCCGCCGCCGATGGGGTTTGGGGCCAGTCGGTATATTTCCGCGATCCAGACGGCAATCTGCTGGAACTATTGTCCACGCATGAACAGTCCGAGAAAAAACTGTTCTGAAAATATTATAGTTAATTTTATATTTCAATATTTGAGGTGATAATCATTAAATAAATGATTTGGTTAAATATGTCTTAATATATCTTCAAGTTTGGCGCTGTATTTTATGTATAAAGATTCTATCTATACTTATAATTAACATCAAACTCCAGAAAATACAGTAAATTCGCTAGATATTTTGGGTGATTTGCCATGTCATTAGGTTTTTTCAGCAAGGCGAAAAAAGTATAAACGACTCAGGAAAGCATTACCGCCATTCGCGCCACCCCGGCGGCCAAACCGCGCACCTAACGGCTGGCGAGAAAGACCCAGGTCATGGCGCTGGCGGCATGTATCGGTCAGGCCGGACAAAAAAGCCGTATCGGGCTGCCACATTGGGGCGGATAACCGGATTATACCTGGGAAACAGATTGAACGCCGGAAACAGGGTTAAACCCGCTCCCGGTTTTGGCCTGTCAAATGCGCAAATGCCGCATCCTCCAAGCCGCATTCATCCGGCATTAAATGTTATATAAGATTTCTTGACATAACATGTGACCACCCTATTTTGGTGCCGCCCCGCCAATCGAATCTGGATGGATGGGGGCGCTTTTCCTGTAAGGGTGATTGCCTATGATCCAGCGTACGCTACTGCTTGTAACGGTCGGGGTCTTTTCATTATCGCCCGTTTGTCTTGCCGCGCAAAGGGCCGGTGTCGCTGCGGGCGTGGTTGGCCAGTCGCAGGTCTCGGGCGCTGCGCGGCCCGATATGATGCAGATTTCATCCGGCATGGATATGTTACTCAATGACCGGATTCAAAGCCAAAAAAGCGCGCGCATGCAGATATTGCTGCTGGACGAAACCGTGCTGACGATTGGCCCCGGCAGCGATCTGGTAATTGATAAATTTATCTATGATCCGACAACCCAGACGGGCGAAATGGTCGCCAGCCTGACCAAAGGCGCAATGCGCTACATTTCGGGTACGATTGCAAGAACCAATCCGGAAAATATTGCAATCAGGACGGCCACTTCGACCATCGGTGTTCGCGGGACGGCTTTTTTTATAACAGATGATCCTGAATCACCTGATGGTACGCAATTTATTGGTCTGCTGGGGCCTGGCGCCAATAATGACGGCGATATGAAAGTTGGCGGCATTACTATCAGTAATGATATCGGCACGACCCAAATTTTTCGCACCGGATATGGGGCATTTGTATCACCGGGACAGGCGCCTGGCCCGGCGGTGCAAACACCGCCACGGTTGATACTGCATGTACAGACGCAGCTGACGGAAACACCCCCGCCCGCGCAACAAAGCACTCAGGCCAGTTCAGGAGATGATGGCCAGCAGGGTGGCGGTGGTCAGGCCGATTCACAACCACCAGATCCGGACGCGCCCCCGGCAAATGGCAATTCCGCGCCACCCCCCGCTAATTCTGCTGCGATGCAAGCGCCGCCCGGTTCTGCGGGAACACCACCATCACCTGCAGCGCCGCCACCACCGGCCGCCTTTGATGCCGCCGCAGTTACGTCAACGCCTGCGCTTAACAATATGAATCCTGCCGCCATATCCGGTGAAGCTGTTGTAGGCTCCCGTCTTGCGACTGTGGGCGTGGGTGAAATTCTTGTCTCGCTTGGCGTGGCGGATGCGGGCAGCAGGACCGCCTCGCAGGACATGGTCGCTGGCACGGGCGACAATCCTGTCCAGCTCAGACCAACGGCGGACGCAGCGTTCGACTCTGCTACAGTGTCACCGGCACAGCGTACGCTGACTGTAACCGCAACAGCACCGGCAACTGGCGTGGTAACAACACAATCCTTGTCGCCAACCACGACGGTTACGACAACCGTAGCGCCAACCGGAACGACAGCAGCTACCACGACTGCGGAGCCAACCCGGACCACCACCACGACGGTGGAGCCGACGCGGACAACTACTACAGTTGTGGAGCCAACCCGGATAACTACTACAGTAGTGGAGCCAGCCCGGACAACTACTACAGTTGTGGAGCCAGCCCGGACCACCACCACGAAGGTGGAGCCGACAGCGACAGAGACAACGACTACCGTGAGAAGATAATTGAGATAGAAACCGATCACGGCAAGGCGGGCAAAGTTACTTCCACAAATATTAGTGGATCAAGCTATTTGTCCGCCAGTTTCCGGTTCGCAGCGATCCGCGCCTCAATCGCGTCCCAGATCAGGGCGGCGATGTTTGCGCCTCCGAAACGCGCCACTTCCTGAATACCGGTGGGCGAGGTGACGTTGATTTCCGTCAGATAGTCGCCGATCACATCGATACCGACAAATATCAGGCCATTGGCGCGCAATGTCGGGCCAATGGCGGCGCAGATTTCCAGATCGCGTGCGGTCAGCGTCACCGCTTCAGGCCTGCCGCCCACATGCATGTTGGAACGGGTTTCGCCATCGGCGGGCACGCGGTTGATTGCCCCCACCGCCTCGCCGTCCACCAGAATGATGCGCTTGTCGCCCTTGCGCACGGCGGGCAGATATTCCTGCACGATCATCGGTTCGCGGTAAAACTGCGTGAACACATCGATCAGAGAATTCATGTTCTCATCACCCTCGCGCAGGCGGAATACGCCTTCGCCGCCATTGCCATACAGCGGTTTGATAATGATATCGCGGTACTTTTCGCGGAACGCCGCAACCTCCTGTGCATCCGATGTAATCAGGGTTTTCGGCATCAGCCAGGGAAAATTTGTGACCAGCAGTTTTTCCGGCGCATTGCGCACATGGCCCGGATCATTCACCACCAGCGTCTTTGGGTGAATATGCTCCAATATATGCGTTGCAGTGATATAGCGCATATCGAAAGGCGGGTCCTGGCGCATCAGCACACAGTCAAATTGCGACAGGTCCACGGTTTCCAGCACACCCAAAGTGAAATGATTGCCCGCTTCACGACGCAGTTGCAGGACGTGGCCTTTTGCAATCACCCTGCTTTCACGCAGGCTGAGTTTGTTAGTCATATAATAGAACAGCGAGTGACCGCGCGCCTGCGCCTCCAACCCCAGCGCGAAGGTGCTGTCGCCATTAATGTCAATTCCCGTGATCGGGTCCATCTGGATGGCGACAGAAAGTTTCATGTCCGCTTGTTTCCCATCAGGCTTTAATCCGTTAACGGATTAATTCAGTTTAAGACGCAATTGCTGTTGCGCCATTTCGGCAAGCTGGCGCAGTTTCGCATCTTCCGCATATTCAAGACAGGCATGGATCGCCTCCAGTGCTTCAGGCACATTGCCAAGCCTGGCATGCACCATGCAATGTTCATAGCCGAGATGCGCGGCCTTTGGCGAAATCATCCGCATACGGTGTAAAATATCCGCGCTTCGGATAAAATCATTGCTTTGCAGGGCGCGTCCCTTGATATTGTTCAAAAGCCGCAACAGCACGTCGCGATTGCCAACCGGCTGATAATAGTCAGGCTGCAATTCCGCGCCATCGCCCGCCATGCCTTTTAACAGGCTGCGCAATTGCGGAATTTCCATTTTCACACCGCCATTGAACGGGTCCAGTATGCGCCGTGCGCTGCCAAGTTCCAGACGGATCAGAAAATGTCCCGGAAAATTTAAGCCCGCGCATGCCCAGCCCTGTTGGCGCGCCACAGCAATGTACAACAATCCCAGCGCGACAGGCAGCCCCTTGCGCCGGTCAATCACCTTTATCAGATTGGCGTTCTGCATATCATTGTAACTGCCCTGATCACCCGAATAGCCGAATTTTTGATGGATCACCAGGGCCAGAATATCCGCGCGCGCATCAATATGCCCAGGCTCGGCGCATCCGGCCTTCACCGCCGTCGCGATTTCGTCAAGATGCGCGATATAGGGGGCCAGATCACACCCGGGGCAATCCAGCGCGGCCAGCGCCAGGGCAACGGCCGCCACGTCAATTTCCTCGTCAGCGGCAAGTCCGGCGGCGATCAGAACGCTTTCATGCTGGCTCAAGCCATCACCATCTGATGCGGAAGAAGTGCTCTTGGGCGTGTTTTTATCCATGGCGCCAGTTTAGCCGAAGCAGGCCCGGTATTGAAATGCCTAGATCGCGCGTTTCCACTTATTGGACGCCGCTCAATTGGAGCCTGTCGCCGGTATGCCGCCGGGGGGTAATAGATCACCCTGGATATCATCACGCGAGTTGAGCGGCGCGGGGGCGGCGGAGGCCCCGGACGAAGACCCCGCCCCCCCCTCCTTCACCCGGACATAGCTGACGAC
>CAYGDL010000094.1:0-8986 GCA_964348545.1 uncultured Alphaproteobacteria bacterium | reverse complement strand
TGCATGTGGGCGATATGCCAAAAGACAAATGCATGCATTCCAGCAAGCTGTTCGCAGAGAAAGTGATGCCGAAAATGCGCAACATTTTTCCGGAATATGACAATGACACGCGCTTCTGGGCGCAGCCGCTGGCAAAGCGCGCAACCCCCGCACCCGTGGATGCGGCGTTGAAAACACGTATTACCGTGTCAGGAGAATAGGCCATGAATTTGCGTAAAATCAAAACCCGGCATACCGAAACCCATGTGCTGGAAGGCGGTTCCGGCCCCGATCTGCTGTTCCTGCATGGAGCGGGGGGCATTACCCTGGAAGACCCGTTTCTGAATGCGCTGGCGGTGAAATATCATGTTTGTGCGCCGCTGCTGCCGGGTTATGGGGCGTCCGATGAATGTCCTGAAATCCGGGATATGCTGGATGTCACCTTGCACACCTGGGATGTGGTGGAAGCACTGGGCCTGAAAAAGCCGATCCTTGCGGGGCATTCAATGGGGGGCATGATTGCCGCTGAAATGGCGGCGGTTGCGCCCAATGACGTGGACAGGCTGTGCCTGATCTGCCCTGCCGGATTGTGGCTGGAAGATCATCCGATCCCTGATCTGTTTGCCATGCTGCCCTATGAACTGCCAGCCTATCTGTTTCATGATGCAGTGGCGGGCGGTAAAATGATGACGGCGGGAATGGATTTTTCCAATCTTGACTTCCTCAAGGCGTTTTTGATTCAGAATGCGCGCCAAATGGGCATGGCGGGCAAACTGCTGTTCCCGATTCCGGACCGGGGTTTGCGCGAGCGGCTGTACCGCATCAAGGCGCGCACCGTTCTTATCTGGGGTGATAGCGACAAATTGATCGTGCCGCGCTATGCGCAGGAATTCAAAAAACTGATCGCCAATTGCGAACTGGTCAGCATCCCCGAAGCAGGTCATCTGGCGCCCATCGAACAAACGGCGCAAACCGTGGCCGCGCTTGGCAGACTGGGGTAATAGTTTAAGAAATAGTGGCGTCCTCCAAACAGGCGCGCAATATCCACTGGTCAACTGCATTCGACCACGCGCCTGTTTGATTCCCCCGCCGAGGCCCGCGCCCTTGCGGTGCTGGAAGACTGGTGCACCGGCCTGCATGCCCTGGAAAGAAAACGGGCCGCCGGATAGAAGTCAGACGGCCTCCGATCCACGGGTGTTTTCGGTAAACGGATGCAGCGCCGTCCCGCTATGCGGCGCTTTCACCACGGCGACAATCAGATCAATGATATTGCATACGAAACTTTCCGGCGGCGCCTTCAGTACGGCATAATCATCCTCGGTCAGGCGCACTTCCCCGCGTATCATCTGTTGCCAGTTGGCCAGCCAGTGAAACACGCTGGTAGCAACCAGGCCAACACGCTGTGTTGCGGCCTCGCGCGGCATTTGTGGCATCTGTTTCATCGCCATCGAGGCAAGACGCCGGGCGGATGACGTATGTTCGCGCCAGATCTCATTACTGATGCGTAGTTTCGGATCGCTATACAGCAGTGCGAATAAACGGATAAAATCCGTACCGCCAGCCTGATGCTGCATATGTTCAAAAAACGGCAATACGGCGGCGCGGGCCAGGGCGGGAATACCAGCCTCGTCCATTGGATGTGTTATGGCGTCCAGCATGGCGTGGCGGCGCGCATTGATGCCCGCAAAGCGGTCAATGAAAATGGCCTCAACCAGGCCTTCTTTTGACCCAAAATGATACAGCAGTGACGAAGTGTTGCGCTGTCCCGCCGCGCGATTGATCTGGCGCACCGTAACGGCTTCCAGTCCATGCCTCGAAAATAATTGTTCGCCAGCATCCATCAGGCGCGCCTTGGTGTCGCGCCGCGCTGGTATTTCTTCTTTGTCCTGACGGGGCATGTTGCCCCCCCATTCATCCACGATACATGAACCTTTGCGCCGAATCGACTGGTCCGCAGCCATTTTAAAGTCATATTTAATTGATATAGCCCAATTTTCCAATGCTTTGAACGTATTAAATCGGTTGCAGTCTCTTGGATTGTGCGCGACTTCGCGGTAAACATGCAGATCAGCTAATATTTTGGAAGAACAGATGAACGCCGACCATCCTTATGATGCCGAAGACCCGCAAATTACCCAGATTCGCCAATCTGTTACCGCATTATGCAGTAATTTTCCCGGCGAATATTGGCGTGCGATGGATCAAAAGCGGGAATATCCGACAGCTTTCGTCAAGGCCCTGACCGAGGCGGGCTATCTGGCGGTGCTGATACCGGAAGAATATGGCGGCAGCGGGTTGGGCCTGACGGCGGCGGCCGCCGTGCTGGAGGAAATTCAGCGTTCCGGCTGCAATGGCGCGGCCTGCCATGCCCAGATGTATATTATGGGTACGATCCTGCGCCACGGCAGCCCTGCGCAAAAGGCGCAATGGCTGCCGCGTATTGCCTCCGGTGAATTGCGTTTGCAGGCGTTTGGCGTATCGGAACCCTCCAACGGCACCGACACGCTTAGCCTGAAGACCCGCGCGGTCCGCCAGGGTGATCATTATATCGTCAATGGGCAAAAAATCTGGACCTCGCGCGCCGAGCATTCCGATCTGATGCTGCTGCTGGCGCGCACCACACCACGCGAAGAGGCAAAATCGCGCAGCCACGGCCTGTCGGTGTTTGTCGTCGATATGCAAACAGCGGTGGGCAATGGCATGACCATTAAACCCATCCGCACCATGGTAAACCATTCCACCACGCAGGTATTCTTCGACGACCTGAAAGTCCCGACGGAAAATCTGCTGGGCGAAGAAGGCCAGGGTTTCAAATATATTCTGACTGGCATGAACGCGGAACGGGTTCTGATCGGGGCTGAGACCATTGGCGATGCGCGCTGGTTCATTAAAAAGGCGGTCGATTACGCCAATGCGCGCAATGTTTTTGGCCGCCCCATCTCGATGAATCAGGGCATCCAGTTTCCCATAGCCAAAGCCTATGCGCAGACCGAAGCCGCCAATCTGATGGTGCAAAAAGCCGCACGTCTTTATGAACAGGGCAGGGATATCGGTGCCGAGGCCAATATGGCGAAGATGCTGGCCGCCGAAGCGTCCTGGGCGGCCGCGGATATGTGCCTGCAAACCCATGGCGGCTATGGCTTTGCAGAGGAATATGATGTCGAGCGCAAATTCCGGGAAACCCGACTCTACCAGATTGCGCCGATTTCGACCAATCTGATCCTGTCTTTTCTGGCCGAGCACGTGCTGGGTATGCCGCGTTCTTATTGAGGCGACGAAGTAATGCGCCGCGCACTTGAAGATATATTGGTCGTATCCCTGGGCCAGGCCGTGGCGGCGCCCTATGCCACCCAGCGCCTTGCCGATGGCGGCGCGCGGGTCATCAAGGTGGAACGCGCCGAAGGCGATTTTGCGCGCCATTATGACAGCGTGGCGAAAGGTGAGTGCAGTTTTTTTGTCTGGCTGAATCGTGGCGCGGAATCGATTGTGCTGGATTTGAAAAACCCCGATGATCGGGCGCTGGTAAAACGCATGCTGGCCAGGGCGGATGTGTTTATCCAGAATTTTGTGCCCGGCGCGCTGGACCGGCTGGGGCTGGCGTCGCCCATGTTGCGCGCGGAATTTCCACGGCTGATTACCTGTGACATTAGCGGCTATGGTTATGAAGGCCCGTATCAGAATATGAAGGCCTATGATCTGCTGATACAGGCGGAAAGCGGTTTGGCGTCACTGACCGGCAGCCCATCAGAAGCCGGTCGCGTCGGCGTTTCGATCTGCGATCTGACAGCGGGCATGAACGCCCATGCGGCCATTCTGGAGGCGCTGATAATGCGTGGACGCACCGGGCAGGGCAGCGCCATTCATGTGTCGCTGTTTGACGGTCTGGCCGACATGATGAATACGGCATTGATGCAGCAACGCTATACCGGCAAGGCGCCTGCGCGCATTGGTTTTGGACATTCTCAGGTCGTGCCGTATGGTCTGTTCAATACCGCCGATGGTGAAATCGTGCTTGCTATACAGAGCGCGCGCGAATGGGAAAGTTTCTGTGTCACGGTTTTACGGCGCCCGGAAATCGCTGCGCATTCTGATTTTGCGAGTAATGAGGCGCGCGCCCATAATCGTGTGGCGCTGTATCAGATTATTGACGAGGTTTTTGGCGCGCTTACGCTTGCTGCATTATCCACGCGGCTTGAGGCGGCGAATATTGCTTTCGGTCGGCTGAATATGGTTGCGGATCTGCTGAGCCATCCCCAATTACGCACCATGCTACAGGCGACGCCATCAGGCGATGTGGAAGTTATTGCCCCGGCCATCCGTATCACAGGGCCATCCGCGCCGCCACGCCCCACACCGGCGCTTGGCCAGCACACTGACGCCATTCGCCGCGAGTTCTCTTAAATCCGTTCTGACAGTTTGATGGCGATGCGGCATCCCGCCTTGATGATTTCGCTCATGGGCCGATAGGCGGGCGCCAGCGCCGCTCCGCTGGCCAACGCTGTTTCGCGATGCGCCATTTCATCATCATGAAATTGTGCAATCAGCGTGGATAATTCACGATCATCCGTACCAAGATCCTTTATCTGCTGCTGATAATGTTCACAGATAACTTCCTCCACCGCCACGGTGCAGGCCATGGCCGCGCGCTCGCCCAGCAACGCGCTGGCGACCCCAAGCCCATAGCTCGCAATATCCCAGAGCGGACCAAGTGCTGTTGGCCGTACGCGGCGTTCCACGATCATCCGGTCAAAAGCCGCGAGATGTGTGGCTTCTTTGGCAGCCATTTCTTCGATCAATGCCGAACTGGCCTGCGCCCGGGGCTGCTGTTTTAACACGGCCAACTGGCCCTGATAGATACGTTTTGCGGCCACTTCGCCTGCATGATCCACCCGCAGCATGCGCGCAGCGCGGGCGCGGACGGTCTCTCCAGGCGGTGCGTGTTCTGTCTCAGACATGGCCATTATTACGGATCCTTATTGCCTGCATAAAAGTACCGGCCGCCGCCACCAGCAGCCCCATGGAAACAAGCGCATTATACCCTGCAAGGGAGATGCCGAAAAGCGACCAGGGAATTTCATCGCAGCGCACCACCGGCGCCGCCAGTATCTGCGCCATCAGTTCCTCGACGGAGAGATTATATCCACCCATGGCGGTGCAACTTGCCGGACCCGGCCAGAATTTCCATTCGACACCGGCATGGTAAAGGCCGAGAGCCGCGCTGGAAAAATAAATCAGTATCAGTAGCGCAGAAATGTTTCGCGTCCATGCTGGACGAAGCCATACGACGCCACACACCAATATAGCCAGAAAATAGGGCGCCCGCTGATAGTAACAGAGCTGACAGGGGGCAAGCCCTCCAAGAATTTCAAATCCATAAGCGCCCAGCAGCACCGCTATATTGATGCTGAACTGAATAGCGGCGGATATCCGGTTTGCGCTGCTTTGCGGAGCGCCGGTCATGCCTCCAGCATCTCTCTCAGCCTTTCCTGAAGAACAGCAATGCGCACCGGCTTTTGCAGCACCAGCGCAGCGCGCGAGGCGTCGAAATTTTGCAGCGTGTCGCCGCCAAATCCCGTGCAGAATAGAACTTTTATATTCGGATTTATCTCTTTGAGACGCTCCGCCAGCATTGGGCCATTCATCCCATTGGGCATCATAATGTCCGTATAAACGAGATTGATGCCGGGGTTCGCCTTGTATAGCTCAAGCGCGGCGGCGCCATGACTGGCTGTTAGCACTTTATACCCAAGGCCGGTAATTTGCGCGACGGTGGTGTTACGCACGCCTGGATCGTCTTCAACGACCAGAATGCAGGCGTCGCCCGGCATGAAATTTACCGATTTCCCGAATCCGTTATATCTGGCGGGTTCTTTTTCGTCTGTAGGCGTCTCAACATGTGGGGCGCGCGGCAGGTAAATGGCGACCAGGGTTCCGCGCCCTGTTTCGCTCTCTATATTAATAAATCCGTGGGATTGCTCCACAAATCCATGCACCATGCTAAGTCCCAGGCCGGTGCCCTGATCAACGCTTTTGGTTGTGAAAAATGGTTCAAACACCCGGTCTATTATGCTGGCTGGAATTCCGGCGCCGGTATCCTGTACCGTAAGCTTTATATAGTCGCCTTCGGGTATAGTGTGTCGCGCCAGATGCAGCGGCTGGGCCAGGCTGACATTGGTGATGTCAATTGTCAGTGCTCCCCCGTCGGCCATGGCGTCCCGCGCGTTAATGGACAGGTTCAGCAGGGCGTTTTCCAGTTGGGACGGGTCAATATTCGTCTCCCATAATGGGTCCGCCATATGAAGGACAAAAACAATATCATTACCCAGAACCCTGCGTAATATCTCGCTCATGTCCTCGACAATGGTGCCCGGGTTGATGATCTGTGGGCTGAGTATTGATTGACGTGAAAATGACAATAGCCTCTGGGTCAGGTCGCTGGCGCGCTCAGCCGCGTGCAAGGCGGCGTCGGCCCGCTTTTTTGTGGCCACATCCAGGGAATTTCCGTCTGAATCCCGCCATGATGTCAGAAGATCAAGATTGCCAACAATGATCGCCAGCAGATTATTGAAGTCATGGGCAATCCCGCCGGTAAGTTGACCAATGGCCTCCATCTTTTGTGATTGGCGCAACTGTTCTTCGGCGGCGCGGCGCCGGGTAATATCCAGAAACGCAACCACGCCGCCAACAAGCAATCCGTCCCGCAAAATCGAACCCGCAGAATATTCTACTGGAAATTGATCGCCATTGCGGCGGGTAAAGTATTTATCGTCAGAATGTTCCCGTGCATCGCGCCGATGCACCACGCATATCGGACAGTCTTCGGCGGAAGACGACACCGATTGCACATGGGCCAGCGCATGCATATCGGCCCCAAGCATCTCGACGGGTTCTTCATAGCCAAGCAGGTGGGCGCAGGCGAGATTGGCGAATGTGCAGCGCCCGTCAAGATCGACGCCATATATCGCCTCCACCGTCGAATCGAGAATAAGCCGCAACTGTTCTTCGCTGTTGCGCCAGGCACGTTCGGCCTGACGGCGCTCGGATACTTCCTGTTGCAAAGACGTGTTTATTGCGGCCAGATCCCGGGTTGCTTTGGTCACGCGCTGTTGCAGTTGCGCCTGTTCCTCCTGCAAGGTTCGCTCGGCCTGTTTACGCAGGGAAATATCCCGAAAGATGCCGTTAATGCGGCTGAGCCTGCCGTTCTCAAACACGGGGTTGGCATTGGCCTCAACCCAAACCAGTTGGCCGTCCTTGGCCCTGAATACGAACTCCGCCGTAGCAGGCTCTCGTGTTTTTGCAATCTTTACGGTTGTCCTCTCGACGAGCGGCTTGTAATCATCGTCAATGACATCAAGAAAAGTCAGCGATGCAAGATCGTCATCGTCATAACCCATCGTCGCGCGCCAGGATCGATTGGCAAACAGAAATTTGCCCTTTGCGTCTGTATTGACGATCATATCGCCAATGGTTTCCACCACATCGCTATAGCGTTCCTCGCTTAGCAGGAAAGATTCCTGTGCAGCGCGGCGCTCTTCACGGATTTGATCAAGAAGAAGGGCGTATTCACGGCGGTTCTCAGCCGCTTTGAGGAAGTGGCCGTAAACGACGCGCGTCGAGGAAACCATTACAAGCGAAAACATTCCGCCCAGTAACCCAAGAACCGAGTATGCCATCGTCTGTTGTGATAACAGATAAACGATCAATGGGATCATGTCGGCGAGGATAAAACCCGTTGCCGCCAACGGAACAGCGGCCAGGGTAGACGAGGCGCCGCTTGCCATGCTGACCATCACGATAATGACGGCCAGTCCCAGCGTGGGGTTAAGCTCGGGCAGAAAAAACGCGGCGGAGCCCCAGACTGAACCTGAAAGCGTGCTCCAGATAACTGCAAGGGGAATGCGGGGGCTGGTCCGGGCTTCGGGGGGTTTTTTGACAGGCTCAGAGGCCTGGCGGCTGCGACCGCGCATATAGCGCAAAAACACAATGCTGGTAATGGCCAGATGCGCCAATATCCATAATAGCAGCTTCAGCGTCTGGGCTTCGTCCCAGATCAAGAATGAGATGAGCAGCGCCGCAGTGCCGTTTATGGCGACATTTGCAGGAATTTGCTGGGTAAGATAGCCAACCTGTTCGCGGTATACAGTGTGATTTGTCGGCACGGCTTTCGCCTTATGCTAGGTGTTTAGAGTGCGAACCTTACCACAACGAAGCCACCCACCAGCAATCCTAAAAAGCCGTATCCCAGCACAGTCAGCCGCTTATCAATGAACTCGCGGATCGGCGCGCCAAATTTCCACAGCATCGCCGTCACCCCAAAAAACCGCAGCCCGCGCGTGGCGATGGAGGCAAGTGTGAAAATCAGAAAATCAAATTTGAACACGCCGGACGCGATTGTAATCAGCTTGTAAGGGATCGGCGTCAGCCCCTTGATCAGAATGACCCACAGGCCATATTCCTCAAACATGCCCTGATAGGTCTTAAATGCTTCCTGTAAATGATAGAAATCCATGATCATCTGGCCCAGGGTGGCGAACAGAAAAAACCCGACCGCATAACCCAGAAAGCCGCCAATGACGGATGCAGCCGTACAGATTGTGGCGATCCACCAAGCGCGTTCGGGCCGCGCCAGCACCATGGGGATCAGCATCACATCGGGCGGTATTGGGAAAAACGAGCTTTCGGCAAATGAAACAACAGCAAGCGCGGGTGCGGCATGCTTGCCCGCCGCCTGTCTCATCGTCCAGTCATACAGCCCCCTGAACATGCGCAACCTCTTACAATTAAAAGATAATGGCTTCGATCTGGAACGACATATGACAGATTGCGGGTATAATCGTCCAGAACTGTTGATAAGCGATTGACGCGGGCCGCTTCATCCGTATGATGCGCGCTCATTGCATGCCTGCCTTCACGACAGGCCATGCCCTTGTGGCGGAATTGGTAGACGCGCCAGACTCAAAAAGGGGTTTGTCTACCTTATCCACAAGAAACACGACCCGTTGAAAAC
>CAYGDL010000093.1:0-9017 GCA_964348545.1 uncultured Alphaproteobacteria bacterium | reverse complement strand
TGGGCACGACACCGGGCAATCCCATCGTGATCAATCAATGGAATGCGGCGCAGGCCGATCTTGACCGTCTGAGTTCCGACATTTCTGCGCTCAACGGGCTTAGCAACGCCGTGGCCGAAGATGCCGGCATGGGCGAGTTCATGCTGGAAACCGCACGCGCGACCTATGGCCTTGCGGGCGCCATCGACGAAGATCATCGCCAGCTTGGCATTCTGGAAGATGAAACCAATCGCAGTCTGGTGCTGATCCAGCGCCTGCTGGGGGAGCTGTCTGAAGATATTGGTCGCCAAACCGGCTATGTCGGCAATGAGCGCGCGCGTCTCACCACGCTGGCCAATGCGATCAAAAAGGGTGTGATGTTTGGCGAAGCCCTGGCGTCGGGCGCGGCGGTGGCGCCCGCCAGGCTTTCCGTCGTGGGAGGTGGCGCGGGCGCCGGCCTGGGGCTGGCGGGTCGGCCCTTGGTGGTGATTCGTTTTGATAAATCCGACGTCGATTATGAACAGCCGCTCTATTCGGCCCTGACGCGCGCGCTGGAAAGCCGCCCCGACGCCCGCTTTGATGTGGTTTCCGTCGTGCCGGCGGGGGGCAATCCCACCCAGATGCGGCGCAGCCAGACCCAGTCCCGCCATAATGCCGAGGCGGTGATGGCCTCAATCGCCGATATGGGCCTGCCCGCCGGTCGCCTGAGCATTTCCTCGACCACCAGCGGCGATGTATCCAGCAACGAAGTGCGGGTCTATATGCGTTAAAGTCCGTGCATGTCGCGGTAGCTGCGCATATGGGCCAGGCTTTTGGCCTCATAGACGCCGCGCGCCAGGGCGCGCGCGACGCAATCGGCGGCAATGCCGCCAATCAGGGACAGGCCAAGATGTTCGTTCTCTGTCAGCGCCGCCGTGCAACTGGCCAGACAGAATATGACATCGCCATCCAGCGGGGTATGCACTGGACGCACGGCGCGGGCAAAGCCGTCATGCGCCATGATCGCCACGCGCTGCGCCTGCGCCTTGCTCAGGATGGCGTTGGTCGCCACAACGCAGATGGTGGTGTTGCTTCCGGGCGTTGCAAACATCTTGCTGCCCGCCATGGGCGCACGGTCCAGCGCGCCGGATTGTGCGGTCTGTATTCCCAGTTCATTGTTCATGGCAAAGGGCGCGGCCCAAAAGGTGCTGCTGCCTGGTATCACCGGTGATCCAAACGGATTGGCGGCGACCAATGCGCCCACCTGTAAATCCGCGCCGTCGAGTGCGCCTTTCAGAATGGCCGAGGCGCTGCCCAGGCCGCCTTTGTAGATACCCGCGCTGGCGCCCAATCCCGCCCCGGCATTGCCAAGCAGAAATTCCCGGGCCGCCGCATCACAGGCGGCAATGCCCAGGGCACGGTAAGGCGGTGTCATGCCCCAATCCTTGTCGCCGCCATTCGAAAGATCAAACAGAATAGCGGCAGGCACAATCGGCGCTGCCATCGCGGTTGGCCCGATGCGAAATCCCCGGCCCCGGGTGCTGAGCCAGGCGGTCGCGCCGCTGGCGGCGTCCAGGCCATAGACCGATCCGCCGGACAACACCACGGCATCAACTTTATCGACCAGACAGGTGGGATTGAGCAGATCGGTTTCGCGAGTGCCGGGCGCGCCGCCGCGAATATCCACCCCGCCGGTACAGGGCCATTCCGGCAGCACAATACTGACGCCGCTGCGCACCGCGTAATCTTGCGCATTGCCGACACGCATGCCGTCCACGTCGCTGATCAGGTTCAGGGGGCCGGGAACCACACCCGGCTGGGAAACTGCAATTGTCATGTCGGCATGATATAGCATTATTGCGTGGTAAGGAATTGACGATAGGGAAAGGCGATCACATGCGGCGGACGGTGCGCCATATCCTGATGATGGCAGCGTATATCTGGCTTGCGCAGCCAGTGAACGCCGCCACCATGGCGAAAACCCATATGGTTGCCGCCGCCCATCCCCTGGCGGCCGAAGCCGGACGCCAGATTTTGCGCGCGGGCGGTTCGGCGGTGGATGCGGCCATTGCGGTGCAGGCCGTTCTGGGGCTGGTGGAGCCGCAATCTTCCGGCATTGGGGGCGGCGCGTTCCTGCTGCACTGGGATCAGGCGGACAAACAGACCACGGCCTATGACGGGCGTGAAACCGCGCCCGCAGGCGTTACCCCAGACTGGTTTTTGAAACCTGATGGCCAGCCGTCTGGTTTTCGTGACGCCTTTACCGGCGGGCGATCTGTGGGCGTGCCGGGCGTCATCGCCATGCTTGCGCTGGCCCATGAACAGCATGGAAAACTTCCATGGGCGGATTTATTTGCGCCAGCCATCAAACTGGCGGAGCAGGGCTTTGCGGTATCTGCGCGGCTGCGGCTGATGCTTGGGGCCATGCCAAAACTGCCGGAATTCGCGCAGGCGCGGGCATTATATTTTACGCCCGGTGAACCGATCCAGCCGCTGCCAACCGGAACCCTGCTGCGCAATCCCGATTACGCCCGCAGCCTGCGCGCCATTGCCGCGAATGGCGCACGGGCTTTTTACACCGGTGATCTGGCGATGGCGATGGTTGCTGCGGTACAGGCGCAGGGCGGCGCCTTGTCGCTGGAAGATCTGGCGCGCTATCAGGCCAAACAGCGCGCGCCAGTATGCGGGACATACCGGGCGTATAAAATTTGCGGCATGCCGCCCCCGACATCGGGCGGCGTTGCGGTGCTGCAAATTCTCGGAATGCTGCAAAATTTCGAAATGTCCGTGCTTGCGCCGGATTCCGTTGCGGCGCTGCATTTATTGGCGCAGGCCGGGCGGCTGGCTTATGCGGATCGCGGGCTATATCTGGCGGATACAGATTTTATCGACGTGCCGGTAAAGGGTCTGCTGGATCGCCATTATCTTGCGCAGCGCGCGCAAGGCATCACATTGGGGCCAACTGAGCCTGCCCCGGTTGTGGCTGGCGCGCCCCGGCGCCGCGCCGCCATCGATTATGCGCCCAATGCCGATGGCGCGTTTGCCTCTACCTCGCATATCTCGATCATGGATGCGCAGGGCAACAGCGTGTCCATGACCAGTTCTGTCGAAGCGCCGTTCGGCAGTCATGTCATGGCGGGCGGGTTTTTTATGAATAATCAGCTTACGGATTTTTCATTCGTTCCGGAAATGGCAGGCCACCCGGTAGCCAATGCGGCGGCGCCCGGAAAGCGGCCCCTGTCATCCATGGCGCCGATGCTGGTGTTTGACAAGGACGGGGCGCTGTATGCCAGCCTTGGATCCCCCGGCGGCACGCGCATTATTGGTTATGTCGCACAGACCCTGCTGGGTCTGCTGGATTGGGGCCTGGACATGCAGGCGGCCATTGATCAACCACGCCTGATCAATCGCAATGGCGCGCTGGAACTGGAAGCGGGAACAGGTCTTGAAGCCCTGGCCCCGCGTTTCACGGCGCTAGGTCACACAGTGGAAATACAGCCCACCTTCAGCGGTGTGCAGGGCATTCGCCGCATCAATGGAATGCTTGAGGGCGGTGCCGACAAACGCCGCGAGGGTGTGGCGCTGGGGGATTAGCCCTTGGCGCGCAGGGTTACATAATCGCGGGTGGTGGCGTCGCTATTGGGAATTTCGATGCGAAATGCGGTGCCATCCGGGCCGGTTCGCAACAGGTGCAAATCCCCGCCATGGGCGCGCGTCAGATCGCGCGCAATGCTGAGGCCAAGGCCGCTGCCGCCCGGGCTGGTGCTGCCCGCGAACGCTTCAAACAGATGTTCGCGCGCCTCTTGTGAAATGCCCGGACCATTATCGATTACATCCATGGTGACAACCGGACCGGTGCGGTGCGCCTCAATGCGCAGGCTTCCCTTGTCGCCCATCGCCTGTAGCGCATTGCGCGCAAGATTTTGCAGAATCCGGAATATATGATCGGGGTCGGCGTCAATTTCCAGATCGTCAGGCGCCGCATTCTGAAAGCCCAGATGCGCATAGGGCGGCACACAGACGCTAGCGCCAATTTCGTCGACAAGCGGGCACAGTTCAAACATCAGGCGGCGGGGTGGTTTTTCACGCGCGCCGCCATAGGTTAAAGTGTCCGTACACAAATCAATGGCGCGGCCTACAGAGGTGATCAAAGTCGGGGTCAGGCGGCGAACGAACGGGTCATCCACCGTCAGCAGCCGGTCCGACGCCATCTGAACACTGGCCAGAATATTGCGCAGATCATGATTGATTTTACTTACCGCTGTTCCCAGTTCCGCCAGGCGGGCTTTTTGTTTCAGCGATTGCCGGACGGCAATCTGCATGCCGGCCAGTTCGCGTTCCGCCAGGCCAATTTCATCGTGCCGGTGCGAGGGTTTGATTTCGCGCCGCGTGTCTTCGGGATATTGGCGAAACCCCACCATGCTGGCGGTCAGTTTGCGGATCGGTTTCACCAGTTGAGAATGCAGCGTCAAATAGATCAGCGTTGCGGTAATGATTGAGATCAACAGGGACACCCCGGCGACGTTCCAGGAATAGTCGATCATCGCGTGGCGCAGCGGGCGTTCGCGCAGCACAATGTCGATAATATCCCCGCCGCCATGGGCAGGCGCATTCATCGCCCGGATATGGCGTCCGTCTCCCGCCAGCAATGTCGTGAAGGCGTCAAGGATGGCGTCCAGCGGCCCCACATTGCGTAAATCAAAATGCGCGTCAATATTGGCCGGCAAGTCACCCGACAACATCAAAAACCGCACACTGTCGCGCCGCAGGGCAACCGCCAGCACATCGGCGTTTGCCAGCAGTTCCGCCTCCAGATAAACCGGCAGCGTATTATCCTGCGCCGCCTCAACCGCCAGGCTTGCAATCTGCGCCCCGGCAATCTTGTTGTTCAGAAATTGCAATCTGAAATAGGCAATCGAAGGGACATAAATCAATATGGAAGACAAAAGGACAAAGGCGATGGTCAGCACCATCAGCCGCCCCGACAACCCAATCTTCGGACGCAGAAATTTGCGCATGCCGTAATCAGTATTCCCTGGATAAAGCCGCAATGTTCTGGTCGCATTAGCGGCGCATTAGCTGCTATTATGGCACAAATTCCATCCATGTCACCATGGCGGGATGGTAAAATCACGGGGCCGGAAAGCATGCGGGGCGCTGGGGCATGAAGCTAGACCTTAAATTTGATGATCTTATGGATTTAATTGACAAAAATGGCGCTGGCATGGTCTGGCTGACCGTAGGCTGTACCCCTATTGATAAAGTATTCTCGCATTTCCAGTAATCTCGCTATTCCCCTGACATCTGCACGATACGCGCTTTGGTGGGCGGCGGCGCTGGCTTTTGCGCCCATACTTGTATTTGGCGCGAATGGCACCGTAATCCTGCTGGCGCTGATTGCCCTGGCGGTGCCCGGGTTTGGTGTCTGGCGAACCGCCATTTACGATCTTGCCAAAAGCCCGCTGGGATGGGCGCTGGGCGGATTGCTGGCCCTTGCCGTGATCAGCCTGGCCTGGGCGCCGCGGCCCGATGTCGCCATAGACAAGCTGTTGCGCCTGGCCATTTTGTGGCTGGTGGGGAGCGCCGCCATGGCCGCCGTCAATCTGGCGAAGGAGGACATCCTTAAATGGATGATGCGGCTGCTGCCGCTGGGCATTTGTCTGGCGCTGCTTTTTTATTGGGTTGAACTGGCCACATCGGCGCGCCTGATCACCGGGATCACCGGCTTGCAGGCCGTGATGCAGGCGCGGTTTCCAACACCCGAGGAACAGGAACAGTTCCGTCTGATCTATGGCTTTGGCGCGATCAGCCGTGGGGCGGGCCTGTTGGCGCTTTTCGTGTGGCCCGCGATGGCGGCTTGCGTGATCCTGTTTCCAGCAAAGGGAAAATGGCTGGCCGGTGTGATGGCGGTTGCGGTTTTGCTGACTATTGCGCCACTGCCCATGCAGGCGGCGCCGATGGCGATGGGCGTGGGGGGGCTGGCCTTTGCATGGACCTGGTATGCCCCGAAAACCGCGCCACGCGGGATGGCGGCGATGGTCATATTGCTGATCGGCGTGATGCCCCTTATTTCCCACACGATATCGCGGCCCGAAGTGGTGGGCATCGAGAAACATCAATTGCCGGGATCCTGGCAGCATCGCGTCGAGATCTGGCATTTTACCGCACAGCGAATTGCCGAAAAACCGTTGCTGGGCTGGGGCTTTGACGCCTCCCGAAATATCGAAGCCGGTAAAACCCAGTTCGTTCTGGAACAGCCCGATGGCAGCGAAGTCATTTTTCCGGGTATCGGTCTGTTGCCGTTGCACCCTCATAATGGCGTATTACAGGTCTGGCTGGAGATGGGGGCCATTGGCGCGTTGCTGGTGGTGCTGCTGATTTTCGCCATGGCGCGCGCACTGGCATCCATCATCACGGATGACGGGCGAATGGCGGGGGCGATGACCGCAGCCAGCATCGCCAGCGCCCTGTGTGTCGGACTGCTGAGCTTTGGGCAATGGCAAAGCTGGTGGCAGGCAAGCCTGTGGATCGGCGCGCTTTTATGCAGCGGGGTTTTGCGCGCCCTCAGGCTTCGTTAAAGCGCAGACCCGTTTGTTGCACGGGCGTCCCGGCACCACCGGCCTTGTCGCGGCTCAGGCCTTTTGCCGCGAGCTTTCCCAGATATTCGGCCCATAATGTATCGTGCGCGCGGCCCATTTCATGCAGATAGGCCCAGCTAAAAAGACCCGTATCATGTCCATCGTCGAAATGAATGCGCAGGGCGTAATTGCCGACCGGGTCAAGCCGTGTGATCGCCACATTGCGCTTTGCGGCAACGGTGACTTCCTGTCCCGGCCCATGGCCTTTAACCTCGGCGCTGGGGCTGTGCACCCGTAAAAACTCTGCGCTGAAACGAAAAATGCTGGCGTCATCAAAGCTGATTTCGAGCAGATTTTCAGCCTGTTTAAGTTTCACCTCGACCGGCCAGGGGAGTGTGCTGTTCATGGCGCGCCCGGATCGTTCAGAACGCGCGCTTCATCCGGCAGCATGATGGGAATGCCATCGCGGATCGGATAGGCCAGCCCGGCCTTGCGGCTGATCAATTCACCCGCCGCCGCATCAAATTCCAGCGCGGATTTGGTCAGTGGACAGACTAATATTTCCAGCAGTCTGGGATCAACCTTATGGCTGGCGGGTGGGTTATGTTCCGGCATGGCAAATGTCCTGTGATATGATGCGGTCTATTGCAGGGTTGAATCTTGCGGCGGCGATGTTCCCGCCACCGCCATCTGAAGCAGTGTCATTAAAGTTGCCGCCCGTCCCGCAATATCCGGAACCTCCAGCAGCGCCTGCTTTTCCGATAATTCAAACGGGCAGTTCATGGCCAGCATATTGACCAAATCCTCGGTCGGCGTGTTTTCGACGGCCTTCCAGTCCGCAGAAAGTTTCTGCTGCTCCAGATAATTTTTCAAATCCGCAAGCAGGCCGGGGCGGTCGATCCTGTCCGTATCCTGGGGCGTCAGATCTTGCGCAAAGGGCGTAAAGTCCGCCACCACCTGGCGGTACAGCGTCGTAACCGGCAATTCCTCACGCACCTTAAACCGGCAGACCCCGTTCAGCACAATATGATACCGCCCGTCGCCGGTTTCGCTGAAGGAAATCAGCCGCCCAAGACACCCGACGCCATATAGTTCGGGGCGATCAAGCCCGCCAGAGCCAACCCGGACACCGCCAATGGGCTGTTCACTATGCGGCTGGATCATGCCGACAACGCGGTCATGGGTAAGAGCGTCATCAATCATGGCAAGATAACGCGGCTCAAAAATATTCAGGGGCAATTGGCTGCCTGGCAGCAACAAAGCGCGCGCCAGCGGAAAGACCGCAAAGCGTAAGGGCAGCGAAGCAATATCAAGATAATTTCGCGGCTGACGCATCCGGTCGATCCCTGATTAGGAAAATAATATCGCGGACAGTTTGCGCCGCGCATCCAGGGTTATTGGATCTTCGGGGCCAAGTATTTCGAACAGGCTTACCAATTGCTTGCGCGCGGCCTCTTCATTCCATTTGCGATCCTTGCGGATAATTTCCAGAAGATGCATGGCGGCGTCTTCATTTTTTCCTTTTGCCGCCAGTCCAACGGCCAGATCATAGCGTGACTGATGATCCGCCGGGTTGCTTTCCAGCGCCGCCAGCAGCGCCCCCAGATCGCCAACATTCTGGGATGATTCGGCCAGGTCCAGCGCCGCCCGCACCGCCACGATCGCGGCATTGTTTTGATCCGCTGGCGGGGTCAGCGCCAAAACCTGGCGCGCGCCCTCAAGATTGCCACCCAGCAGATTACATCGCGCCAAACCGGCAATGGCCACAAGATGGGTGGAATCTTCCTGCAACACCTGGCCATAGGCCTGGGCGGCGCTGGCCAGATCATTTTCGTCGATGGCCTGTGCCGCTGCCTCCAGCAGATGATCCAGTTGTGTTGGCCCGCCGGGGCCGGCAACCCGCTCGATCATTGCGCGAATCTGGCTTTCCGGCTGATTGCCGACAAAGCCGTCCACCGGCTGTCCCTTGTCAAAGACAAAGACAGCGGGAATCGACTGGATGCGTAATTGCTGGGCAATTTGCTGATTCTCGTCAATATTGACCTTCACCAGCGCAACCCGGCCCGCCGCCGCCTTTACGGTTTTTTCCAGAATGGGCGTGAGCTGTTTACAGGGGCCGCACCAGGGCGCCCAGAAGTCCACAAGAATTGGCCGTTGCATGGACGCCTCAATGACATCCTGAACAAATGTTTCAATGCCGCTATCCTTGATCAATCCGGCTTCGCTCACCTGTATTGCATTTCCCCCGGGATTCGGTTCCATTGTCTGCGCTCTTTCGTGATGGTTGCTGTCGGCCAGAATTTAGGGCGCAGATTAACCCTTTTTATCCATCTGCGACAGCATTGTGTAACACGGCCCGGACAGACTGTTCG
The DNA here is from genome assembly GCA_964348545.1 of uncultured Alphaproteobacteria bacterium. Classification (GTDB taxonomy): domain Bacteria; phylum Pseudomonadota; class Alphaproteobacteria; order UBA11222; family UBA11222; genus UBA11222. Next base: position 109 of record CAYGDL010000093.1, on the reverse strand, counting down.
CGATAGATGCGTGGTTTGGCATTTCGATGGGCGCGCGTTTCGCGCGATAGCCCATTTTCCATATCCCGGCAGCGGGGACCGTAATGTCAGAGAGCGCAAATAATGGCGG
>CAYGDL010000092.1:0-9019 GCA_964348545.1 uncultured Alphaproteobacteria bacterium | reverse complement strand
AAACCCCATCGCGGATGGCGAGTATGGAATAAATCGCCTCTACCGCGCCCGCCGCACCAAGCAAGTGACCAATTGAGGATTTTGTAGATGACATCACCAGACTGGCTGCGGCATTGCCGAACAGTCGCGTAACGGCGCCCAGTTCGATTTCATCGCCCAGCGGCGTAGAGGTGCCATGCGCATTCACATATTGAATATCCGATGGTGAAATTCCGGCCTTGCGCAGCGCCATCTGCATGGCGCGAAAGCCGCCATCGCCGGTTTCTTCGGGGGCAGTGATATGATAGGCATCACCGCTCAACCCATATCCGATGACTTCGGCGTAAATTTTCGCGCCGCGCTTTTTGGCGTGCTCCAGCTCTTCCAGTACGACAATGCCAGCGCCTTCGCCCATGACGAAGCCATCGCGGTCCCTGTCATAGGGGCGCGATCCACGCGCAGGTTCATCGTTGAAATTGGTGCTCAGCGCCTTGCAGGCGGCGAAACCCGCCACGCCAATGGGGCAGATGGTTGCTTCCGCGCCGCCCGCCACCATCACATCGGCATCGTCATATTGAATAAGACGCGCCGCATCGCCAATGGCATGAGAGCCGGACGCGCAGGCGGTCACCACCGAATGGTTTGGTCCCTTGAGGCCAAACTCGATGGATACATTGCCGGAGACCAGATTGATCAGGCGCCCGGTGATAAAGAACGGGCTGACCCGGCGCGGCCCTTTTTCGGCAAGTTCCAGCGAGGCCTGTTCAATACCCGGCAGGCCGCCAATGCCGGAACCGATCATCACACCGGCGCGGCAGCGTTCTTCTTCATTGGCGGCGGCCCAGCCCGAATCTTTAATCGCCTGCTTGGCGGCGGCGATGCCGTAAATGATAAAATCATCCATGCGGCGCTGTTCTTTGGGCGACACATAGGCATCGGCGTTGAATGTGCCATCGCTGCCATCACCGCGCGGCACTTCACAGGCGATGCGCGCCGCATATTGCGAAGCGTCAAAGCGGGTAATAGGCCCGGCGCCGCTTTGCCCTGCAAGCAATCGCCGCCAGTTGACGTCCACCCCGTCGCCGAGGGGCGTCACCATACCCATGCCGGTGACTACAACACGTCTCATCGGCGTGATATCAGCCTTTGGCGGATTTCAGGAAATTGATTGCGTCCTGTACGGTCTGAATTTTTTCGGCTGCATCATCGGGAATTTCGACACCGAATGCTTCTTCAAACGCCATTACAAGTTCAACCGTGTCCAGGCTGTCGGCGCCCAGATCGTCGATAAAGCTTGCGCCGTCCACAACCTTGTCGGCTTCCACGCCCAAATGCTCAATCACGATCTTCTTAACGGTAGCGGCGATATCGCTCATTCAAATGTCCTTTCCGGTCGTTCAGCCAATCCCCAATCCCGGGGTTGCCTATATATGTGAGTTTCAGCATGTGCAGGTAGCACACTTTATTGCGCAACGCCAGTTGCCCGAACGCCTGAAAACAGCGTCAGATCATGGCCATGCCCCCGTTGACATGCAGAGTCTGGCCGGTGACATACCCAGCCTCCGCACTGGCCAAGAATAATACACAATTGGCCACATCTGCGCTATCGCCAAGCCGACCTGCGGGAATGGCGTTTAGTAGCCGCTCACGCTGCGCATCATCCAGCGCATCGGTCATGGCGGTCTTGATCATGCCAGGGGCCACACAATTGACGGTAATGCCCCGGCTGGCGATTTCCTGGGCCAGGCTTTTGCTCATACCGATCATGCCAGCCTTGGAGGCGGCATAATTTCCCTGTCCCGGATTGCCGGTCACGCCGACCACCGAGGTAATGGAGATGATTCGTCCCCAGCGGCGTTTCATCATGCCCCGTAATACCCCGCGCGAGAGCTTGAAAGCAGAAGTCAGATTGACGGCCAGAACCGTATCCCATTCCTCGTCCTTCATGCGCATAAACAGATTGTCGCGGGTAAGCCCTGCATTATTGACCAGAATATCAAGCTGCCCCATCGCCGCTTCGGCCTGTTTGGGCAGCGCCTCAACGGCCGCCGCGTCAGCCAGATTGCACGGTAGCACATGCGCGCGCGCGCCCAGTTCCGCCGCCAGTTCCAGCAGCACCGGCTCGCGTGTGCCAGACAGGCCCACGGTCGCACCCCGCGCATACAGCGATCGCGCCACCGCGCCGCCAATGCCCCCGGTCGCGCCGGTCACCAGGGCGCATTTGCCGGTTAAATCAAACATGGTTTTCTCCTGTAATTGCCACTGGCAGCAGATAACCGGAATCACGTCCACAGTATAGCGCACTTCCACCTTGATTTTTACAATAAGCAATGACCTAATCATAAACTCGTGATTCGAGGGGGGACATCATTATGGCGCCACCAAAACCCACAGGGGCCGGAATAGGCCATTTCATCGCAACCTCCATGTCCAAACTGCATGTCTGGCTGTATCGTATATCAGGTGGCCGGATAGGCGGCAGGATGCTTAATGCGCCAATTGTGTTATTAACCACAAAGGGGCATAAAAGTGGACAGCAGCGCACCACGCCGTTGCTGTATCTTGATCTGGGCAATTCTACCTATGCCATCGTAGGCTCCTATGGGGGGGCCGATAAGCTTCCTGCATGGGGGGCAAACCTGCTTAAAACGCCAAAGGCGCAGATTCAGATTGGGGCCAATGTCATCAACGTAACGTCAGCGGTTGCCTCGGCGCAACGCAAGGCTGAGTTGTGGCCAAAACTGGTTGCACTGTATCCCGATTATCAGGTTTACCAGGGGCGCACCACCCGCGATATCCCGGTATTTTTGCTTTCACCGGCGTCCTGACACTTTGACGCGGACGGTAATTGTTGACAGCAGCGCCGAATGTATCTTTAACATAGGCCTAATAGCGACGGTATAAGACCAAGACTTTTGTATGTACGATTTACAGACCAATTCTATGCAAGTTTTTATTTTGAGGCGTTTCCATGCTGCGAAATTTGTTTTCCTGGCCGTTTGGCCGGGATTCCCTGGGGGAAATTCCCCAGAGTAAAATCCATGAGGAAATATTAGGCGAACAATTACGCCTGATCGCCGGAGGCGCCCTCCTGGATGTTTTCATCTTCATTACAGGGGCAGGCCTGATTACCCTGGGCTTTGTTGCGGCGGGAAAAGCCAGCCCGGCGATGGCGTTTGGATGGGGCGCTGTTTTTGCTCTGGCCAGCATTTCAGGGCTGATCCTGTCGGTCTTTTTTAACCGCTCTGCCAACCGCGCCGATAAGGTTGCGCCTGATTATCTGAAATGGGCAATGTTGTTTACATTTCAGATTGGTTTCATGAGCATGGCGTGGAGCAGTCTTTTTCTGATATTCTGGTCCCCGGCCTCTTATGCGGCCGTTGCGGCTCTTGCGGCTGCGGCATTGATTGGCAACATAGCCACCATCACCAAATTTCTTCCTTTGAGGTCGGCAATACTGGTCGCCATTCCGTGTGTGAATGGGCCTATATTATTGCACCTTCTGCTACAGCAGCAATCGGACTATTTTCTCATGGCGGCGGGTGTTGCCCTGATCGGGCTCATATTTGCGCGTGGCGCGCTTACGGCGAATGCGACATTGATGGAATCGCTGCGGTTGCGTTTCGAGCGGCGCGAAATGCTGGCGCGATTGCGGGAATCACTTATGGAAGCGGATCTGGCGAACGCGACAAAATCCCGTTTTATCGCAAATATCAGCCATGAATTGCGCACACCACTGAATTCGATTATCGGATTTTCCGAACTGTTGCAGCAGGAAGTATACGGGGCACTTGGCGATAAGAGGTATGCTGATTATGCGGCGGATATATCCACAAGCGGCAACCAGTTGTTAAATTTGATTAATGATATTATTGATCTGTCAAAGATTGAAGCTGGCGCGCTTATGTTGTCAGAAGATGAATTTGATATGCAGGCGCTGGTCAGTTCAGCAATCAGCATGGCGTCACCGGCGGCAAAAAGGAAGCGGGTGGAAATCATTCTGGCAAAAGACGCGGCTGATTACTATCTCGTCGTTGATCGCATGCGCCTGAAACAGTCGCTCATTGGCCTTTTGGAGAATGCGGTCAAGTTTTCCAGCTCCGGTCAAACGGTTCGCGTCAGTTGGCGGCAAACAGACGATGCTGGACTGGATATCATCATTGCAGATGATGGCGTCGGGATGAGCGAGGCAGAAATTCAGCGCGCGCTTACGCCTTTTGAACGGGCCGCAGAAAGCGGCAATCAGGTTGATACGCACGGGGCGGGTCTTGGTTTGCCACTGGCAAAGGCATTGCTGGAAATGCATGGTGGTGAACTGATCGTTGAATCCAAGCCTAAAAAGGGAACTGTAATCAGTCTGCGCCTGCCCGCAAGTCGCGTGATGAAGGAGATGCCCAACAAGGGCGATCTGGCGCCTTCGGATGAAGCGGATGCGTATATGGATCGCCGCAATCAGCCCAGGCAGGCGAGGGGGCGTCGCTGAGTTTATAAATCCGGCGCCATCGTCTTGCTTTAATGGCAAGGAAAAAACTGTTTGCCGGGTACGCATCGTTGTATCATCCGATGATTCTGGAACACGCATGATCGAAGGGGTGCACAATGCGCAATTATCTATTTATGGCGTCGGTGGCGGCGACACTCATTGTTGCCTCGGTCGCATCCGCCACCACCCTGGAGGATGTTAAAGGAAAAGGCTTCGTACAATGCGGCGTCAGCCAGGGGTTAAAGGGTTTTTCCAGCCCGGATGACAAAGGTGGCTGGACCGGCATTGATGTTGATTTATGCCGGGCGATTGCCGCCGCGATTTTTGGCGATGCGGAAAAGGTCAAATACACGCCTTTATCCGCGAAGGAACGATTTACCGCCCTGCAATCTGGTGAAATCGACGTGCTGTCGCGCAACACGACATGGGCGCTTTCACGCGACACGGCATTGGGTTTCGATTTTCGCGGCGTCACCTATTACGACGGGCAGGGCTTTATGGTGCGCAAAAGTTCAGGCGTCAAAAGCGCCCGCGAGCTTGACGGCGCCACGATTTGTGTGTTGATGGGAACATCCACGTCGCTGACCCTTGCCGACTATTTCCGCTCCAACAATATGAAATACGAACCGATCACCTTTGAAAAGGATGATGAGGTTGTGGCCGCCTATGAATCCGGGCGCTGTGACGCCTATACGACGGACAGTTCGGGCCTTTATGCCAACCGGCTGACATTGAAGGATCAGCAGGAACATATTGTTCTGCCGGAAATTATTTCCAAGGAGCCGTTGGGCGCCGTGGTGCGGCATGGCGATAATCAGTGGGGGGATGTTGTTTCCTGGGCACTGTACGCCACGCTGAATGCCGAAGAACTTGGGGTCAATTCAAAAAATGCTGCGGGTATGCGCGAAAGCGACAATCCGGAAATTCGCCGCCTGCTGGGCACCGAAGGCAAATTCGGCGAAGGCCTGGGCCTGCCGGATGATTGGGCCTATAATATCATCGCCAATGTCGGAAACTATGCGGAAATATTTGATCGTAATGTCGGCAAGGGTTCCCCGCTTGGCATTCCGCGAGGTCTGAATGCCCCGTGGTCACAGGGTGGCATCCAGTACGCGCCGCCAATTCGCTGATACGTGGCAATGCGAAAACAGGCCTTCTGGAATGATCCGCGTTATCGCGCGTGGTTTTTTCAGGTGCTGGCTGTGCTGCTGGTTGGTGGATTTTTTGCGACCATCGCTGCCAACACACTTGAAAATCTTGCCCGTCTGAATGTCGCTTCGGGTTTTGGTTTTTTGCGGCATACGGCGGGTTTTGGCATCAGCCAGACGCTGATCGAATATTCCGAAGCCTCGACCTATGGCCGCGCGTTTTTTGTGGCGCTGCTGAATACGTTGCTGGTGGCCGGGATTGGTATTTTCTTTGCGACAGTTCTGGGATTTCTTGTCGGCATGGCGCGGTTGTCATCCAACTGGCTGGTGGCGAAGCTTGCCACTGTGTATATCGAAACATTCCGCAATATTCCGCTGCTGCTGCAAATCCTGTTCTGGTACACGGCGGTGCTTAGCAATCTTCCAGCCCCGCGCGACAGCATGCAGTTTTCTGGTGTGCTGCTCAACAAGCGCGGCCTGTATATGCCCGCGCCGGTAAGCGAGCCGGGGTTTATATATGTGATCCTGGCGTTTGGCGTTGCGGTGTTGGGGGTAATTATCCTGCGCCATTTGTCGGAGCGTAAACGGATAAATACAGGGACCGCATTGCCTGTGCTGTTTCCCGGTCTTGGAATGTTTTTTGGCATTCCGCTATTGGTGTTCTGGCTTGCCGGTTCGCCGCTGCATTTTGAAGCGCCGCAATTGCAAGGCTTTAATTTTGTGGGCGGGCTGCGCGCGGTTCCTGAACTGCTGGCGCTGCTGTTCGCGCTGTCAATTTATACGGCGTCGTTTATTGCAGAGATCGTGCGTTCGGGCATTCAGGCGGTAGACTGGGGGCAGAGCGAGGCGGCATTGGCGCTGGGTTTGCGCAGGTCAGAGGCGCTGCGTCTTGTGGTGATTCCTCAGGCGTTACGGGTGATTATTCCGCCCCTGACCAGCCAGTTTTTGAACCTGACAAAAAATTCATCGCTTGCGGCGGCACTGGCATATCCCGAACTGGCGTCGGTGTTTGCCGGAACCGTGCTGAACCAGACCGGACAGGCGGTTGAGGTGCTGGCGATTACCATGGTGGTTTATCTCAGTCTCAGTTTACTGACATCCATGGCCATGAATTTTTATAATGCGCGTATTGCATTGGTGGAAAGATGAGCTTCGTGCGCAAATCCTATATTCCGGAAACGGCGCCGCCATTGTTGAGCATGGGGGTGTTGGGCTGGCTGCGGGCAAACCTGTTTTCTTCCATCGGGAATAGTTTGCTGACCCTTTTGGGAGCGTACATATTGTGGATTACTGTTCCGCCGCTCATCCAATGGGCATTGCTGGATGCCGTGTGGCAGGGCAGTGGACGCGAGGCGTGTCTGGTTGAAAATGCAGGCGCCTGCTGGGCATTTGTCGGTGCAAAACTTGGTCAGTTCATGTATGGCCGCTATACCTTCGAGGAACGCTGGCGGGTTGATCTGGTGTTCCTTATTGGCGCGCTGACAGTTGGCCTGCTGATGATCGAGCGCGTGCCGATGCGCAGATATATTGCGTTGTTTGGCCTGCTGATCTATCCGGTCATGGCTTTTTTCATGCTAACCGGCGGGGCCTTTGGGCTGGTCGCGGTTGAAACATCGCTATGGGGCGGGTTGCTACTGACCTTTGTGGTAGCCTCGGTGGGCATTGTGGTTTCATTGCCGCTGGGTATTCTGCTGGCGCTGGGGCGGCGTTCAAAAATGCCGGTGATGCGGGTGTTATCCGTGATCTATATCGAGGCGTGGCGCGGCGTGCCGCTGATTACGGTGCTGTTTATGGCCAGCGTCATGTTGCCGCTGTTTTTGCCAGCGGGAACGAATTTTGATAAATTGCTGAGGGTGCTGATCGGTGTCGCGCTGTTTTCTTCCGCCTATATGGCGGAAGTGGTGCGTGGCGGTTTGCAGGCCATCCCGCGCGGGCAATATGAAGCGGCCAGCGCATTGGGGCTTGGCTTTTGGCGCGCGAACGGGCTGATCATCATGCCGCAGGCGTTACGTCTGGTCATTCCCGGCATTGTGAATACATTTATTGGCTTGTTCAAGGATACGACTCTGGTGATGATCGTGGGGCTGTTTGATTTTCTGGGTAGTGTGCAGGTGAACTTTTCCGATGCGAACTGGGCAACGCCGCAAACCGCCGCCAGCGGCTATGCCTTTGCGGCTTTGGTGTTCTGGATCATCTGTTTTTCCATGTCACGCTATTCAATGCGTCTTGAAATCCGGTTGAACGAGGGGACACGGCGCGCATGAGCGACACTCCCTCTGAAAATCCCATGGCCATTGAAATGACCGGCGTCAATAAATGGTTCGGTGCGTTTCAGGTGCTGAAGCAGATTGATCTGTCGGTCAAACGCGGCGAGCGCATTGTGATTTGCGGGCCATCGGGTTCTGGAAAATCCACGCTGATCCGCTGCATCAACCGGCTGGAAGAACATCAGCAGGGCAGGATCATTGTCAATGGCATCGAGTTGAACCATGATCTCAAGCGCATCGATGAAGTGCGCGCCGAGGTTGGCATGGTGTTTCAGTCGTTCAATCTGTTTCCGCATCTGAGCATTCTGGAAAATTGCACGCTGGCCCCCATCTGGGTGCGCAAACTGCCAAAGGCGCAGGCCCACGACATGGCGATGAACTATCTGGAGAGGGTGCAGATCGCCGATCAGGCGCATAAATTTCCCGGGCAATTATCCGGCGGCCAGCAACAGCGGGTGGCGATTGCGCGCGCCCTGTGCATGAACCCGAAAATTATGCTGTTTGATGAGCCGACATCTTCGCTGGATCCAGAAATGATCAAGGAAGTGCTGGATGTGATGGTTGCGCTGGCGCGCGATGGTATGACCATGCTGTGCGTCACACATGAAATGGGCTTTGCCCGCACGGTTGCGGATCGGGTGATATTCATGGACGCGGGACAGATCGTCGAGGAAAATGCCCCGCAAGAATTTTTCAATCGGCCGCAACATCCGCGCACGCGGGAGTTTTTAAGTCAGATACTCAGCCATTGATGGAATAGAACATGCCCAAAAAATCCTCCCTTAAAATTCTCGGGAAAAAAGTCGCAACGCCGAAATCGCCGGATCAGGCGGTGTTGGAAAAAGTAGCCAATCCACACCCCGATACGGATTATGTGGTGCGCTTTACCTGCCCGGAATTTACCTCGCTGTGCCCGATGACCGGCCAGCCGGATTTTGCGCATCTGATGATTGATTATGCGCCGGGCAAATGGATTGTGGAATCCAAATCGCTGAAACTGTTTTTGCAGTCGTTTCGCAATCATGGCGCGTTCCACGAGGAATGCACGCTTGCTATCGCCAAGCGGGTAAAGGCGGCGATTGCGCCCAAATGGCTGCGCATCGGGGGCTATTGGTATCCGCGCGGCGGCATGCCGATTGATG
>CAYGDL010000091.1:0-9037 GCA_964348545.1 uncultured Alphaproteobacteria bacterium | reverse complement strand
CGTTACGCGAATGTTCGCGCACCCGCAAATCCAGCGTCTCCAGCGATTTCAGCATGACCCAGGCGTTAAACGGCGACATGGCCGGCCCCGTATGGCGCAGCAGGGGTTTCACTTCATCGTTAATATAGGATCTGGACCCCAGGATCACGCCACCCAGACAGCGCCCCTGGCCATCAATATGTTTGGTGGCGGAATAGACCACCACATCCGCGCCAAATTCCAGCGGGCGTTGCAGAATGGGCGTGGCGAACACATTATCCACCACCAGCCGCGCGCCCGCCGCATGCGCAATTTCCGCTACGCCGCGCAGATCGCTGACCTGCAAATTGGGATTGGTGGGCGATTCCAGAAACAGCACTTTGGTATTGGGACGGATCGCAGCCTGCCATTGCGCCAGATCGCGCCCGTCGATCAGCGTGGACTGAATGCCAAAACGCGGCAGCATTTCCTCGACAATATACCGGCACGATCCAAACAGCGCTTTGGCCCCCACCACATGATCGCCCGCGCGCAGCATGGCCAGCAGCGAACTGGACACCGCCGCCATGCCGGTGGCCGTCGCCCAGGCCGCCTCGGCCCCTTCGATCGCCGCCATGCGTTGTTCAAACATGCCCACGGTCGGATTGGAAAAACGGCTGTAAATAAAGCCGTCATCCTCGCCCCGAAAACGCGCCGCCGCCTCTTCGGCGCAAGTGTAAACATAGCCCGAGGTCAAAAACAGCGCCTCGGAGGTTTCGCCAAACTGCGAACGGACCGTGCCGCCATGCACCGCCTGGGTGCGCGGCCGCCACTGTGTAGAAGTTTCTTTAGATGGTGTATCAGGCATTGATTTCTCTCACAAAAAAAGCCCCGACCTTTGGTGCGGGGCGAGAGCGATCATCTCTGCGCCCGACCTTTTTAGCGATTGCTTTAACGTGGCCGCAAGCCGGTCGGCACAAATCACCACGTAACGCTGGGATAGACCCGCAAGCGTTCCACGTCAACCGTAAAATCAGGTTTTCACCGTGCATGACGCACCACCCAGCACACAGAATTTGGCGCAATGCGGATGGTTAAGCGCAACCGGGCGGGCGGCCTGGGCCAGCGTTTCGCCCATCTCGAAGCGCGCGTCATAGGCCAGCAGGGTGCAGGCCAGAACCACAGGTCGCAAAGCGCCCTTGCGCTTCACCACCATGCGCGAGCTGGCGCACATGACATCGTCCGGGCTTTTGTTCAATATGCCCCAGCAGGCGGTGGTGATTTCCGGCACATCCACCTGTTCATCCATTTCCGGGAACAGCACCAGTTGCGCCGGATTATGCGCATCAATGTGAATATTATGTTCCGCAAACAGGCGCGCATAAGCCGCCCGCGCGGCGGCCATATCTTCATCCCAGCACAGGCGTCCCGCCACATGCAATAAAAATCCGTGTACAGATAAGTATTTCAAACCAGCCATGGCGGCGTCCCACGCACCCGCGCCGCGCTCACTTTCGTGTAGCGCCTTTGTGTAATGGTCGAGACTGACGCGCAAGGTCAGCTTGCCCCCAAATCGCGCTTGCAAGTCCAGCAGTCCAAGAGAAATTTTCGCGCGCCGCATCGGCTGCATGGCGTTGCTTAGCACCAGCACCCGAAACCCGCGCATCAGGCACGCCTCCAGCATCTGAATAATATCCGGGTTCATAAACGGCTCGCCGCCGGTAAATCCGATTTCGCTGGTGGGCAGGTTTGTATCGCGGATTTCATCCAGATACTGCATCACGTCATGGATGCGCAGATATTCAAGCCGGTCATTGCTGGGTGATGATTCAATATAGCAATGCGCGCAGGTGATGTTGCACAGCGTCCCGGTATTGAACCAAAGCGTATCAAGCGCGCGCAACGACACGCGCGCGCGCGCCTGGCCATCCAGCGTATGCACAGGGTGCTGAAATTTCTGCAGGTTAAGAGCGTTTTTAGCCATGTCCCGACTATCGCATCCTACGCCGCCTGTTGCTTCGGGTTGAACCGGCCATAGAAGCTGTCACCCTTGGCGGCCATTTCGCGCAGCAGTTTGTTGGGGGCGAATCGCTCGCCATAGGCCTGGGCCATGCGGTCGCATTCGCGCACAAATTCCACAGCGCCAATGGTGTCGATCAGCGATAGCGGCCCGCCAGTATAAGGCGCAAAGCCCCAGCCCTGAATGGCGCCGACATCGGCGTCGCGCACATCTGTCAACACGCCTTCTTCAAAACAGCGCGCCGTGTCCAGCGCCTGCACATATAAAAAGCGTTTTTTCAGTTCCGCCACATCGGGCTGCGTGGCGGCCTGTTTCACCAGTTGCGCGATGCCGGGCCAGAGTTTTTTCTTGCCTTCGGCGGGATAATCATACCAGCCCTTGCGGTTCTTTTTACCCAGACGCCCCTGTTTCACGACCATCTCCTCCAGCAGCGCATCAATGGCCGATGGCTTATAGGCCGCACCCAGATCTTTTCTGGTTTGATCGGCAATATGCCAGGTCAGTTCCAGGCTGACCTCATCATTCACCGCCAGTGGCCCCACCGGCATGCCAATCATTTTTCCCGCATTGTCGATGAGGGCGGGTTTAATGCCTTCGCTCAGCATGGCGATGCCTTCGTTCACATAGGTGCTGAACACGCGGCTGGTGTAAAAGCCGCGGCTGTCATTGACGACTATCGGCGTCTTGCGGATTTTGCGCACATAGTCGATGGCCACCGCCAGCGCCGCATCCGAGGTTTTCTTGCCCATGATGATTTCAACCAGCCCCATGCGATCCACCGGCGAGAAAAAATGCAGGCCGATAAACTGTTCGGGACGGATGGATTTTTCCGCCAACCCGGTGATCGGCAGGGTGGAGGTGTTGGACGCAAAGATCGCGCCCTTTGGCATGGCGGCTTCCGCCTTTGCGGTGACAGCGGCTTTGACATCACGGTCCTCAAACACCGCCTCGATTACCATATCCACATTCGCCAGCCCGGAATAATCCGTAGACGGTGTAATGCGCGCCAAAACAGCCGCCTTTTGCGCCTCGCTGCTGGCGCCCTTGGCAACCGCCTTGCCCAGCAGATTTCCCGAATAGGTTTTACCCTTGGCGGCGTTTTCCACACTGCTATCGATCAGCACCACGTCGATGCCCGCCATGGCCGAGACATAGGCAATGCCCGAGCCCATCATGCCCGCGCCCAGCACGGCGATTTTTTTGCATTCGGATTTTGGCGCGGCTTTGGGGCGGCGCGCGCCCTTGGCCAGTTCGCCGCTGGAAATAAACAGCGAGCGCACCATATTGGCGGCGCTGGGATGCTGGAACAGGCTGACCAATTGCCGCGTTTCAATGCGCAGGCCCGCATCCATCGGCACCTGAACGCCTTCATAGACACAGGCCAGAATGGCCTCCAGCGCGGGATAATTGCCATAGCTGGCCTTGCGCATATTGGCGATGGCCATGGCGAACATTTCCGCCGCCGGGCCGCCATCAAAGGGGCCGCCGCCGGGAATTTTGTAATTCTTTTTGTCCCAGGGCTGCACCGCATCGGGGCTTTCCAATATCCAGCGTTTGGCCTCCGTGATGAGATCGCCCGCCGCAACCAGTTTGTGAATAATGCCCAGCTTCAGCGCCTGTTGCGGCGTAACAGGTTCGCCCTGCAACAGCATCGGCAGCGCCGCGGGAATGCCGATCAGGCGCGGCAGGCGCTGGGTGCCGCCACCGCCGGGCAACAGGCCGACTTTCGCTTCCGGCAGGCCAATCTGAATGGCCGGATTATCGGCGCACACCCGGTAATGACAGCCGAGCGGAATTTCCAGCCCGCCGCCCAGCGCCGTGCCATTAATCGCCGCCGCCACCGGCTTGCCGCAGGTTTCAAGCGCGCGCAAAATGCCGCTAAAGCCGATGATCGGGCTGGCGTAAAGCGCATCCACCCGCTGCTCTTTGGTATGCGCGGGATTGCCGGTGGCGGTGGCCTGCACCATCATCAGATCGGCGCCCGCCAGAAACGCATCCTTGCCGCTGGTGATCACCGCGCCCTTGATCGCGGCATCACTTTTGATGCGCGCCACACATTGGGAAAATTCCGCCAGCGCATCATCCGACAGCACATTCATGCTGCGCCCCGGCATGTCCCACGTGATGGTGGCAATGCCATCGCTGTCGACTTCGAATTTCATCTGTTGCATGTGTGTCTCCCTGATATGTTTTTTTCAAGTCGAATCGCACGTATCCCCCCACCCCTAACCCCTCCCCACAAGGGGGAGGGGAATCTGGCTCAGAACTCTGATCTTCTCCCTCCCCCTTGTGGGGAGGGCCGGGGTGGGGGTGATACAGAGCGCCACTTACCATTAGTACTCTGTATACGGAACACCGGCCTTGTTTGTGTAGATTTCTGTCTTTCCCATCCGCATAAAACGCAGATCAATGTCAGGATACTCGCCCACATCAAACGGCGCACGGGTGCCAATTTCCAGAAATACCGCATCAGCGTCGTTTTTGTTAACCAGACAATGACCATTGGCGACACCTGCGGGAAATCCGGCGGCCTCACCCGGTCCTAAAATTTCCTCGCCTGCATCGGTGATCAGCGTCACCTGCCCTTCAAGCACATAGATAAATTCATCTTCCGACAGATGCCAGTGACGCTGTGACGTGCCAGCACCTTTGGGCAAACGGGTCAGCCGGACGCCAAACTGGGTCAATCCCGCTGCGTCGCCCAGCGATTTGCGCACACGGCTACCCGCAACATTTTTGAATGGCGCGGGATAACCGCTGCCGGTAACCCCGGGCACACGCGCAACATCGATTTTCGGCACGCCTACACCCGCTCGATGATCGTGGCCGTCCCCATGCCTGCGCCGACACACAATGTGATCAGCGCGGTGGAAAGGTTGCGGCGTTCCAGCTCGTCCAGCACGGTGCCCAGAATCATTGCGCCGGTGGCGCCCAGCGGGTGGCCCATGGCGATGGCGCCACCATTCACGTTCATTTTGGAATGATCGATATTAAGCTGATCCATCATGCGCAGCACGACCGAGGCGAACGCCTCGTTCAGTTCGAACAGATCAATATCGGCAACCGTCATGCCAGCGCGTTTCAGCACCTTTTCGGTAACCAGCGCCGGACCGGTCAGCATGATGCAGGGTTCCGATCCGATCGAGCCGAAGGCGCGGATGCGGGCGCGCGGTTTCAGGCCCATGCGGCTTCCGGCTTCGCGCGTGCCGAGCAATACGCCCGCCGCGCCATCGACGATGCCGCTGCTATTGCCGCCATGATGCACATGCCGCATTTCCTCGACATCGGGGTAACGCTGCATCGCCACGGCGTCAAAGCCGCCCATTTCGCCCATCATAACGAAGGACGGTTCCAGCGCCGCCATCTGCTGCATGGTGGAGCCGGGGCGTATATGTTCATCATGATCGAGAATGGTGCGGCCATTAATATCCTTCACCGCGATGACGGAATTTTTGAAATAGCCATTGTCCCAGGCATGTTTCGCGCGCTTCTGGCTTTCCACCGCATAGGCATCCACATCGGCGCGGCTATAGCCGTCGCGCGTGGCGATCAGATCCGCGCCAATGCCCTGGGGCGCGAAATAGCTTTTGAAGGCGATGGCCGGATCGGTGGACCAGGCGCCGCCGCCCGCCCCCATGGGAACGCGGCTCATGCTTTCGACGCCGCCGCCAATGGTCATGTCGGACTGGCCGGACATGATCTGCGCTGCCGCCATATTCACCGCTTCGAGCCCCGAGGCGCAGAACCGGTTGATCTGCACCCCCGCCACGCTTTCGGCATAATCGGCGTTCAGCACCGCAATGCGGGCAATATCCGCGCCCTGTTCGCGCACCGGCTCGACACAGCCCAGGATCACGTCATCGACCATGCTGGTGTCCAGATTGTTGCGGTCGCGAAGGGCTTTCAGCACCTGGGTGGCCAGTTCGAGCGAGGGCACCTCATGCAGGCTGCCGCTGGTTTTGCCCTTGCCGCGCGGGGTGCGAACAGCGTCATACACAAAAGCTTCGGTCATGAGCGTTCTCCTTGGTTCGGTTTATAAAGCCAAATCTACACGCATTTAGGCCTATCGAACAGTAGGGTTTTTTAAACGATGCCCTGCGTCGCCACCGAAGCAATATTGACAAAGAAGTCCGGTTTGGAGCCGGATTTGGCATTGCAATAAGGCTGACCCCTGATTAACTTCACGCCATGATAAACTTGACTTAAAGATAATCATCAGAATCCAGACCGGGAATGCGCTCCATGAATGAAAGACCCGCGCCGTTATTAAACTCCGGGATTTGCACACAGTCGCAACTTGAGTCAGAAGCTTTTCTGGAATGGGCCAGGCGGCTGGCTGAGAGACCTGGACATATGCACCGCAAACTATGGGAGTGGTGCTTCATTACTCAGGCGCTGTTTGAACGCAACCTTCTGGCGCCCGGAGTTTCCGGGCTGGGATTTGCTGTTGGAACCGAACCCTTAACCGGATTTTTTTGCAGTTTGGGAGCTTCCATAACGGCTACAGATTTATTTAGTGAAGTTGCAAAAAAACGGGGCTGGGACATAGCCAATCAAAATGCGTCGAGCATGGAATCCCTGAATTTGCGTGGTCTGTGCCCGGACGAATTATTCAACCGGAACTGCACTTTCCAGCATGTAGACATGACGAAAATCCCCGGGGACCTGAAAGGTTTTGATTTTATCTGGTCTTCATGCGCCCTGGAGCATCTCGGATCACTCCAAAAAGGTGAGGAGTTCATCCTTAACGCCATGAATTGCCTTAAACCGGGCGGGTTTGCGATACACACAACCGAATATAATTTTTCTTCCAACAGTACGACGCTTACTTCAGGCGGCACCGTATTGTTCAGGCGTCAGGATATAGAAAAAATTATCGGCAAACTATTGCGGGCAGGACATCTAATTGACATAGACTATGCATCAGGGGATATGCCGCTTGATTCATATATTGACCTTCCGCCCTACACGCATGATCCCCACATCAAGCTCGAATTCGAAAAATATGTCATTACGTCTATTGCCCTCATCATACAGAAGAAAAAATCAGGATTCGGAATGTCCATGATAGAAAATGTTTTTAGACACTGAATTTTGAGCGTGATGACTTTAGGGAATCTCTGAACAAGACACAATCCCGGGGTGTCCGCCTGATCAAAAAAAGTGATTTAACAGACTGCTGAAAAAAGGGGTTTTTTCAGCAGTCTGTTGCGCGATTGGCGTTAGGCCGCCTTGCCGTTGCGCAGCAATTTTCCCGGCAGGTTTTGGGATTTGCCGTCAAAGGCGTCCACGCCTTCTTCGCGCAGCAATACGCCATTGACGATCACCGCATTGATGCCAAAGGCATCGGCCACCAGCCGGTCAGCGCCGGCGGGCAGGTCATAGACGCGGCGCAATTTGGTTGCGCCAACCGTTTCCGGATCAAACACCACCACATCGGCGGGTACGCCGGTTTTCAGCGTGCCGCGATCGGTAATGCCGAACACTTCGGCCGGACGGGACGTCAGCATACGGACGGCTTCTTCCAGCGCGATGGCTTTTTTCTCACGCACCCAGCGGCCAAGCAGATAGGTGGAGGCGCAGGCGTCGCACAATTGGCTGGCATGCGCGCCGGCGTCGGAAAGGCCCAGAACGGTATTCTTGTTCTGCAGCAGCGGCAGCACCTCAGCCTCATTGGCGTTGGCGACCGGCATGCGGAACCGGGTTTCCAGATTATCGGCCAACGCCAGATCCAGGCTGAGATCGGCCAGATGCACACCGCGTTCCTTGGCGACATCGGCCAGCAGGCGTTCCTCAAGTGCTGGATCATGCGGGCAATAGGTGATCGTTGCGCGGCTCCAGGCGCTGCCGATGCCGCCCTTGATCACTTCACGGAATGTCTCGCGGAATTCGGGCGAGGCGTAGATTTTTTTCTTGCCTTCAAAATCAGCCTGCGAGATCGGCTTGAACGCGGGGTTGCTTTCAAAGATAAACGGCGCCTTGAACTGCAATTCGAAGTTCAGCGAGCGCGGGCTTACCTGCGGATAGACTTTATTGCCTGCCGCAACCAGCTCATCGGAACGCTTTAATTGTTCCGTCGCGGTGCCGATGCCCAGACCACCGCCGCCAATGCCGGCCAGCAGGGCTGTCCAGCTAACCGGACGCCCGGTTTCCTGATACAAAGTGGCGAACTGGTCAAACGCAAAGTCCGCGCCCGCCGTCGCCTGGATCATGCCCTTGCCGGCATCCCCAAGTGCGCCCGCAAGGCTGCGAATTTCATCAAAGCTGGCCAGGCGGCTTGGCACCGGGCGGCCATCATAGCCGACATGGGTGAACGCCTTGGAGGTGGCAAAACCCACCGCGCCCGCTTCAATCGCCTCAAACACAATTTTGCGCATTTGCGCGATTTCGTCAGCCGTTGCTTCGCGTTCGGTGGATTCCTCGCCCATCACATAAAGCCGTACCGCCGTATGCCCAACCAGCGCGGTGACATTGATTGCGGTGCCACGGGTCTCAATGGCGTCCAGATATTCCGGGAAAGTCTCAAATGGCCATTTGTCGCCCAGGCCCTCTTGCAGGGCGGCAACGCTCATGCCTTCAACATTTTCAAGCGTGCGCATGATCAGATCACGATGATCCGGGCGTGTGGGCGCAACGGAAAAGCCGCAATTGCCCATCACCACCGTCGTCACCCCATGCCAGGGCGAAATCGTCAGCATACGGTCCCAGATGATTTGCGCATCATAATGCGTATGAATATCAACAAATCCCGGACACACAACCTTGCCATCGGCATTGATGGTTTTGCTGGCCGTGCCGGGGGCCTTGCCCATTGCGACAACCTTGCCGTCCCTGATCCCGACATCGCCGTGATAGCCTTTGGAGCCAGTGCCGTCGACGATCAGGCCGCCTGTGATTTTAATATCGTAATCCATGCGTTGCGCTCCAGTTGTCAGAGGACAGAGGACAGAGGACGTAGGACAGATTCTGTCTTCTGTCCTCCGCCGTCTGTCTTCTGATGAATCAGGCTGCGACTTTAAGCTTGTACAGCTCGGCCACATTGTTGTGGCAGATGTCATT
>CAYGDL010000090.1:0-9302 GCA_964348545.1 uncultured Alphaproteobacteria bacterium | reverse complement strand
AGGCCGGGCCGATTTCCACGGTCGCCGGGCATTACGGCAAGGATATTCTGTGGCCAAACGCCGGTGTGGGGCCGGAGGATATTGACGTGACCGGTTCCTATGACGCCTTCACCTTCACCACCATGTTGCAGCTTGAGGACTATGGCTTCTGCAAGAAAGGCGAGGGGGGCGATTATGTGTCGAACGGCACCATGCGCCTGGGGGGCAAACGGCCCAATAACACCAGCGGCGGCCATCTGTGCGAGGGCTATACGCACGGGGTCAATATGGTGATCGAGAATGTGCGCCAGTTGCGCCACGATATTGACGATAGCTGCCCGGTGGGCGCCAACGGCAAACGTCAGCATACATATGATTACCGCGAGGGCGGCTGCCGCCAGGTGAAAAAGGTGGAAGTGACCGCCAATCTGGGCTGGGCCACGCCGGGCCAGGGTTCGGCCATGGTCATGGCGCAGGATAACAGGTAAGGGGAGAAAATATTATGTCCGCATCCGTAAGAGGCGAATATCTGGGCATGCCGCTGGTGATCAACGAGCTGGAGCATGATTACCGGGAATTTTTTGGTTACTGCGCCAAACATGATCTGCATCTGCAAAATTGCGATGATTGCAAAATGTTCCGTTACCCGCCCACGACGGCGTGCCCGTTCTGCGCCAGCCCGAAGGCCACATGGAAACCGGTCGAGGGCAAGGGCACGCTATATTCCTATGGCGAAATCCATCACGCCATTCAGCCGGTGTTTCGTCAGTATTCCCCCTATCTGCTGCTGCTGGTCGAACTGGACACGCAAAAGGGCAAGCCGGGAGAATTTGACGGCATCCGCTTCACCGGCAATCTGGCGAAGGCGGATGGCGAACTGGCCCCGCCCGAAATGGTGCGCAGCGTCGGCATCGGCACCCGTCTGCGCATCGTCTACAAGGATGCGGGCGAGGGCATTTCCATGCCGCTCTGGACCATTGATGAAACCGCAAAGCAACCGGCAAAGCCGTGGCGTTATGCAATAGAGTAGGGCGTTAAACGCCCCCGCCACTCTTTAGCCACTGGGCGCATTCTTCGCCCCGTTGGCGGCGCGCAATGTCGTTGCATATTAATAGAAAAAGGGAGGCCTGTTGAACCTCCCTTTTTCGTCTCACGTTCCCCAACGTTTTTCTTTGAGATTGTTCCTCATCGTTTCTGTTTATTCATGTTACCCAACCCTAATTGTTCTGGAATAGCGACAGGATTTGCTGGGGCCTGCTGTTGGCGATCTGTAGTGACTGGGTGCTGATCTGTTGCTGCACCTGCACCGATTTCAGAAGCGCGCTTTCTCGGGTCAGATCGGCGTCCACCAGGCGGCCGATGCCCAGCGTAAGCGAGTCTTGCAGTTTAAGGATGAAACTGGCGTGATTCTCCAGACGCAGCACACTGCCGGCCGTGGAGGCTAGAGAATTGGATACATTCTGCAGCATGGTCGTCAATGCGGCAATTTCCGTTTGCGCCGCCGCAGGGGTGGAAAGATTGCCGAACACATTTGTCGTGATGGCCTTTATATTTATGGCGGGAACGGTGAAGGACAGGGCGGCGCTGGCCGTTGGTTCGGCAATGACAACCAGATCGTCCGTTGCCGGAACAACCGGATTTTTGTTTATCAGATTAACGCCATCATAGGTCGCAGCATTGATGATCGTGGAGATTTGAGAAACACTTGCCTGATAACTCGCATTAAGCAGGGCGCTTTCGGCGGGTGTGACTATCGAGCTGGATGCCTGGATGGCTTTTTCCTTCATGCTGATAATCAGATTGGAAATCGATTGCAGCGCCGATATTGAGATATCCAGAATATTGACGCCGCGCTGAACACTTTGCCCTACAAAGTCATAAGCGTCATGATCTGCGCGCTGCTTCTGTGCGACGGCGAAAGCACCGGCATCGTCTTTTGCGGACCGGACCTTGAGCCCGGTTGAAACCCGATCCTGAATTGTATCGAGCTCCCTGTTGGTGGCGTTTAACTGAAGCAGCGCGATGAGCGCCGACGTATTGGTTTTAATCGAAGTGACCACTGGTTTCTCCTAATCTTACTAGCGCCCTGTTCATGACGCCGTCTCAATTAAGAGGATAGGAACGCAACAGACATGCCAAGCAAACATGCACATAAGCATATGAAATTATTAGATAAAATAAAGCACTTGCTGTTTTGACGCGGCAATATTTACCGGCCCTGGTAATTAATGCGCGTTGTCATGTGAGTGGGGGGGTGGTTAGGGTTGGCGCGCTAGGCGCTCTTGTCCACAGTCTGGCCGGTGATCTGGCGGACGTGCGCAAACAGCGACAACATCTGTTCGGTGGGATATTGGTGAACCACGTTGCCGGTATCGGGGTCAACGGATTTGAAGATATAACGGCTCGTTTCTCTATCAAGCTCAACTGAAAGCCGTGTCGATTGCGGGGAAACGGCGGGGCGATCCGTGACTACGGTCGCTTCCCTGGCGGCGGCGATGGCGATCAGCGCATCCGGGCCCTGGACTCCCGTCTGGCTTTGGGCATTGTGGGCTGGTTCCCTAATGCCTGCTCCGGTTATGGTTACAGATGGACTGCTCATCTGCGTTCCGCTTATCGCGCGATCAATAATCCCCTCATTTTAACATCGGGCTTTGCGCCTCTACCTGAAATATAGGACGCATAGATGAAGATTTCCTTAATTCCGGATTTTTTTAGGAGATGGCGGCGACGCCAAAGGGTTTGGGCCGATCACCGGCCTGGTGCAGCCTCCACATTTTCAGATAAGCGGCGTCTAAATGGCGGGTATAGCGGCCACTGTCGAAAAGCGGCGCTGTAGTGCGCTTGAGAGAAATCTTCTCTCTGAGCAGACGCAGATACTCAGGACTGGATGCGATCAAAACAGCCAGATCTTCATATTCATCCAGATTTTTAGCAATGAGTTCCGGCATTTCCAGCGCGCGCAGAATACTGCCCGCACCGCGCGCGACGAAGGTCTCTCCGGGACAGGTAATAACCGGAATGCCCATATGCAGCGCATCGCTTGCCGTGGTAAGGGCGTTTACCGCCAGCGTGTCGAGAAATAAATCGGCGTGCCGATGCCGCGCCAGATGGGTGGCCTGTCCCGCTCTTGGCGCAAATGCAATGCGCTCAGGGGCGACTCCTCGCCTGATCGCTTCATGGCGTAAATTGGCAGCGGTTTCCTCATCAGGCTTCATCAGCCACAATACGGAGCCGGGCGTACGCAGCAGGATGCGCATCCACACATCAAACGCGCTGGGCGTAATTTTATAGCTTTGATTGAAGCAACAAAATACAAACGCTTCTTCCGGCAGGCCGCATTCGGCGCGTGTGGGCAGGATATCGGATACAGGCCTAAAGCTGTTGGGCTGATAGGTGTCCGGCAGATAAACCAGGCGTTCGCTGTAATAGGGCTGCTGATCTGGCTGAACGACAAATTCGTCCAGAACCACATAGTCAATAAAATCAACGCCCATGGTGCCGCCAAAGGCCAGGTAGTTCACCTGAATGGGGGCGGGGCGGTGAGAAAAAATTTCCAGCCGGTTCCCGAATGTATAGCCCTTGCGATCAATCAGTATATCTATCTGGTCATCATATATGCGTTGCGCCGCTTCAAGATTCGTCATGTGCTGGATATCGGTGAAATGGTCAACGGCATCCCTGAATTGTTGGCGTTCCGGCCCATTGTCCGGGGGGCCAAAGGAATAGGCATATATTTCAAAATGGTTGCGGTCGTGATTGCGCAATACATCCGTCATCAGATAGGCCATGGGATGGGAACGAAAATCCATGGAGACATAGCCAACGCGAATGCGCCGCCCTTGCGTGTTTTCATGCGCTGGCGCCACACTAGCGGGCCTACGGCGCACTTGCCCATTGGGCTTTACCGAAGCGCCAAATTTTGTCGCGCAAATAAATTGTTCCGCGTTCCCGGGTGCGCTGGGCAGGCACTGAAATGTGAACGGGTCAACAATCACGGACTGCCGGATAAGCATTTCTACGGCTTTTTGCGACAGGCTATCAATATCCGTCCAGTCACACAAATGGGACTTTGTGGATATATAATAGCTCAGGCTGCTTACATTGTCCGGGCTCAGATCGATGGCTTTTGCAAGCATGGCAAGCGCTTCGGTTCTGCGCCCCATATGCATCAGGCTAAGCGCCAGATTGTGATAGAGTCCGGAATGGTCTGGCGCAATTTCAAGCCCGGCTTCATACGCATGTTGAGATTTTTCAAACTGGAATAATCTGAAACAGGCCTGCCCAAGTTTGTTATGGGCCTCTATATGTTCCGGGCAAAGTTCGATGGTTTTTTGAAACAATTCGATGGCGTTGCCATACTCTTCCCGTGCGGCCAATAATTCACCCAGGTGAAAAATTGCCAGCGCATGATCCGGCTTTATCGTAATCGCCCGGCGCAAAGAGAAATTCGCGCCCTCTGTATCGCCGGATTGCCATAAAGCGATGCCGAGCGTGCAATGCGCCTCCGCAAATTTTGGATTAATGCGAAGCGCCTGCGTACAGTTTTGAATTGCGCCGCCTGTATCCCCGCTTTCAAGGCATGCCAGCGCGTCCTGCATTGCGGCAATGGCTGCGCGCATCACTATGGGATCGCGGGCAAAATCGTCCAGCTTTTGACTTTCCAGCCGCCGTTTTCGGTTTCTCTTAAGGCTCATACAGCCAGTAATTAAACCCAAACCAGTTAACAATTTGTTCATTAAGAAATTTCAGCTTTGTTGCACTTTATTAACCGGATCTGGTTAGGCTCACGATTATATTTTTAGCATCTGACGGGTGGCGCAATGCCTCTTAAACTATCGTTAAAACCCGGTGAGAAGTTTGCGGTGAATGGCGCCGTTCTGGTTAATGGCGACCGGCGCGGCACGTTGATTGTGCAAAATCACGCCTCCATCCTGCGTGAACGGGATATTTTGCAGGCGGACGCGGTGACATCGCCCGCCAAACATGTCTATTTCGTCGTTATGATGATGTATCTTGATGAAGCCGGGATCGAACAATATTACCGGGACTTTACCGCCCGGATGACCGAGTTCATGGACGCTGTCAGCAGGCCGGAGGTGCTGCTGCTCTGCGTTGAGATCAGCAATGAGGTCATGGGCCATCGTTACTATGCAGCACTGCGTCATTGCAGTCGCTTGATTGAGTATGAACAGGAGATTCTGGGCTATGGGTCTGGATGCATATCAGCGAACGCTTAAAAACACAGAACATCCGAGTAATACCGAGTACCGCCTGTTCGCCGAAATTACGCGTGATCTGATTAGCGCCCAGCAACGCGGCGGCGTGGATGCCGCACTGGTTGAAGCCATTGATCGCAATCGCCGCTTGTGGATTGCGCTGGCCACCGATTGCGCGGATGACGCCAATCGCCTGCCCAGAGAAACCCGGGCCACCATCATTTCACTGAGCATCTGGGTGCAGAAACATTCCCGCGCCGTTACGCGAGAGGGCGAGGATATACAGGCATTGGTTGATGTTAATCGCAACATCATGAAGGGCCTGAAGCCGTCATAGGCTGATGCGTAAATTGTGCGACCGCATTTAGGGTGTGGCCCTGGCTATTTTTTTCCTGAATTCCCCCTTAAGCAGATTGTCGAACCCGGCAATATTTTCCTGACCCGGCAGATTTTGCCGGGTCATTTTTGCCGAAAATCTGCCTCTCACTTGGCCAATTAATCAATATTAGGCTTAACTTCAGTTAACCAATTGATAAATATAGTATTACTGACTTGAGCTTGCCGGGGTGGCAAGATTTTCCCGGCAAAAATGGCATGGTGGTTGCGCACTTGCTGGCAGGCCAAAATGGCCAGGCAGCATTGTGCTGCCGCCTAATCCAGAATGGAGACAGCTTCAAATGACAACTATTCATACAAACCCCGGCGCCCTGGTTGCCCAGGCCACACTGCGCAACATCTCGGACAATCTGGACAAGGTGTCCAAGCAGGTGCAGACCGGCTACAAGGTTGCGGACGCCAAGGACGACGCCTCGACCTTTGCGGTGGCCCAGGGCCTGCGCAATAATGTCGCCTCGCTTGGCGCCGTGCAGCAGGGGCTTAGCGGCGCGATTGGTCTGGCCGAAGTCGGGCTGGCTGGCGGCACCGCCGTATCCAACCTGTTTACGCAAATCAAGGCCAAGATCACCCAATTGGCCGACGGCACGGTTCAGGGCACGACGCGCACGACCTATAGCGCCGACCTTGCGGCGTTGGCAACCCAGGCGAAAAGCCTGATCTCGCAGGCGTCGTTCAATGGCACCAAGCTGTTGACCAACACGACTGCGAATAATTTTATCGCGGATGTGAATGGCGGCGTGATCGCGGTAACCGGTGTTAATATTTCCGCCCAGGCAGCGACATTCTCGACCTCGGCCTCGGCGGCGATCACGTCAACCGCAGCGCAGGCCCAGTTGAGTGTGGCTACTAGTAGTCTGAATGCGTTTGTCAATGCAACCAACACCGCGTTGAGCAGCATCTCTTCGGCCTTGCGTTCGGTTGAAGCGCAGAACAATTTCACCAAGTCGATCAGTGACGCGACGGAAAAGGGCCTTGGCGCCCTGGTCGACGCGGATCTGGCCAAGGCGAGCAGCAAGCTACAGGCCTTGCAGGCGCAGCAGCAATTGGCCACCCAGGCCATTTCTATCGCCAACCAGGCCCCGTCGACCCTGCTGGCGTTGTTCAAATAAGCGTTTCACAACGCGAAAATCGGGGGCAGGCTTTACAGCCTGCCCCTTTTTTTTAATTATCGTTGCCGGGTAAATGCATAATACCAGCGGCCCTATGTAATGCCCCGCATCAAGTCCCCAAATTGTCATCCTGAACGAAGTGAAAGATCCCCTGCCACAGGCAAGATCCTTCACTTCGTTCAGGATGACATCATTTTATTCTGGATGATAATGAGTCTAAACATAGGGTCGTTGGTATAAATCCCCAGAGGCAAAAAATTCCGGCTGGTGAAAATTTGCCGGGGCGTCTTTGTCGAAACCTGGATTATCCTTGTACTGATGAAGCCCTGCAAGGTTAACTGTGCTTAACCAATGCGAAAAATCATCGGATTTTTCAATAACTTGCTGCTCAGCCTTTATTCTCCCTGCAATATTGGCATGGAGGTTGCGTTCTCACTGACAGATCAAATCGGCCAGGCAGCATTAGGCCGCCGTTTAGTCCGCAATGGAGATAGCTTCTAATGACGACTATTCATACAAACCCCGGCGCCCTGGTTGCCCAGGCCACGCTGCGCACCATCTCCGACAATCTGGACAAGGTGTCGAAGCAGGTGCAGACCGGCTACAAGGTTGCGGACGCCAAGGACGACGCCTCGACCTTTGCGGTGGCCCAGGGCCTGCGCAATAATGTCGCCTCGCTTGGCGCCGTGCAGCAGGGGCTTAGCGGCGCGATTGGTCTGGCCGAAGTCGGGCTGGCTGGCGGCACCGCCGTATCCAACCTGTTTACGCAAATCAAGGCCAAGATCACCCAATTGGCCGACGGCACGGTTCAGGGCACGACGCGCACGACCTATAGCGCCGACCTTGCGGCGTTGGCAACCCAGGCGAAAAGCCTGATCTCGCAGGCGTCGTTCAATGGCACCAAGCTGTTGACCAACAATACGGTGAATAATTTTATCGCGGATGTGAACGGCGGCGTGGTCCCCATTGCCGGCGTTGATATTTCTGCAGCAGCAGCGGCATTCTCGACCTCGGCCTCGGCAGCGATCACATCAACTGCGGCGCAGGCCCAGTTGAGCGTGGTTGCTAGTAAGCTGAATGCGTTTATCAATGTAACCAACACCGCGTTGAGCAGCATCTCTTCGGCGCTGCGTTCGGTTGAATCACAGAACAATTTCACCAAGTCGATCAGTGACGCGACGGAAAAGGGGCTTGGCGCCCTGGTCGACGCGGATCTGGCCAAGGCGAGCAGCAGGCTACAGGCCTTGCAGGCGCAGCAGCAATTGGCCACCCAGGCCATTACTATCGCCAACCAGGCGCCACAGACCCTGCTGGCGCTGTTCAAACAATAGAGGACAG
Source organism: uncultured Alphaproteobacteria bacterium (assembly GCA_964348545.1). GTDB lineage: Bacteria > Pseudomonadota > Alphaproteobacteria > UBA11222 > UBA11222 > UBA11222. The sequence continues at coordinate 1,264 of CAYGDL010000090.1, read as the reverse complement.
AAGACAGAGGTTTATCTGTCCTCTGACTTCTGTCCTTTGTCCTCTGACGCCTGCCCGATGGTTTTAATATCGGCGTAATGTTCGTCGCGGATGCGGCTGATTAAAATATTAACCGCTTGCATGGGCGTGCCGATTCCGTTCAGCACCTGACCTGCCAGCGCGAGGCTGGCCTCCAGGGTTTCCGGCACCACACCGGTCGCACCCAAAATTTCCAGTTGGCGTAAATGCGTGCTGTCATGCGCGCGCACGAATACCGGAATATCCGGCCAACGGGCGCGGATCGCCGCCAGCGCCCTTTTGGCCGTTTGCGGGGTATCGATGGTCAGCACCAGCGCGGCGGCTTTGGCGACGCCGACCTGTTCCAGCACTTCGGTGCGTTCGACATCGCCATAATAGATGGGTTGACCTGCCTGCTGGCGCGCGCTTGTGGCGGGCGGATTAAGATCCAGCGCCACATAGGGCACTTTTTGCGTTGTCAGTATCGCAGCGATGGTCTGTCCCACACGGCCAAATCCCGCTATGATGACATGGCCGCTTAGATCGCTGCTGATGGCGGCGGGAAAAGCGATATAGGTTTTTTCAACCCGCCCGCGCCATTTGCGCACCAGCCACTGGCCGAATGGCATCATCAGCGGCGTTATCGCCATCGACAGGGCTGCGACAATCATCATGAACTGTCCGGTAGGTGGTTCCAGCACACCCGCGGCCATGGTTGCGCCTATCACCAGCAGCGCAAACTCCCCGCCCGGCCCCAGCAGCAGCGCGCCGCGCAGACTAACCGGGCGGGTCAGGCGGAACAGGCGCCCCAGGCACAGGAAAATCGTAACCTTGATAAAAATTAATCCGAGTACGGACGCACCGATAAGAAACGCCCGGTCCAGCACCGCGCTGAGATCAATGCCCATACCGACACCGATAAAAAACAGCCCGAGCAACAATCCCTTGAAGGGCTGAATATCGGTTTCCACCTGATGGCGAAATTCGGTTTCGGCCAGCAGCATGCCTGCAAGAAACGCCCCCAGCGCCATCGACAATCCAACCATCTCTGTGCCAATCGCGGTTGCCAGAATAGCCAGCAGCGTCATGGCCATCAGCAACTCCGGGCTTTGCGCGCCCGCAACCATGCGGAACAGCGGGCGCAGGGTCAGCCGCCCGATAATGATAATAAACACAACTGCGGCAATTGATTTACCAAGTGATAGAATCAGGTCAACGGGTATCGGCTCAACGCCGGTGCTGAGCGCATTCACCGTTACCAGCAGGG
>CAYGDL010000089.1:0-9551 GCA_964348545.1 uncultured Alphaproteobacteria bacterium | reverse complement strand
GGCGGCGGGCGGTTATCTGGCGGATCATCTGGCAAAGCGCAATATACGCTGGCAATTATGGATCCCGGCGCTTGGCGGTTTGGTTGCCGTGCCGTTCAGTTTCGGGATTTATCTTTCCAGCTCATCCTATGAAACGCTGGCCTGGTTTGCCATACCGATTATCTTTGCCAATCTGTATCACGGCCCGGTGTTCGCCATGGCACAGGCGCTGGCGCCACTTAAAATGCGCGCCATGGCCGCAGCGATGCTGTTATTCATGAGCAGTTTTGTCGGCATGGGCATTGGGCCGCAACTGGTTGGCATTCTCAGCGATCTTCTGCTACCGCTATATGGCGCGGATTCGCTGCGTTATGCGCTGTTCTGTGTCTCCATGGCGCATATATGGTCTGCGGCGCATTTCTGGATGTCGTCAAAAACCCTGGCTGAGGACTTGGCGATCGCGCAATAATAGGGGCATAATAGGGTTCCATAACAGCAGGGAGAAGAAACCATGAGCTTGGGTGTCATCGCAAAGATCAAAATTCAGGCTGGCAAGAATGCCGAGTTTGAACAAATTTTCGCCGAGCTTGCAGCCGGAGTGCGCAAGAACGAGCCGGGCAATAATTTCTACGCCCTGCACAAATCCAAAACCGACCCGCTGCTTTATGTGGTGCTGGAAAATTACAAGGATGCGGCGGCCTTTGCCGCGCACCGTGAATATCCGCACTTCAAGGAAGGCGGCAAGAAAATGGGCGCCTGCATGGCGGGCGCGCCAGAAGTCGAACTGCTCGACGGCGTTTGAGAACACCTATCAACAATCAGTAAGGAAGCGTAGGATGACAATAGGTATTGTAGCGAAACTTAAAGTGGCGGCAGGCAAGAATGCCGAGTTCGAGGAAATCTTTTCCGTACTGGCGGCCGCAACCCGTAAAGACGAGCCGGGCAATAATTTTTATGCCCTGCACAAATCCAAGACCGATCCGCAAACCTATGTGGTGCTGGAAAACTATAAGGATCAGGCAGCGGTGGATGCGCATATGGGCTCGCCACATTTCCAGGCCGGCTTCAAAAAAATGGGCGCCTGCCTTGCTGGTGCACCAGAAATCGAAATGCTCGACGGGGTGTGATTGAATTACGCGGTATGCTGTGACGGCATGCCGCATTTTTTCAGTTTACGTAGGGGGGTGACGAGTTCACCCTTAACCAGACCTGTCACTGCCTCGAGCATCTTCCGAACTGATTGAGGCGGTCTTTACCAGATGGGGCCATTACCAGATTTATCCGGATAATCCCGGATAAACCAGGCAGTGACCGTGATAGCGTTTGACGCGCACAAATCATATCAGGACCCCCCCCTGGGAAAGCACTCATTAAGCCACGCTTTGTCTTTTTGGTGACAATCTCATTTGGAAGTATTTTGCATTAATTTAGTCCCAATTCCGGCCAAGGCTGTTTACACTCCTGTCTAGTAAACAAGAGGGCGAAAAAGTGCTCCGATTCGATGTGTATTCCTGGCTACCCGATAGTGATCCAGTATGTATCTCTCCTGGCGATGGGGCCTATTTTCAATCAACCATACATCCGGATGGGGAACATGCCCTGTTCTGGGGCGGGGCTTCGGGGCCGCCGCGCATCTGGCGCGCGGATCTGGATGGCAATGATTGCGAACCCCTGACCCCTGCGGACAGCGATGCGCGGCACCCCTCCTATTGCCTCAATGGCCAGCGCATTGTTTACGTCTCCGATTGCGGGGTGAAGCAACCCTCGGAAACGGTGAACATGGTGTTTCATGACTCTCCCTCCGGGGCCATTCGGCGCGATCTTATTCAGCACATTTACACCATGAAACCCGATGGCACGGATGTGCGCCAGATTACCGTTGGGCCGGTACAGGATTTGCGTCCCAATCTTAGCCCCGATGGCGAGACCATCTGCTTTGTCTCCATTCGCGGCGGCAGTATGGGGCTTTGGCTGGTTCCCGCAGACGGCAGCGAAAAACCCCGCAGACTGAGGGTGCCGTTCACTGTTTACCGGCCGGCCTGGTCGCCAGACGGCAATCGGATTTACGGATTTGCAGCCATTAGCAATGAACGCCACCAGGTTGGGTGGGTGTGTCCCAGCCAGGGCAATTGGACGCCACTGGAAAATGACGATCTGGGCTTAACCCATGCGCCGTCACCCGATCCTAATGGCGGCTCTCTGCTTGTTCATTCAAACCGCGCCGGCCGCTGGGCGCTTTACGAATTGATGCTGGATGGAAGCACACCACCCCTGCCCATTGTGCCGCAGGGTTTTGAAAAATTGATCTGTGTGCATCCCAGCCGGGCCAGAAACGGCGTCATGACCTTTGATTCCATTCCAGAGGAATCCTGGTCCCGCTACAAACCCGGCAATAATAGCGTAAATTATTAATCCTGGATCAGGTCGGGATTGGAATCCAGATCTTCGCGCAGGGTGAGACCGGCAATGTAATAATGTATACCCGCCCAGATATTGAACAGAAACACAAACATCAGCGCGATACGCAGCGATTCCTCGCCATATTCAGGTTTCAGAAAATCACTTAATACGCCAACCAGAAATGGCCCAAGGCCCAGGCCGATCAGGCTGATGACAAACAGCAAAATGGCCGAGGCGATTGCCCGCATGCGCACCGTAGCCAGCCCCTGAATCATGGCGAATGTCGGGCCAATATAAACATAGTTGAAATAGAGCGGCACAATCAGCAGCGCCAGCGTCGTGTATTTGTCATTTGACATAAACGCCAGAATGAAAAACGGCACGCTGATGATCAGCGTAACGCCCGGCACCCACACATACCAGCGCCGGTCACGCTTGGCGAAATAGTCTGAAATATAGCCGCCGGAAAATGTTCCCAGCCCGGCAAAAATACCAATCAGCGGGGCCAGCCAGCTTCCGATCTCGGCGCTGCTCATCTGATAGGAGCGGGCGAAAAACGCCGGCAGCCAGCCATTATAGCCATAGCTGACAAAGGCGTGAAACGCCACCGCAAGCACCACATGGCGGAATGATGGCCGCGCCCATAAAAAAGCAATCGCCTCTTTCAGCGGTACAGGTTCCTGCTCTTTCATGATCGCTTCGCTATTGCCGCGCGGCGGTTCTTTCACCGTCATGCGCACAATGATGGCCATCAGCACACCGGGCAGGCCAACCATAATGAACGCTGTGCGCCAGTCGAAAAAATGCACCAGCCAGCCGCCCGCCAGCAATCCGATCAGCGTTCCAATGGGAACCCCCATGGCATAAATTCCCATGGCGCTTGCCCGTGTTTCGGGAACAAAATAATCTGAGATCAGAGAATGCGACGCGGGGCTTGCCCCCGCCTCGCCAACCGCCACGCCAATCCGGCCCAGCATCAACTGCCAGAAATTCATCGCAAGCCCGCACACCGCTGTCATCACGCTCCAGGCGGCAAGTGACCAGGAAATCACATTCACCCGCGAACTGCGATCCGCCAGCCGCGCAATGGGAATGCCCAGCGTTGCATAAAAAATCGCGAACGCCACGCCGGATAAAAACCCAAGCTGCGTATCGGAAAGTTTGAGGTCCTGGCGGATCGGCTCCAGCAGGATCGACAGAATTTGCCGGTCAATGAAATTGAAAACATAGACGACCAGCAATATGCCCAGAACATATTGCCGGTAACGGGGGGGGTAGGTCGCCCGCTCCGGGGGTTCAATTGCCATTTGCGCTTATCCCGGCATTTTGAAGATCCGGATTGGAATCATAATCCTGGCGCAGGGTTTTCGCCGCGAGGTAGTAATGCAGAGCCGACCACAGATTGATTGCCACCGCCACAATCAGGGCATAGCGAAGCGCTTCGGCGCCTAATTGCGGCTTCAGAAAATCGCTTAACACGCCAACCAGCATCGGGCCCAGCCCCATGCCGATAAGGTTGAGGACAAATAGCAGCCCCGCCGCCGCAATCGCGCGCATGCGCAGCTGCGACATGCCCTGCACCACCGAAAATGTCGGCCCCAGATAGATCGGGCTGAGCAGCGCGGGGATCAGATAGAAATATAACGCGCCTTCCTTGGTGTCCGACAGCAGCGATAATATAGCCAGGGGAATGAAGATGATCAGGCTGAGCGCCGGAATCCATACATACATGCGCCGGTCTTTCTGACCGAAACGGTCGCAGATATAACCTCCCGCAAAAGTACCAATGCCGCCGACGACCCCTGAAACCATCGCCAGATAGGTGCCAATTTCCGCCGCGCCCATCTGGTGGCTGCGGACAAGAAAGGCCGGCAGCCAGGTGAGCAGCCCATAGCTGGCGAAGGCGTGCAGGCCTGCGGCCAGCGTCAGATGGCGGAAAGACGGACGCGACCAGAAATACAGGAAGGCTTCCTTGAGCGGGGCCTGCTCCTGCACGGACTGAACCCCCTCGGATAATCCGCGGGGCGGCTCTTTCACGGTCCTGCTCACAATGACCGCCATCAGTACGCCCGGCAGGCCCACCACAATGAAGGCAGTGCGCCAATCAAAGAAATGCACCAGCCAGCCGCCCGCCAGAAATCCGATCATCACCCCGATCGGCGCGCCCAGCGAATAAATGCCCAGCGCCGTCGCCCGGTTTGCCGGCGCGAAATAATCCGATATCAATGAATGAGAGGGCGGGCTGGCGCCTGCTTCGCCAATCGCGACGCCAATGCGCCCCAGCATCAACTGCCAGAAATTCTGCGCCAGTCCGCAAATGGCGGTCATCAGGCTCCAGGCGGCAAGCGACCAGGAAATCACCCTGACGCGCGAGTTTCTGTCCGCATAGCGCGCAATCGGAATGCCAAAAGTGGTATAAAAAACAGCAAAGGCAATTCCCGAAAGCATGCCCAACTGGGTGTCGCTAAGCTGGAGTTCCTGCTTGATCGGCTCCAGCAGCATCGACAAAATCTGCCTGTCGATAAGATTGAAAACATATACGACGACCAGAATTCCAAGCACATATTGCCGGTAGCCAGTGGTAAATGAGGCGCGCTCCTGCTGCGCAGGCAAACCTGTTGCACTATCCATTTATTTTCCCCACTTAGCCAGTTTATTTGTGTAACCGGTCAATAGTTATTGTTATATTCTCAACCGTTGCTGATTTTTATCTGAATGGCAAGCGCATTCATCAGCTAGTATGACTTCGGCAATTCAAGCACCTGTTCGCTGACGAAGTTGAGGATCATTTCACGGCTGACCGGCGCGATGCGCGAAATCATGATTTCGCGGAAATACCGTTCGACCTGAAATTCTTTCGCATAGCCCATGCCGCCAAGGGTCAGCACCGCCTGTTCGCACGCACGGTAGCCTGCTTCTGACGCCAGATATTTTGCGGTGTTGGCTTCCGCGCCACAGGGCAGGCCCGCGTCATACAGCGCCGCCGCCTTGAACATCATCAGATTGGCGGCTTCAAGGTCCATCCAGCATTTGGCCAGCGGATGCTGAATGCCCTGGTTCATGCCGATGGGGCGGTCAAACACGACGCGCTCCTTAGCGTATTGCACCGCGCGTTTCAGCGCCACACGGCCCAGCCCCACGGCTTCGGCGGCGATCAGCACCCGTTCCGGGTTCAGCCCATGCAGCAGATATTTGAAGCCCTTGCCTTCATCACCCAGCAGATTTTCCGGCGGCACCGGCAGGTTGTCGATGAACACGGAATTGGAATCGACGCATTTGCGGCCCATTTTTTCGATTTCCGTCACCTCGATATAATCGCGGTCGAAATCCGTATAAAACAGACTTAGGCCATCGGCGGCTTTCTGTCCCGGCTTCGGGTCACCGGTGCGCACGATCATCAGAATTTTGTTGGCGGTCTGCGCGGTGGAGGTCCAGATCTTGCGGCCATTGACGATATACTGATTGCCATTCCATTCGGCGCGGGTTTGCAGCGCCGAAGTGTTCAGCCCGGAATTGGGTTCCGTCACGCCAAAACAGCTGCGGTCCTTGCCTGCAATCAGTGGCGGCAGAAAGCGGCGCTTTTGTTCATCCGTGCCGAACACCACAATGGGATTGGGCCCGAAAATATTCATGTGAATGGCGGATGCCCCGCTTTGCCCTGCGCCCGATTCCGCAACGGCCTGCATCATAATGGCGGCCTCGGTAACCCCCAGGCCGGAACCGCCATATTCTGTTGGCATGGCGATGCCCAGCCATCCGCCAGCCGCCATTTCCGCTGCAAAATCCTCTGGAAATTCGCCAGAACGGTCCCGCTCCAGCCAATAGGCGTCGTCATATTTGGCGCACAGCTTAAAGATGCTCTCGCGGATAGCTTGCTGCTCGGGGGAGAGGTCGAAATTCATGTTGGATTCCCTGTCATTTTCCTGATTGGCCGGTCAATTCAGCTTTGTTTTACACTACCCGGACCGATCACTAAATGATTATGATGACGTCAAGCGGCTTGACGCAGGGGTATTCCGGCGTAATTTGTGCGCTTCAAAAATTAAACAAACACAGCAGGGAGAAGAAAATGGCGGGATTATGTGAAGGACGCATCGTCGTGGTAACCGGCGGCGGACGCGGATTGGGGCGCGAACATTGCCTTTTGTTCGCAAAAGAAGGCGCGAAAGTCGTCGTCAATGATCTGGGCGGCAGCGTGGCGGGCGAAGGTTCAACCCTTAGCGCCGCGCAGGAAGTTGCCAACGAAATCACCGCAGCGGGCGGCACGGCCGTGGCCAATGGCGATGATATTTCCGATTTCAATGGCGCGGGACGCATGATCCAGCAGGCCATTGACACCTTTGGCGGGCTGGATGTCGTGGTCAATAACGCCGGCATTCTGCGCGATAAAATGATGGTCAACATGACCATGGCCGAATGGGACGCGGTTATCAAAGTGCATCTGACCGGCACCTTCTGCCCGATGCATCACGCGGCCAATTACTGGCGCCAGAACGCCAAGAATGGCGGAACCAATGACGGGCGCATCATCAACACCACCTCGATTTCCGGCCTGTTCGGCAATCCGGGCCAGTTGAACTATGCCGCCGCCAAGGCCGGCATTGCAGCCATGACCATTGTCGGTTCACGCGAATTGTCGCGGTTGAACGTTACCTGCAACGCGATTTCGCCGGGCGCCTTTACCCGCATGACGGAAAATCTGATGCCCGCGCGCGACCTGAAACCTGGACAGTTTGACACCCAATCCCCCGCCAACGTATCCCCGATGGTGGTATGGCTGGGCAGCACGGAATCCAAGGACGTGACGGGCCGGGTGTTTGAAACCATGAATGGCGGTTTTGGCACCTATAATGGCTGGGAGCGCGCCGCGCGGGAAAAATTCGACCATCGCCTCGACCCGAAAGAAATGGGGCCGATCGTCGCGCGCATGCTGGAAAAAACCAAAGGCCTGCAAAAGATCATGTAAATCAAATCAGGGGCCGTTTTATCCCACTTGTAGCAACGGCCCCTGCTTTTACATTACCGCGTCGCCAGCGATGCGATCAGCATTATCAGCAATATCCAGCTTGTCACCTGCCAGAAGCGCAGGGGATTGCGTTCATACAACGACAGGCGCGCCGTCGATGTGGCGGCGCCCCGCGTCAGCCCGTTTTCCAGTTCGAACACGAATTCCAGCACATCCGCCTGGCGGTTTTCAGGCGTGATATTGATCGCCCGCATGATGGCGAATTCCAGCCATGCGGGAAGGTCCGGACGCAGCGATGATAACGGCGTTGGCCTTCGAAAGCGCGGACGCGAAAACGGCTCCACCTCGCCATAAGGATAGGTGCCACCAGAAAACATCCGGTACAGCGTAACACCCAACGCATATAAATCGGACTGTTCGCCGCCGGTTTCGCCCGCAAACATTTCCGGCGCCATATAGCTGGCGGTGCCTGGAATGGCGTCGGGGGAAAGATCCGGCATATTGGGCACCCGCGCCACGCCAAGATCCAGCAGTTTCAGTTCATTGTTTTTGAGCAGGATCACATTTTCCGGTTTGATGTCGCGGTGAATAATGCCTGCCCGATGCAGCGCCGCCACGCCCTTGGCCAGACTGACACCCACCCATACGCCTTCCGTAAGATTGAGCATCGGTTTACGCAACAGCCTTTGTTCCAGCGTCTCGCCCGAATAAAACGGCATGACCGAATAAAGACGCGAACGCCGTTCCGGCGGCGTTTCGATAATCTGCCCCACAAAGGGGCTGTGCACCTGCGCCGCCACCCAGGCTTCGCGCGCAAAAGCGGTGCGATAGGTGGCGTCGCTGGTAATGCGCGGATGCGGAAACTTTATCACCAGCGGGCGGTTATCGCGTTCATCCGTCGCATGAAATAACCGGCTATAACGGCCATCGGAAAGCTGCGCGCCCAACAGGAACCCGTCAATTGTGTCGCCGGTTTTCGGCAAATCAGACACGGGTAAAAATTCCAGCGCCGCCTCCAGGCTGACATTGTCGGGATCAGGCAGGCTGAGTATATCAATCACCAGCGCGCTGACATTATCCTGGCTGCCCGCATCCAGTGCGGCTTCGACAATACGGCTGGCCGCTTCTTCCGCTGCCGTGCGCTGTGACAGATGCTCTTTTATCTGCTTGTCCGATAGCACACCATGCACGCCGTCGCTGCATAATAAAAACCGGTCAAACGGTTCAAGGCGCACCCTTTCATGATCCAGATGCACATGTTCTTCCAGGCCGATGGCGCGCAACAGCACATGCTGTTGATCAGGGTGCGGATGGACATGGTCACGGGTCAGGCAATGCAGTTGCTGGCCGTTCAAATGGTAAATCCGGCTGTCGCCGACATGCGCGATATGCGCCTCGCGTCCCAATAATATCAGGGTACTGAAGGTTGTGGCCATGCCGGCAAGATTGGGGTCGGCCTTGCCCTGCGCCAGGGTCCAGCGGTTAATCGCCGTCAGGGTGCGCGCCGCCGACTGTTCAACACTAAGCGATTCCGGCTGGGCGTGAAATCCATCGAAAAAACTGCGCACCGCCAATTCAGCCGCTTCGCGCCCGCCTTTGGCGCCGCCCACGCCATCGGCCACGGCGGCGATGAAAACGGGCCGCACCCAACCACCCGATAAAGGTGCGAGCGCCGCTACAAAATCATCATTGCGCGCGCGCTTGCCCTGATCGCTGGCGACACCGATCTGTACCTGTAGACTGGCGCGGGTTACCGCCAATTTTTTATGCTCATATGCGCGCCCCCGACACCGCGCCCCAGGTGGTGCGCCAGCGGCGCTTGACCCGTGATAGCGCGATCAGGCCGATCAGCGCCAGCAAGCCAAACACAATGAAGCCGGAAGAAAAATCACCCGTCATGCCTTTGGCCACGCCCAGTGATTTGGCAAGAAAGTAACCGCCGGTTCCGCCCGCAAAACCAACCAGCCCGGTCATCGCGCCAATTTCATTTCGAAAGCGTTGCGGAATAAGCTGAAACACCGCCCCATTGCCCATGCCCAGCGCCAGCATCCCAAGCGAAAACAGCAGCACCGAAACCCAGGCGATTGCGGGCAAATCCGAAATCTCCCACGCCGCGCCTGCGCCTTCCGGTGCAGGACCGCCCGGCATCAAGGCGATGATGAAATAGGCCAGCGCGACCAGGCTGAACAATACCGTCAGGCTGCGA
>CAYGDL010000088.1:0-9660 GCA_964348545.1 uncultured Alphaproteobacteria bacterium | reverse complement strand
CTTTTACCATGTTTGCAGACAGCGGTTTTCGATGGGGAAAACTGGCTTACCACAACGCGAATAAGTCATGGGGCGGACAATGCTGAAAAAACTCAAACTCAAGCACATAGCCATCATATATACATCTCTCATGGTTGCAGGCCTTCTTGCCATCATATGGACGAGTATGTCTACAATCAGTACGCTGAAGGTCGGCGGTCCGATATACACCCAGATCGTTCTGGGGAAGGATTTAATAGCGGATATTCTTCCGCCGCCGGAATATCTCATCGAATCCTATCTGGAAGCGACACAAACCCTTAATGATCCCGCCACATTGAAGAAGCGCAGCGAACGGCTCGCAGTGCTCCAAAATGACTATAATGTGCGCCACGCATATTGGCTGGAGCGGGATTTCGATGCAAAAATCAAGGACATGCTGAACACGGATTCGCACGCTTTCGCCATTGAATTCTGGAAAGAGCTTGGCGAAAAATTCCTGCCTGCAATTGAAAAGGGCGATATGGAAACGGCGCATGCCTCCTATGCCGAGCTGAGCGCTCACTATCAGGGTCATCGGGCGATTATTGACGCCATCGTTCCCGCGGCCACTGATATGACAATACGCTTTGAGGCCGAGGCGGCGGCGGCTGAAGAAAGCGCCAATCTGGTTTTCTGGCTGGCCGCCGGAACCTTTCTGGTGATTGTGCTGGCGGGAACAGGCCGTCTGCTGTTCGGCATGATCAATCCAATTGTCCGTATTACCGGCGCCGCCCAACAAATCTCGGAAGGCAAGTTAGACACCATAATTCCATCACTGGACCGCACCGACGAAATCGGAGCGTTAGCGAAGGCCGTGCATATGTTCAAGGAAAGCTCCGCTAAAAATGCAAACCTGGAGCAGATGGAGCTTATGGTGGCCGAACAGAACCGCCTGGCTGAACGCGGCAAACGCATAGAGCAGCTATCGGCGGGTTTCCGCTCCGACATACGCACTGTTCTCAATGAAGTAGGCAACGCCGTCAGTCAGATGGAGTCAGCCGCGCACGGAATGTTCGCCAGCACCTCTGTCACCCAGGATAAGGCCAATGCAGCGGCGCACGCTGCGGAAGAAGCCTCAAGCAATGTAGGCACCGTCGCCGCGGCGGCGGAAGAACTGTCGGCCTCCATCTCGGAAATCGCCCGGCACATTGCCGTGTCCTCGCAAACCTCCGGTCAGGCGATTGAGCAGGCTGGACACACATCCGCCACCGTTGGCGCGCTATCCTCCATGGCGGAAAAAATTGGCGATGTGGTCAACATGATCCGCGATGTGGCGGAGCAGACCAATCTGCTGGCGCTGAACGCCACCATCGAAGCGGCGCGCGCGGGTGACGCCGGCAAGGGTTTTGCCGTCGTGGCCTCGGAGGTAAAAAATCTTGCCAACCAGACTGCACGGGCGACCGAAGAAATTGCCCAGCAGATCAGCGCAATGCAGGCTGAGACCGTACGCACCACCTCGGCTATCTCGGAAATTACCAATATTATCAACGCCATCAATACGGCGGTGACAACGGTTGCTGCGGCGGTTGAAGAACAGGACGCCGCAACACGGGAAATTTCCGCGAATGCCCAAAATGTGTCCCAGGGCACACAAGACGCATCCGCGAATATTTCACTGGTCACAAGCGCCGCATCCGAAACCTCGGTTGCGGCCACCCAGACGATCAGTTCGGTGAAATCGCTCGCCGAACAATCCTCACATCTGCGCGGCAGCATCGAGAAGTTCCTCGATGAACTGGCTGCCGCCTAGCTCCGCCAACTGCTTCGCCGGGGGCTTATTTGCCCCCGCGCGCTGCCGCAAAGGCCGGACGACCAAGACACCGGGCGAGCCAAGCCCCTACATTGGGCACCGCGCCCAGATCAAATTTCGCCATTTGCAGCCAGGCCAGCACCGCCGCTACATTCAGATCAGCAATGGAAAAGCCCGATCCCAGCAGATATTCCTTACCCGCCAGCGCACTATCCAGCACCTTCAGCGCCGCGCCTAGTTTTGTATTGGCCGCCGCCACTTCGGAATCTGGCGTGGCGGGGTTCATCCGCTTCATCAGAAGCGTCAGAGCGGGGCCTTCCGCTTCGGTCACCGCCCAAAAGCTCCATTGCAGCGCCCGTCCCTCGTCGGCGATATTCTTGGGCTGCAAATCTCCACCATACTTTTTCGACAGATACAGATTGATGGCCAGCGATTCACACATGATCAGGCCATCATCATCAATCGCGGGGATATGCCCATTCGGGTTGATTTTCAGAAAATCCGGTTCCCGCGAACCGCCCGTGTTGGTAATGGGCACGTTTTTGTAATCAATGCCCAGTTCCTTCGCCAGCCATAGGACGCGCAACGCGCGCGATTGAGGAATCCCGTAAATTGTAAGGCCCATTGTTCTCTCCCTGCGTTATGGACAATCCGTGACCGGACGCCCTATTATTCAGCCGGTCTAGTTGATCAGAAAATACCCTGCAACACAATGGACAGCCTGCCCGCATGGAAAATGAAAATTACAGCGACGAACTCATCGGCAACATCCTGAAGGCCACCAAAACCATTGCGGTTGTGGGCGGCAGCCCGGAACGCAACCGGCCCAGCTATAGCGTCATGCAGTTTCTGCAAAAACGCGGCTTTCGCATCGTGCCGGTGAACCCCCGCGCCACGGGCCAAACCATTCTGGGCGAAAAGGTTTATGCCAGCCTGGCGGACGTTCCTTTCCCCATCGACATGGTGGACATTTTCCGCACCTCAGATGCTGCAGGACAAATCAGCGATGAGGCGATTGCGATCAAGGCCAAATGCATATGGATGCAATTGGGTGTGCGCAACCCCGCCGCCGCCACGCGCGCCCGCGCCGCCGGGCTGAAAGTCATCATGGACCGTTGCAGTAAAATCGAATATGGACGCCTGTCCGGCCAGATCGGCTTTATGGGCGTAGACACCGGCATCATCAATAATTCGCGCCGCCGTCGCGTATAAAGGAAGTTCACAATGCGCACTTACGGATTTGACACCTTATCCATTCATGCCGGCGCCGCCCCGGACCCCACCACAGGCGCGCGCATCACGCCAATTTATCAGACCGCCTCCTATGTATTTGATGATGTCGATCACGCCGCTGCGCTGTTCAACCTCCAGGAATTTGGCAATATCTATTCACGCATCACCAACCCGACCAATTCGGTGCTGGAAGCGCGCATCGCGGCGCTTGAAGGCGGCAGCGCCGCGCTGGCGGTGGCTTCCGGCCATGCGGCGCAATTCATTGTATTTCACACCTTGATGGAAAATGGCGATGAATTCGTGGCCGCCAACAAGCTTTATGGCGGTTCGATGAACCAGTTCTCGCACGCCTTTGCCAAAATGGGCTGGCATGTGAAATGGGCCGAGGCCACCGAACCGGAAAGTTTCGCCCGCGCGATCACCCCAAAAACCAAAGCGATCTTTATCGAAAGCCTGGCCAATCCGGGCGGGGTCGTGATGGATATCGCAGCTATTGCCAAAATTGCGAACGACGCCAATATTCCATTGATCGTGGATAACACACTGGCCACACCCTATCTGTGTCGGCCGCTGGAACATGGCGCGGATATCGTCGTGCATTCCGCCACCAAATTTCTGGGCGGGCATGGCAATTCCATCGCGGGTCTGATTATTGACGGTGGCAAGTTCAACTGGTCGAACGGAAAATATCCCACACTTTCCGAACCAAGCCCAAGTTATCACGGCATGAAACTGCACGAAACATTTGGCAATCTGGCTTTCGCCATTGCCTGCCGTGTGCTGGGTCTGCGCGATCTTGGTCCGGCACTTGCGCCGATGAACGCCTTTTTGATCCTGACCGGCATTGAAACGCTGGCGCTGCGCATGCAACGGCATTGCGAAAATGCGATGACCGTTGCCAGGCATTTACAAAACCACAAACAGGTCGAATGGGTGTCCTATGCCGGGCTATCCGACAACCCGTTTAACAGATTGGCGCAGCGCTACCTTCCCAAAGGGGCGGGCGCGGTTCTGACCTTTGGCGTCAAAGGCGGGTATGACGCAGGCGTCAAACTGGTCAGCGAGGTAAAACTGTTCAGCCATCTCGCCAATATCGGCGACACCCGCAGCCTGATCATTCACCCATCCTCAACCACACATCGCCAGCTTGACCAGGCCGCCGCTAAAACCGCAGGCGCAGGGCCAGACGTGGTGCGCCTGTCCGTCGGCCTTGAGGATGTGCAGGATATTATCGCCGATCTGGATCAGGCGCTGGCGATGCTGTGATTATTTTCCCAGAAATGTAAAGTTGGCGCCGGTTTTTCCCAGCAAAGCTTTCCATAAATCCGCCATCAGAATATCCGCCGCCGCCACGGAATAATGCACCGGATCCCAATAATTTGTATCGGTCGTTGTGAAAGGGCTTTCAATCAGAAAATCAGCGGCCACCGTATTGGGGTTTTGCGCTGCAATTGCGCCAATTCGCTTTTTGCATTCCGCCCATTCAATGGCGCTCTGGCTTCCCGGCGCCGACTGCCGCGCAAAATGATAGGGGGCAATATACAGAATTTTCTGCGTTTTCCCGGGCAACGCCCGCAACATATCCTGCAACAAGGGCAGTGCCGGAAAATTCAATGATGCGGGATCAAGCCCTGCATCCACCCTGGCCTCCGCCTGCCCGCTGGCGCGCGCCACCGCCAGCGCCGCCTGCACCTTTGGAAGGTCATAGGCGGCAAGGTCCGGCAGGAAACTGGTATATCCATCGCGGCCATATTTCAGCCGCCGTATACCCAGCATGGTTCCCGCCTGACGGCCGGCCTGTTCAATCGTGTACAGATTAAACTGGTACAGAAAATCATTGTATGGATTATTATCATACATCCATTCCGGAAACGGGCGTGGCGTATATTTTTCCAATGTGTCACCCGCCTTGCACCAGACCAGATCGATTCCCACAATTACGGTTTTTGCATTGGCATGATAGCGCGAAAATATCCCGGCCAGCCTGAACTGTTCATACGCGGTGGCGCTGTTCATGGAAAGATTGAGAAATTTTCCGCCAAACAGTGAATTCAGCATTTCCGGACGCAGTAAACGGCTTGTCGATGTCCCCAGTATAACACTGTCATATTCCTGCTTGCGCGCCAGCGCCGGAAATGAAAACCGCGCATTGGATGCAATCGGTGCGCGATCCAGTGGCGGCGAAAAAGGCAATGTATCAAACGGATCAACAATAAAAATCAGCAGATACAGAAATGCACCCAGCCCAATGCCACCGCCAAAAAAACAGCGGGCAAACCTGGCCCAGCCATTCTGGCGGGCGGGATCAGAACTGGAAATAGATGAATTCACTTTGCAACCCCCCGCCAATCAGCAGGATAAGAAATACCGCCACAGCGCCCGCCAGAAAACCCGCAGGCCGCCAGGGGCGTAACCGCTCCAGTATGGCGGTCTGACTGGATGGCCCGCTCAGGGCGGCAAGTGTTCCCGCAATCAGCACCAGATAATTTCCGGTATGGCCTATTGCCACCCCGCCAAATCCATTCTGACCTATCAATGATCCATAGATCGACCAGGTGGCCGAAAAACTCTCAGTACGGAATAATATCCATGTGGCGCCAATGAACAGGGTCATGCACACCCACCCCAGCAGCGGCGGCATGGAAAGTCCGGCCCGCCGCCATAAAATATTGGCCGCAACCCCCGCCCCGTGCATCGCGCCCCACACCACATAGGTCCAGTTCGCCCCATGCCACAACCCGCCTACCAGCATGGTCACAAACATGTTGCGCGCCTGATGCCATACGCCGCCACGATTGCCGCCCAGCGGAATATACACATAATCGCGCAGAAAACGGCTCAGCGTCATATGCCAGCGCCGCCAGAAATCCTGAATGCTGGTGGCCATATGCGGGCGGTCAAAGTTAAACGGAATGGTAAATCCAAACATCAGCGCCATGCCAATGGCCATATCCGTATAGCCGGAAAAATCAAAATAGAGTTGCAACATATAGGCATGTGCCGCCAGCCAGGCCTCGCCCATATTCAACACGCCGCCTTCCAGCACCCGCTTGAACAAAGGCGAACAGATTCGCGCTGCACTATCGGCGATCAGCACTTTTTTTGACAACCCCACCAGAAACATCATGCCGCCGCGTGACAAACGCTCCGCCAGGCCAGGCCGCATCGGATCAAAATGAAACTGCCTGATAATTTCGTTATGCCGCACAATCGGCCCGGAGATCAGATGCGGAAAAAACGCTACGAACAATATATAATCGCGCAGCCCATGCACCGTTATCTCATCACCTCTGGTGGCCGCGCGCCTTAAATCCATCAGATAGGAAATATGCTGAAAGGTGAAAAAGCTTATGCCGAGCGGCAGGATGATGCCAATCGGCTCATACGTCCAGCCGCCAATGGCCGCCAGACTGCCGGTTAAAAAATCTGCATATTTGAAAACTGCTATGACGCCGACATTAAACAGCACACCCGCCAGCAGCAGCCAGTCCAATTTACGCAGACGCAAAAAGGCCTGAACTATCAGCCAGTTGCCGATAGTAGAACCAAGCAGTATCGGCAAAAACCGTATATCCCAATAGCTGTAAAAAATCAGCGATGCGATCACCAGCGCCCACAGGCGTAATTCCACACGCGACGACAAGGCATAATAAACCCCAAGCGATAGCGGCAGGAACAGCAGGATAAAAACTTCAGAATTAAATAGCATGTGGTCCTGCTAATTCCCCTGCCGCCTGCATACGCGCCAGCCCTTCCTCGAATGTGCAGGGCTTTACGCCAAGCTGTGCCTGCATAGGGCCAATGTCAAATGCCTTGTCTTCTAGCAAGCGGCGCACTTCATCCCCCGTGACAGAGGGCACGCCGGGGACGCATCGGGTCAGCCAGGCCAGCGCCAGCATTGCCCATAATGGAACGCAAATCACACGCACGCGCCTGCCAGCCGAATGGCCACAGACTTGAATAATCCGGGCATAGGTCATCGCTTGCGCGCCCGCAATAATGATCGGCGCATTGCCTGTATCCGCACGGATTGCCGCCAGCAAACACTGCACCACATCATCGCGGTGTATGGGCTGCAACAGCGCCCTGCCCCATTGTGGCAATGGCACCAGCGGCGTCCACCGCATAATATTCAGTATACGTCGGATATTATTATCCGCACCGCCATAGATCATCGTGGGATGCAGAATAATCCCGTTAACGCCCTGGGCATGGGCTGCTTCCGCCTCCTGCATCTGGGGGGCTTTCTGATCGGGAAACCGGGTGAATATGCGGGTTGATCCCAGCGTAATCAATCGCACCGCATCATCTGGCAGGGCCGCAATAATTTTTCGCGTAAACC
This sequence comes from uncultured Alphaproteobacteria bacterium, assembly GCA_964348545.1. Taxonomy (GTDB): domain Bacteria; phylum Pseudomonadota; class Alphaproteobacteria; order UBA11222; family UBA11222; genus UBA11222. Next base: position 2,314 of record CAYGDL010000088.1, on the reverse strand, counting down.
GGGCATGCGCAACATTGATAACGCAACTGACGCCCATCAGGGCTTCGCGCAACATCTCGCCATCGCCATCCAGATCAATGGCGCGGGGATTAACACCCCCACCCAATTCCTGCAAGCCAGATAACGCGCGGGCGATGGCAATAATCTCAACCCCCTGCGCAAGTAACGCGGCCGTCAGTGCGCGCCCCACATTCCCCGTCGCGCCCAGAACCGCTATTGGCCGCCCCTTCATAAGGCTTTGGCGGCTTCGCGTTTTGGGGCCACCATATCAATGCCGTTTTCCCGAAACGCGCGCACAATGGCCAACATCACTTCACTGCGGGGCCTGATGCGCCCATCACAAAGCACGTCTTCAACCCAGAAGCTCAGAACAAAACTTATCCCGTCTCCGGCAAATTCCTGCAGATAACAGTTTACCGGGCGCGAACGCGAACGGCATGGATGACTGCTTGCCGCCGCCAGCATCAGCTTCTGTGCAAGATCAATATCAGCGCCATAAGCAATATTGACCCGGATTTCGATCTGGACACCGTTGTTTGTGTGAGTCCAGTTGGTGACCCGATTGGAAATAAAATCATCATTCGGCACCATGATTTCGCGTCCATCGCCCGTATCAATCAGGGTATAGCGCGTGCCGGTATGGCGCACGGTCCCGGAAATACCGCCGCCCAAATCCACAAGATCGCCATTTTTCACAGACTTTTCGACCAGCAGTATAATACCGCTGATAAAATTCGCCGTGACCTTTTGCAAACCCAAGCCAAGACCGACGCCCAAGGCACCGCCAAACACCGCAAATGCCGTCAGATCAATTCCCAGCAGATCCAGCGTGACCATGAACAGAATAAAATACAGTACGACCTGCAATGCCTTGGTCAATAATGCGCGATTGCTGGCCTCAAGCCAGTTGAGCCGTCCGATGGATTTCTCAACTATGCCCGATATCAGGCTGGCCGTCCAAAGCAGGAAGACAATCCCGAACATGCCGCTTAAAATGCTGTAGAACGAGATTTCCGCAGCGCCAACCTTGAAGGTCAGCCGATCCGACTCCAGCACATTGCGAATAGGCTCAAGCAGATCAAAATAACCGAGCAACGCAACCGCCAGCGCGATAACGCCAATCAGCGCCAGCGATGTGCGCCTGCCCGGCTTCAGGATGGCGAGAATGGTGTCTTTCATGCGGTGATTATCTAATTTCAGCCCTCTTTCTGCACCTGCTCCCGTGCTTTGACCAGTAATTCGTCCATTTCGCGACGGATCTGGTGGTCCGACTGGCTCACGCCCCTGGCTTCCAGATCGCCTTTGACCTTGCGCAAGACATCATCATCACCGGCTTCCTGAAAGTCGGATTTCACCACTTCCTTGGCATAGGCGTCGGCATCCGCGCCGGAAAGTCCCATTTTTTCAGCCGCCCACAGGCCCAGAAGCTTGTTACGCCGCGCCATCGCCTTGAATTCCAGTTCGGAATCATGGACAAATTTACGCTCAAAACCCTTTTCGCGTTCGTCAAATGTACTCATGGCAACGGCAAGCTCCTCTTGAATCAGCATTATGGCTAAGCTTTAGCGCGGTAACGGGACGGGGGCAATGAAATCTCCTCCCCTCCGCACTGCCCGTCCCTATATATAGGGTGTAATGCACATTGTGCGAAGCGGCGCTTTAGGTTAGGTTCCCTCTTTACTTCCCAGCCCCGGGATTCTCCTGGGAACATCCTCAAGGACGATTATGAGCCGCCGTAGAAAAGTGTATGAGGGCAAGGCCAAAATTCTGTATGAAGGGCCGGAGCCAGGTACGCTCATCCAGTATTTCAAGGATGACGCCACCGCCAACAATGGCAAAAAGCACACGACAATCGTGGGCAAGGGCATCCTGAACAATCGCATTTGCGAACATATCATGGTGCAATTGGCTGGCATTGGCGTGCCAACCCACTTCATCCGCCGCTTGAATATGCGCGAACAACTTATTCGTGCTGTTGAAATAATTCCGCTAGAGGTGGTGGTGCGCAATGTCGCGGCTGGCTCGATCGCCTCACGGCTTGGCATTGAGGAAGGCACACCCCTGCCCCGTTCGATCATTGAATTCTATTACAAGAACGACGCCCTCAATGATCCGCTGGTGTCTGAAGAACATGTCACCGCATTTGGCTGGGCCAACCCGCACGAAATTGACGACATCATGGCCATCGCCCTGCGGATTAATGATTTTATGAGCGGCCTGTTTGCCGGTGTTGGCATCAAGCTGGTGGATTTCAAAATCGAATTTGGCCGCATGTACGAAAATGACATGATGCGCATTGTTCTGGCCGATGAAA
>CAYGDL010000087.1:0-9793 GCA_964348545.1 uncultured Alphaproteobacteria bacterium | reverse complement strand
GGGCCTCTTGATCCACAATCAAGCGCTCTAACCAACTGAGCTACGGCGGCATTTATCGACAAACTGAAGCTGGCCGCTTCAATCGCCGCGCAACCTAGCCCTATGGTGCGACAATTTCAAGTCACGATACATTCAGCAAATGGCTCACGGGAATTGAAATCCAGGCGTCCCCATCCGTGCGCGCAGCGTAGCGGCAAATTCTTCATCCGCACGGGCCCGGTCCACTTCACCCATATTCAGTAACAGCGCCGCTCGTGCGGCATGAGCATTAGTCAGCTGCGGGTCAATGTTAATGGCGGCGTCGAGACCGGCCCTGCGCTTGATAGAGCTGCCCCCCGCACGGGATATACAAGGATACGCGAATATAGCGACGCCAGGGGTTCATCCCGCGCGCAATCCGCATAATAAAGATCGGTTTTCAGATCCCAATCACTGCATGCGCCGCGCAACGGCGGCGTCGGGGCATCACAGCCAGCTACCATCGCGGCAACAATCAATGCTGTAATTCGCCCTTTATTCATGGACAGCCGTCCCGTTTGCAGCCCTATAGTGGTGGAATTGGCGCCCCACTCTGGCGGCACGCCGCAATTAAAGTGGCGCGCAACAGACAGGCGATGGTCATGGGGCCGACACCGCCCGGAACCGGGGTGATGGCGCCCGCCACCTCCAGCGCCTCGGAAAAGCACACATCGCCCACCAGCCGGGTTTTTCCATCGCCATTTTCCGGCGCGGGCAGGCGGTTCACCCCTACATCAATGACCGTTGCTCCGGGTTTTATCCAGCCGCCGCGCACCAGCTCGGGTTGCCCCACCGCCGCAATCAGAATATCGGCGCGCCTGCACACGCCAGCCAGATCGCGGGTGCGCGAATGCGCAATGGTGACTGTGCAGTTTTCGCGCAGTAATAATTGCGCCACCGGCTTGCCGACAATATTGGAGCGCCCGATCACCACCGCCTCCAGACCGGAAAGATCCGGCCCGCGCACCTGTTTGATCAGCAAAATACAGCCAACCGGCGTACATGGCGCGGGGCCATCCAGGCCGCTGGCCAGCAGCCCGGCATTGATCAGATGTATGCCGTCCGCGTCCCTGGCGGGATCAATGGCCGCCAGCACTTCTGCTTCGGGCAGATGTTTTGGAAGCGGTAACTGCACCAGAAATCCGTGTACAGATGGATTATCGTTAAATGCGCGCACCGCGCCAAGCACATCCCCAGGGCTGGCATCAACCGGCAATCTGGTTTCAAAGCTGAGCATGCCCGCCTCAAGCGCCTGCAACCCCTTGTTGCGCACATAGATCCGGCTGGCGGGGTCATCGCCCACCAGCACGACGCCAAGCCCGGGCGTTACGCCATACGTGTCTTTCAGATGTACAACCTCGCGCGCGATCATGGCGCGCAAATCCGCCGCATAGGCTTTGCCGTCTATGATGCGGGCCTTACCCATTAATTCTCTTCTCCCTTTGCGGCCAGATGCGCCAAAAGCGTATCCGGATCCCCCCTGATAAACACAATCTTGTTGCGGCTGCTCTCGCCGGCCACAATGCTCAGGCGCGATTTTGGCATGTCCCAGCACCTGGCTAGCAGATCAAGCAGCGCCGCATTCGCATTGCCTTTTTCCGGCGCGGCGGTGACGCGCACCTTCAGGGTGCGCGCTCCATCGGCCCGTTCTATCACCCCTTCGACAGCGTTACACTTTGCCCTGGGGATCAGCCGGACTGAAACCTGTAGCCCATTTCTGACCGGCAAAAAAGGCGACCCCGGCGGCAATTGAGCCTCATGTAATTAATTCAGAAGGCCATTGAACCGGCAATATCATACAGAAGTTTCTGTAAAAACATGATGCCCAGCAGCAAAATCACCGGCGATATGTCGATACCCCCCATATCCGGCAGAAATCGGCGGATGGGGCGCATGGCGGGCTCGGTCAGGCGGTAGGTAAAATCCAGCGCCATGGCGACGAAACGGTTGCGGGTATTGACGACTTCAAACGCCACCAGCCAGCTTAACACCGCGCCAAGGATGATAACCCACCAGTAAAGGTTCAGTAGCTCATTGATTAACCAGAAAACTGCCTGCATGTTGCGCCCGATCCAGCCGATTGATCTGCCAATCTGTACCCGCGCGCAGTGAGTCATGCAAGCGTAGAACGAAGCGGATGGCTTGACACAGCGCATCCGCGCCCTTACAACCCGTCTTCCTCACCTTGTTGGGCGCACTGCGCCACTTGGCGGGGCAATTGGCACGGGGCTGTAGCTCAGTTGGGAGAGCGCGTCGTTCGCAATGACGAGGTCAGCGGTTCGATCCCGCTCAGCTCCACCAGCCGACCCCCTTATGGCGCATCCCCTGCACTTAATTGTTCGCTTCCCTGATAATTGTACAAATCAGCCAGGGCGCTGATAAGATAAGGGGGCCATAACAATAAGGGGGAACGCCATGAAAACACTGAACATCGGCAATGTGACTGTGGACCGTGTGCAGGATTGGTGGGGGCCGATATTTCATGTGCCCGAAACCTGGCCCGGCAGCACCTGGGAACAGGTAGAGGCCCAGCGCGACTGGCTGGAACCGCATTTCATTTATCCAAAGGGGCAGGGCAAGGACGGCGTTCTGGATGTCAGCCTGCATACTTATGTGATCCGTACCCCGCATTTCAATGTCCTGGTGGACACCTGCGTCGGCAATGACCGCAAGCGCGCAGCGATTCCGGAATGGAATATGATGAATACGGATTATCTGGCGAAGATCGCCGCCTTTGGCCTGCAACCCGAAGATATTCATTATGTCATGTGCACGCATCTGCATTTTGATCATGTGGGATGGAACACCAGACTTCTGGATGGCCGCTGGGTGCCGACATTTCCCAATGCGCGCTATATTTTCCACGAGACGGAATATGAATATTGGCGCGATCACCAGGATCATTTCGCCATGGATAATTCCTTTGCCGACAGTATTTTACCGGTGGTCGAGGCGGGGCGCGCCGATCTGGTGAAGGGCGATTTCGCCATCGATGACACCATCTGGCTGGAACCCAGCCCAGGCCATTCGCCCGGCCATGTCTGCATCAATCTTAAAAGCGGCAAGGACAGCGCGCTGTTCACGGGCGACGCCTTCCATCACCCGGTGCAGGTTGCCTATCCCGAATGGGGCATTTTCGCCGACACCGATCCGGCGGGATCAACCACGTCACGGCGCGCGATCATCAACAAAATCTGCGATACGGACACCTATATCATGGCGGCGCATTTCATGGACCCCACCATCGCCCGCGTGGTGCGCAACAAGGACCGTTGGAAACTGAAGGTGTAAATGTTGGGAACTGAAGGTGTAAATCATGTCAATAGCAACACGCCCGGAACGCAAATACATCTATAACAGCATGATGACCGACAGCCGCCGCTGGGATGGCTTCATTCCCCGCGACGGCGACATTATCATTTCGACGCCGCCCAAATGCGGTACCACCTGGACGCAGATGATCTGCGCGCTGCTGATTTTCCAGAAAACAAAATTTGATCGCATGCTGCGCGAAATGACGCCGTGGCTGGATGCGCCGCTAAAACCGGTTGATGAGGTGCTGGGCGTTCTGGATGCGCAAACCCATCGCCGTTTTATCAAAACCCACACGCCGCTGGATGGCTTGCCCTATTTTGAAAATATCAGCTATCTTTTCGTGGCGCGTGATCCGCGTGACGCCTTCATTTCGCTCGGCAATAATATGCAGAACATGACGCCCGATGTAATGGGCCAGATGGCGGGTGCCGCCCAGGCGCGCGGTGTTGCGTTGCACCCGCCAGCGGCGGATACACATGCGGCGTTTCGCGGCTGGCTAAACGCCGACGGCATCCCCCCCAATGTGCCGGATTTTGACATCTTGCATCACGCGCGCACATTCTGGGATTTCCGGCATTTGCCGAACATTCATCTGCTGCATTATAGCGATATGAAAGCCGATCTTGGTGGCCAGATGCGCCGTCTTGCCGATGCGCTGGGGATCAGGGTGGATACGGCGCTGTGGCCGGAACTGGTGGCGGCGGCGGGCTTCGAGGCGATGAAGGAAAATGCCGATACGCTGGTTCCGGGGCCAGGGCATCCTGATCCGTGGGTAGAAAATTCCCGCTTCTTCAACAAGGGCGAACATGGCCAATGGCGGGGCATTCTGGGTGACGAAGAACTGGCGCTGTACCGGCGGATTATGGAGGCGCGGCTGGAGCCGGAACTCGCCCGCTGGCTGGAGCATGGCTGGAACGATTGAATCTGGCCGCTTCTCAGGGTTATTAACCCGGCACCCCGGACGGCAAAGCACGGTCACCCAAATTTACGCAACAATCCTACGATCCACCGGGTGCGCGGGCTGAATAGCGTTGGGGTGTAATAGCTGCCGGCGATGCGTTTGTTGACCTCGCCCAAAGTTGGATAGGGGGCAATGATCCCGGTCATGGCGCTGATCTTCAGCTTGCGGGTCATGGCCAGTATCCAGGGCTGCAACAATTCGCCTGCATTTACGCCCGAAAGGCCCGCGCCCAGAATTGCGCCGCCTTTTCCAGTGATGATTTTCGCCAGGCCTTCGGTGCGACGCTCCGCTTGCGCGCGGTCATTTTCATCAAAGCGCCAATGCAGGACCCGATGTGGAATATTGGCTTGCACGGCGTCGGCTTGCGTCATCCCAACCTGCGCCACTTCCGGATCGGTATAGGTGACGCGCGGGACCGCACGATGATCAAACCTGGCAGGCGCGCGGAACAGCGCGCTGCGAATGACCAGCCCTGCATGATAGCCCGCAACATGGGTGAATTGCGGTCCGCCCGTCACATCGCCGATGGCGTAAACGCGGCGGTTGCCGGTGCGCAGACCAGCATCGGTTTTAATCCCGGTGTGATCATGCTCAATATTCGCCGCCCGCAGATCAAGCCCTTCAATATTTGGCTGACGCCCGGTGGCGACCAGCAGATGCGATCCGCTGATGCGTTGTTCGCCAGATTTACTTTTGCATACGACAGTGAGCGCGCCATTGCTTTCGCGGGTAACGGACACCAGTTGGGTTTCTTCCAAAATGACGACGCCTTCTGCGCGCAATGCGGCGATGGCGATGGCTGCAAGTTCGGGATCCTCCTTTGCCATGGCCCTGGAACGCTGGATAATCGTGACCCTCGCGCCCAGACGGCGATGCGCCTGACCCATTTCCATGCCGATGGGGCCCGCGCCCAGAATGATCAGATGTTCCGGACAGATGCGATTTTCGAAAATTGTTTCGTTGGTCAGATATGGGACGCCCTCAAGTCCTGGAACGGGCGGAATGGCCGCGTGCGATCCAGTGGCGATCACAAAGCGCCGTGCACGGATTATTGCGCCGCCCGCTTCGACCTCGGATGGGCTGATAAATCGCGCAGACGCCTGGATGACATTGCAGCCAAGCCCGGTGAAACGCTCCACGGAATCATTGGGCGCGATGGCGGCAATGACGCCGTGCACATGATCCATGGTTTTTGCAAAATCAACGGCAATCCCCGTGGCCGTCACGCCGAACTTGCCTGCGGTGCGCATGGATTGCGCCGCCTTGGCGGCCGCCAGCAGCGCCTTGGACGGCACGCAGCCCGTGTTCAGGCAATCGCCCCCCATCCTGGCTTTTTCGATCAGTACCGTGGGCGCGCCCAATTGCGCCGCCCCCGCCGCCACCGACAGGCCACCCGATCCCGCGCCGATCACGCAGATGTCTGTGTGAATGATCTGGCTCACAATCAGGCCCGCCGCATGCGCTTATACACCACCGGGATCAGCGCCAGAAACGCCAGCCCAAGGATCGGAAATAAAATCCCGGGCTTGAAAATAATGCCAAGATCCGGCGTGCCGCCAGCATCGAATACCACCCCCAGGCCATTACCGGCCAGCGCATACACAAAGGTGCCGGGAATAATACCAAACAATGTGGCGATGACATAAGTCCGCAGGCTGACCCCCAGAAAGGCCGGGGCCAGATTAACCAGGAAAAACGGAAACAAAGGCACCAGCCGCAGCACGAACATATAGCTCAGTTCATTTTCACGAAAACCGGCCTCCATGGTGCGGATGGCAGGCCCCGCTTTGGCGCGTAAAACGTCCCCAAGGGCGGTTTTGGCGGCGATGAACAGCAAAGTCGCGCCAATAGTGGCGGCAATAACCGTCACCGATGCGCCAATAAGAGGTCCAAACAGAAACCCGCCGCTGATCGTCATAACCGCCCCACCCGGCAGCGAAAACGCGACCACGGCAATATAAATAACGACATAGATCGAAATTGCCGCTGCCCTATGGGCCGCTGTCCATTCGGTCAGAAACGCACGATTTTCGCGCAGCGTCTCAAAACTGAGATGGCGATCCAGATCAAAAGCGAAAAAACCCGCCAAACCTGCCAGCAATAGCGCCACAGGCCACAGCCGTGTGAGCGAAAATCCGCTTGAATCAGCCTTTATTTGGCTTTCCTGGTTCATTTTCACCTCTGTTTCTGAAGAGTGATAGGACGCCATTTAATTCGCAAAGGCCCCCCTGGTTGTTACGCTTGCCTCAACATGGCCCTTTTAATTGACTTGTCTCACCTATTTTTCTATATATCCCGTCCTAATTAACGGTCCGGCTCAATTGCCCTGGGACTGGTATCTGAATCTGACGGAGAAACTCCCGTGAAACGCACTTTTCAGCCTAGTCGGCTTGTCCGCGCCCGCCGTCATGGCTTTCGCTCCCGCATGGCGACCAAAGCAGGGCGCTTGGTTATCAACCGCCGTCGCGCCCATGGCCGCAAAAAACTTTCAGCCTGATTTATTGCCCCTTACGCCCGCATGGCGCGATATCACAGCCGCTGCGTCCATGGACAAGATCGTGGTTAAGCGTACGGAGCGGCTAAAAAAAAGGCCGCAATTCCTGCATGTCGCCAAGGGGACAAAAGCCGCAATGCCTGGTTTAATTTTGCAAGCCATGCGACGTGCCGGGGAAGGGGATGCAGCAGATTTTCCTGACATGCCTGCCTGCCGGATAGGATTTACCGCGACAAAGAAAATTGGCAATGCGGTTGTGCGCAATCGCACCAAACGCCGGTTGCGGGCGGCGGCGGATGCCTTGCTGCCAATGCATGGCCGACCGGGCTTTGATTATGTGCTGGTCGGCAGAAGCACGACACAGGACCGCGCCTTTGACGCCCTGTGTGATGATTTACAAAAAGCGTTCACGCGCGTTCACCAGGAACCGAAGACTGTGATCAGAAATAGATGACCGAAGAAAATCGTAATTTGATACTGGCCGTCAGCCTGTCGATGCTGGTGATGTTTGGCTGGTACTATTTTGTCGATCGCCCGCGTGCGGAGGCTGAACAGGCGCGTATGCGCATCGCGGCGCAAATGACGCCCGAGCCAATGACCATCGCGCCGCCGCAAAACCCCACCGGCGTGCCGCAACCTGACGCTATTCCCGCCACCCCGGCGCCAGATGCCGCGGTAACACAGATGCTTGGCCGCGCCGCCATGCTGGCCAGTTCGCCGCGTATTCGCATTGATAATGGGCAGGTGCATGGATCGATTTCGTTGAAGGGGGGGCGGATGGACGATCTGAGCCTGGCCACCTATCGCGAAACGGTGTCTGACGATAGTGCTGAAATTGTGCTGCTGTCACCGGCGGGAACGCCAGAGGCTTATTATGCGGAATATGGTTTTGTGGCTGCGGATGGCGCAAAAATTCCACTGCCCGATCATCAGACCGTCTGGTCAGGTGATATGAAGCAGGTTTTGCGCCCTGAAACCCCGGTCACACTGCAATGGGACAATGGCGCGGGGCTGAAATTCACGCGCACCTATGCGGTTGATGAACATTATCTGTTCACGATTACGGAACGGGTGGAAAATTCTGGCGTAGCGCCGGTCAGCCTGATGCCATACGGCCTGGTGTCGCGTCATTATACGCCAACTGTTTCAGGCTATTATATTCTGCATGAAGGGTTGCTGGGCGTGCTGGGCGGCGCACTCAATGAGTTCACCTATGAAGATATGCGTGACGCCCCGGCGGCTAAAATCCAGGGCACAGGCGGCTGGCTAGGCATCACCGACAAATACTGGCTGGTGTCGCTGATCCCGGACCAGACGGCGACTTTCACCGGCGGCTTTTCCTATAATCCCATGGGTGGCCGTGACCGCTATCAGGCGGATTATCTGCGTGCGGCGGTGACAATTGAACCGGGTCAAAGCACCGAGGTTACCAATCGTCTGTTTGCGGGCGCCAAGAAAGTAAGCCTGATCGACGCCTATGCCGATAAATTTTCCATCACTTTGTTTGACCGCGCCATTGACTGGGGCTGGTTTTATTTCCTGACCAAGCCCTTGTTTGTGGTGATCGACTGGTTTTATGTTCTGACCGGAAATTTTGGCGTTGCGATTATTCTGCTGACGCTTGTAGTCAAGGCGGCGTTCTTCCCGCTGGCCAATAAATCCTATGTGGCCATGAGCAAGATGAAAAAGCTGCAACCGCTGATGTTGGAAATCCGGGAAAAGTTCCCCGATGACAAAGTGCGCCAGCAGCAGGAAATGATGGATATGTACAAGCGCGAAAAGGCCAATCCATTGTCGGGTTGCCTGCCGATGCTGGTGCAGATACCGGTGTTTTTCGCGCTCTACAAGGTACTGTTTGTCACCATCGAAATGCGCCATGCGCCGTTTTTCGGCTGGATCAATGATCTGGCGGCGCCCGATCCCACCAGCCTGTTCAATCTGTTCGGGCTTGTTCCCTGGTCGCCGCCGGATTTTCTGCTGATTGGCCTGTGGCCTATTCTGATGGGCGTCAGCATGTGGATGCAGCAACGCCTCAATCCCGCCCCTACCGATCCGGTGCAGGAAAAAGTCTTTATGTGGATGCCGGTGTTTTTCACCTTTTTGCTGGGTACGTTCCCGGCGGGGCTGGTGATCTACTGGACGGTCAATAATGTGCTGTCGATTATTCAGCAGGCGCTGATCATGAAACGCGAAGGCGCGGAGGTCAGTTTCCGTTGGTAACGGAACCGGTCATCACGCCAAAATCAACGCCGGAATTTGATCCTGACGTGATTGAGGCGGGCCGGGTGCTGTTCGCGGGCGAATGTGAATTTGTGCGGGGCGTGGTGGCGATTGATCAGATGCCGGACACAGACCTGTCCGAAGTGGCCTTTGCCGGGCGTTCCAATGTTGGCAAATCCAGCCTGATCAATGCGCTGACCAACCGCAAGACGCTGGCGCGCACCTCCAACACTCCGGGCCGCACGCGCGAGATCAATTTCTTCAATCTGGCGGGGCGTCTGATGCTGGCCGATTTACCCGGTTATGGCTATGCCCGCGTCCCCAAGGCGCAGGTCGAGGTGTGGACCCGGCTGGTCAACACCTATCTGCGCGGCCGCCCCAGCCTACGCCGGGCCTGCGTTCTGATCGACGCCCGCCACGGCGTCAAGGAATCCGATACGGCCGTCATGAAGATGCTGGACGCGGCGGCGGTTTCCTATCAAATCGTCCTGACGAAGGCCGACAAAGTGAAAACAGCGGACCTGGCCAATTGCCTGGAACGGACAAAAGCCCTGTTGCGCAGCCATGTGGCGGCGCATCCGGAGGTGCATGTCACCTCGTCCGAAAAAGGCGATGGCATTGCAGAGCTGCGCGCCGCGCTGGGTGAACTGGCCGTGCCGAAAACGGGCTGAAACGAAGCGGGACGGCTTCCCCCTCCGCCCGTTATTGGCCGAGCCGCTCCCGCCCCAACAGATTGGCGGCGGGATATAGCCGGTCTAATTGAAGGGCTGTATCTGTGCGCGCAA
>CAYGDL010000086.1:0-9988 GCA_964348545.1 uncultured Alphaproteobacteria bacterium | reverse complement strand
TCAATAATGTGCAGGCCATCGCCACCGCCAGCCCGCGCATGCATGGCATGTGTCTGGGGCCGGCCGATCTGGCCGCATCGCGCGGCATGAAAACCACCCGCGTCGGCGGCGGCCATCCCAGCTATGGCGTATTGGCCGATGCAGTCGCCGGTGGCGGCAATCGCACCTTGTTCCAGCAGGATTTGTGGCATTACACGCTGGCGAAAATGGTCGACGCCTGTCAGGCGGCGGGTATCAAGGCGTTCTATGGCCCGTTCGGGGATTTCTCCGATCCCGATGCGTGCGAAGCGCAGTTCCGCAACGCCTTCCTGATGGGCTGCGTGGGGGCCTGGTCGCTGCACCCCAGCCAGATCGAAATCGCCAAGCGGGTATTCAGCCCGGAAGTGGACGAAGTGCTGTTCGCCAAACGCATTCTGGAAGCCATGCCGGACGGCGCGGGCGCGGTGCTGCTGGACGGCAAGATGCAGGACGACGCCACCTGGAAACAGGCCAAAGTCATGGTCGATCTGGCCCGCCTGGTGTCCGAAAAAGACCCGGAACTAAAGGCGCGTTACGGGTTTTAGCGGCGGCTGGTGAGAATAGGCGGCGCTTAAACTCTCCAGACAGCTAGGCTGGCTCAGTAGCGTAAATCTGCCCAAACACCCGCATGGTCGGAGGCGATCTCGCCGCCTTTTACGGCGTCGCCCAGCAGGCCTGCGGCCTGCGGTTCGCCCAAGCCTTCGGGCGAGCCCCAGGCCAAGAGGTCATAGCGATGCGCCGGTCCGGCAGAGCGGCCGCACGCGTGAAGTGTTGCGCGAACAGTTCGGCGAGGCCGTGGCGGCGGAAATGTTAAAGCCCAAAACACGGGGCCGCCCAAAGCTTGCCGCGCCCAAGGTGCTGCTGTCCCTGCATTTCAGTCAGGATGTGATCGACTATTTCAGATCCACCGGCAAGGGCTGGCAGACCCGGATCAATAACGCGCTGAAGGAATGGATCAGCGGGCACACGCCGTCCCCGTGACCCTGTGCGCCGGTAACACTATAGGATTTGGGGCTGACGCCGGAAAAACGTCCGGAACTGAGCCGCGCTGAGATTTATTGGGGCTTCAGCCCCAGCAACCTTACAAGCACTCTGTGGATAATTGCATAAGACACAGGATTCATTGACTCTTGCGTGAATCAACCGCGCATTCTATGCTTGCGTGTTTAGCGTTTGTTCTGTTCGCTTATGGTGCGCGATGTTTAACCCTGTTCTGGATGGTTTGCCGGAAAACGCCTTTCCTCGGCTGGCCAAACTGATTGCTGGCGTTCAGCCGGGTGGCGGCCACGCCACGCCCATTCTGATGTCGCTGGGTGAACCGCAGCATCCCATTCCCGCCTTCATTGGCGACATTCTGAATGCGCGTGTGGCTGAATATGGCAAATATCCGCCCATTCAGGGCAGTGACAATTTTCGCGCGGCGGTGGCCCGCTGGCTGAACCGGCGTTATGGGCTTGTGCGCCATCAGGTGAACACAGACGGTCACATCTTGCCGCTGAATGGCACTCGCGAAGGGCTGTTCAGCATCGCCTTTCTGGTGACGCCGCCGCAAAAGAACGGGCAGCGGCCTGCGGTGTTAATGCCCAATCCATTTTATCAATGTTATGCGGGTGCGGCGCTGGCGGCGGGTGCGGAACCGGTCTATCTGGATGCGGTGCGCGCCAACGGCTTTCTGCCCGATCTGGATGCGCTTGATCCCGAACTGCTTTCGCGCACGGCGCTGTTTTATTTGTGTTCGCCCGCCAATCCGCAAGGCTCGGTTGCTGACCTGGTCTATCTCAAGCAGTTGATTGGACTGGCGCGCAAACATGATTTTGTGCTGGCGCTGGATGAATGTTACGCTGAGATTTACAATCAGATGCCGCCGCCGGGTGGCTTGCAGGCGGCCAGCGATCTGGCCGCTGACGGCGCAGCGGAACCATTCGCCAATGTACTGGTGTTTCACTCGCTGTCCAAACGCTCCAATCTGCCGGGGTTGCGCAGTGGTTTTGTCGCGGGCGATGCGCGGGTCATTGCGCGGTTCAGAAATTTTCGCGCCTATATCGGCCCCACCAATCCGTTGCCCGCAGACGCCGCCGCCACCGCCGCCTGGTCGGACGAGGCGCATGTCGAGGAAAACCGCAGGCTTTACCGCCAGAAATTTGACGCGGCGGATGAAATTCTGGCGGGCCGGTTTGACTATGCGCGCCCCGCCGGTGGTTTCTTTCTGTGGCTTGCGGTGGGCGATGGCGAGGCCACCGCGTTAAGACTGTGGCGCGAGGCAGGCGTCAAGGTGTTGCCGGGAAAATATCTGGCGCGCGACAATGCAGGCGACGCCTATATCCGTGTGGCGCTGGTTGGGCCGCTTGATGAAACAATTGATGGGCTGCGCCGTATCACGCGCACATTGAACACATGAAAAAGTGAGGCAATAAACATGGCCCGTATTCAGGGATTGAGCATGGCGCAACCGCGCCAACTTCTGCCGGAAGGGATGAAGCAGTTTTTGCATGATAATCTTATCCGTCTGGGTGGGATATGGGTGATGGCGGCGGCGGCGTTCCTGACCCTGGCGCTGGTCACGCATTCCAGCGACGATCCGAGCTGGAACAATATTGTCGCCGCACCGGTGCAAAACCAGGCCGGTGTTGCAGGGGCCTATATTTCAGATTTGCTGTGGCAATGGTTTGGACTATTGAGTGTGATGTTGCCCGCCAGCCTGGCTGTCTGGGGTTTGCGGATTGCGTGGGAATTGCGTCTGCCACTGTGGCGCTGGCGTCCACTGGGTCTGCTATGGGGCCTTCCATTTGCCGCCCTGGCATTGAGCCAGCTTGACCCCCCCGCCATCTGGGCGTTACGGGTTGGCATGGGCGGCGCGCTTGGTGATGGCTTATATGGTCTTGGCCTGGGACTGCTGGAAAAATCGCCGCTGGCGCTAAGCAGCCTGCCTGTCTTGTCCAGCCTGCTCATCGGCGCCATAGCCGCCCTGATCAGCCTGCCCGCATTATTATTCGCACTTGCCGTCACGCCCGGGCAGTGGCGCGGCATCGCCTCCTATATCAGTATGTCGATGGGCTTTTTCGCCACGCTTGGGGGCGGCGCCCTTCATGCGCTTAAGCGCCTGCAAAACAGGCCGCAACGATCACGTTCCGCCCCACCGCGCGGCTTTGATCTGGATCGCGCGCCGCCGTTACGCAAACCCGCCGGGGGCGCAAGCCGCCGTAACGCACCTGAAGCCGTGCCACCTGCCCCGCGTGACGTGCGCGCACGGGTTGCGCGCAGCGACACTGGGGCAGAAGCCAAAAGCAAACGCGTCGCCGCCGCCAATCAATCAGCGCTCGATCTGGGGCGAGTCGGGGAATATCAATTGCCGCCTCTGTCCCTGCTGCGCAGCCCCCCGCCCGGAAAAAGCAGAAATGGCGACCTGATTGACCGCATGGAAAGCGATGAATCGCTGGAACAGAACGCCCGTATGCTGGAGACCGTGTTGCAGGATTTTGGCATCCGCGGCGAAATTCTGAATGTGCGTCCCGGTCCGGTGGTGACACTGTATGAACTTGAACCCGCACCGGGCATCAAGTCGGCGCGGGTGATTGGCCTTGCCGATGACATCGCGCGTTCGATGAGCGCCATTTCCGCACGCGTCGCTGTCATTCCCGGGCGCAATGCGATCGGCATCGAGTTGCCCAATTCGCGCCGCGAAACCGTGTATCTGCGCGCGCTACTGTCTTCCAGCGCATATGAAAATACTTCGGCGCGCCTGACGCTGGCGCTGGGTAAAACCATTGGGGGTGAACCGGTGGTCGTCGATCTGGCCGCCATGCCACATTTGCTGATCGCGGGCACTACGGGTTCCGGAAAATCGGTGGGCATCAACACCATGATCCTGTCGCTGCTGTATCGCCTGCCGCCCGATCAGTGCAAATTCATCATGATTGATCCAAAAATGCTGGAATTGTCCGTGTACGATGGAATTCCGCATCTGCTGACACCCGTTGTGACAGAACCGGGCAAGGCCGTGGTCGCGCTGAAATGGGCGGTGCGCGAAATGGAAGACCGCTATCGCAAAATGTCCAAACTGGGGGTGCGTTCGATTGCAGCCTATAATCAGCGGGTAGCGATGGCAGAGGAACAGGGCGAAGTTCTGAAGCGTACGGTCCAAACCGGTTTTGATCCGGGCAGTGGCCAGCCCATTTTTGAAGAACAGGAAATGGATCTGGCGGCGCTGCCATTCATCGTCGTCATTGTCGATGAGATGGCCGATCTGATGATGGTCGCGGGCAAGGACATAGAAGGCGCGGTCCAGCGTCTGGCGCAAATGGCGCGCGCAGCCGGCATTCACCTGATCATGGCGACGCAGCGCCCCAGCGTCGATGTCATCACCGGCACCATCAAGGCCAATTTCCCGACCCGCATCAGCTTTCAGGTCACCTCAAAAATCGACAGCCGCACGATTCTGGGTGAGCAGGGGGCCGAACAATTACTTGGCCAGGGCGACATGCTGTATATGGCGGGTGGCGGGCGCGTTACGCGTGTGCATGGCCCCTATGTCAGCGATGAAGAAGTGGAAAAGGCGGTGGCGTTCCTGAAATCCCAGGGCCGCCCGGAATATCTGGATGCGGTTACCGCTGATGAGGAAGAAGGCGAAATCACCGGGGACATGATGGGCATGTCCGGCGACGGCGACGGCGCGTTGTATGATCAGGCGGTCGCCATGGTGGCGCGCCAGGGCCGCGCCTCGACCAGTCTGGTGCAGCGTCATTTGCGCATCGGCTATAACCGCGCCGCGCGCCTTATCGAGGAAATGGAAGCCCAGGGCGTCATCAGCGCGCCCAACCATTCCGGCAAGCGCGAGGTGCTGATCGGCGACAGATAGACGCAGGCCCCGGCATGGACCACAACAACCTATTGCGGCGTCACATCCAGGTTCCCGTCAATGCAGGCGATAAACAGCTTGCGGCATTGCGCCACGCCGATGGGAACGGGATTGCCGCTGGCGGTGGGATCGGCGGCGGCCATGACCGATAATTCATCCAGCCGCTCCATGCCGACGCCAATCTCGCGTAATGTGTGCGCAATTCCTGTTTCGCGGCGAAGCGCCAGCACCCAATCCAGCACCGCCTGAAATGAAAGCGCGGGCAATCCCAGAAATGCCGCGAGCCGCAACAGTTTTTCTTCTATTGCAGCGCGGTTGAAGACTAGCACATAGGGTATCACCACCGCATTGGTCAGGCCATGATGGGTGTCATAAATGGCGCCCACCGGATGTGACAGCGCATGAATGGCGCCCAACCCTTTTTGAAACGCGGTGGCGCCCATGCTGGCCGCAGCCATCATATGGGCGCGCGCGGTCAGGTTCGCGCCATCGCGCACGGCAATGGGCAGCCATTCTTTCACCAGGCGCATGCCCTCAAGCGCAATACCGTCCGCCATCGGATGATAGAAGGGCGCGCAATAGGCCTCCAGGCAATGCGCCAGCGCATCCATACCGGTTGCAGCCGTAATATGCGGCGGCAGTCCAACGGTGAGTTGCGGATCGGCGATCACAATCACAGGCAGCATTTTGGGGTGGAAAATAATTTTCTTGGTGTGCGTCGCCTCATCGGTAATGACCGAGGCGCGGCCCACCTCTGATCCCGTTCCAGCGGTGGTCGGTATGGCGATCACCGGCGCGATACCCAGCGCACTGGCGCGCGTCCAGTTATCGCCAACATCTTCAAAATCCCACAGCGGACGCGACTGTCCCGCCATCAGCGCAACCGCCTTGGCACCGTCAAGCGCGCTGCCGCCGCCAATGGCGATAATACCGTCATGATTGCCGTGGCGATAGGCGGCAAGGCCCGCATCCACATTACTGGCCACCGGATTGCTGCGAATATCAGAGAACACAGGCGCGCGCAGCCCGGCCCGCTCAATGCTGGCGATGGCGTGGGCAACCATTGGCGAGTCGGCAAGCCCGGCATCGGTGATCAGCAGCGGGCGCGAAATGGATGCGGCCTTACAGGCGTGCGCCAGTTCAGCGATACGCCCGGCGCCAAACCGCATTTGGGTCGGGTAATTCCAGTTGCCGCGCAACTCCAGATTGCTCATCGGATAATCCTGATGTTTGGCTTCGATTCGGTCATTCATTCAGATAATTTCAAAATAGCGGGCCAATTCCCAATCGGATATATGCTTGCGGAATTCGCGCTCTTCCCATTCGCGTGTCGTAGCAAAATGCTCGACAAATTCATTCCCGAATAATGCGCGGGCGGGTTTGCTGGCGCGTAACCGGCCTGCCGCCTCAAACAGCGTGGCCGGCAGGGCCAGGTTCGACGCATGTTGCACGGCATAGGAATTTCCCTGCACCGGCGCTTGCAGCTCCAGTTTGTTTTCAATGCCCCATAAGCCTGCGCCCAGGGCAGAGGCCAGCGCGATATAGGGATTGGCGTCCGCAGCGCCAATGCGATATTCAACACGTTGTGACTTGGCGGAGCCAGGAATAACCCGCAGCGCCGCCGTGCGGTTCTCAATCCCCCATGTGGCATGGGTGGGTGCCCAAAATCCCGGGATAAGGCGGCGATAGGAATTTACGGTGCATGCGACCATGCTTAATGTCTCGGGCATCAGGGCCTGTTGTCCCGCGACAAAGTGCCGCATCGCGGCGCTCATGCCATGCTGGTCTTTGGCGTTATGAAACACCGCCCCGCCGGATTTATTTTGCAGTGAAATATGAATATGCCCGCTTTGCCCCGGCCAGTTCGGCGACCATTTCGCCATGAACGTCGCCATCAACCCGCGCCGCTGCATCAGCACTTTCAGAAACGTCTTGAACAGCGCGCCCCGGTCCGCCGCCTCCAACGCTTCCGTCACGCCAAGTGCTGCTTCCAGAACGCCCGGCCCTGTCTCGGTGTGCAATCCCTCGATTGGCATCCGCATCTGTTCGCACATCGACAGGATGTCGGCGTAAAGTTCCGCATGCACCGATGAACGCAATCCCGAATAGCCGAAATAACCCGGTGTCAGCGGTTGCAGATCCCGATACCCTTTTTCGCGCACGGATTGCGGCGTTTCGTTAAACACAAAGAATTCATATTCCAGCGCCGCGCTGACCTTGTAGCCCATGGCGTCGGCTTTTGCCAAAACCCTGCGCAACAGGCCGCGCGGGCAGATGCGTTCCGCCAGCCCAATAAATTCACACAGGAACAGCAGCATATTTCCTTCCAGCGGCACATCCCGGCAAGTACCAGGCAGCACCCGCACAAAGGCGTCAGGATAGGCGGTGTGCCAGCCGGTATAGCTCAGATTATCGACAAGCTGATCGTTGGAATCCCAACCCAGCACAACATCACAAAAGCCAAAACCATTTTCCAGCGCCGAAAAGAATTTCGCCTTTGACATATATTTGCCGCGCAGCACCCCATCCACATCAAACAGCCCGACCTTGACATGCGTGAGCTTGCGCTCTTCGACAATCTTGCGGGCATCGGCGGCGGTGCGCACGGCTTCGGGCTTCATTGAATTTTCCTCGGCAAATTATGATGTCACCCCGGATTGCGCCGGGGTGACATTGATTACGCCATGCTGGCGCATGACTAGCCCGTGATCTCGCCCATAGCGGCTTCTGCGCTGCGGATTTCCGCCTGCCGTTTGGCAATCATGTCACCGATCGGTGGCCCCTGGAAACGCTTGCGCTCCAGCCCGAACCACACCGCCGCAGTGATGACAAGAAAGATCAGGGTGATCCACAACGCCTTATCATTGGGCGGCTGTACGCCAATATAAAAAATCAGCAGCTCGACCAGAATGCAGACCACAGCGACCACCGGGAACAGCGCGCCCAAATCCCATGGCCCCATTTTTGTCCAGCTTTTCTTATAGGCGAACAGCCCCAGCACAATCGGCAAGCCATACGAAATGTACAGAAAGATCACCGTCACCGACACGATGGTCGAATAGATGCTGGTCTGCGCGGTAAACAACACCGCCAGCGCCGCGCCGGTCCAGATGGCGGCAACCGGCGCGCGATGCACCGGGTCGACTTTTTTAAGCATCTCCGATGCAGGCAGGCCGCCATCGCGCGCAAAAGCGAAAATCATGCGCGAAACGGATGTCACCGTTGCCAGACCGCATAAATATTGCGCGGCCAGAATAATCACATACAGCGCATTCTCGATGCCTTCCGGCATGATGCCATCCAGCAGCCAGAAAAACACATTCCAGCCCTGCGCCGCCGCCTCGTCCATATTTGGAATGGCCAGCACGAAGGACATCAGGAACATCCACCCAAACACACCCGACCACACCACCGCCCGCACCATGCCGCGCGGCGCGTTGTGCGCCGCCCCGATGGTTTCTTCCGCAGTATGCGCCGAGGCGTCATAACCGGTAATGGTGTAAAATGGCAGCAACAGACCCAGCAGGAATACAAAGAACATGCTGCTGTTTTCCGGCCAGACATCGCCGCCTTTGGGCCCGGAATAATTGCTGAAGGTGATGAGGCGTGAGAAATCGATACTGGGCGCATAAGCCAGCAGCGCCATGCTCAGAACAATGGCGCCAAAGAAAATCAGATAACCGCTAAAGTCCGTCAGCTTCGCGGTAGCCCGAATACCGTAATGATTGATCAGCGCCTGGCTGCCGGTAACCAGAACCATAAAAATCATCTGCACGGTATAGCTGCCTTCGAGGCCGATCAGCGGCGCAACAGCACCGATAAAAAAGTAATAGGTGCCCACATTGATGGCGCCCAGCACGGTGATCAGCCCAAACAGGTTAAACCACGCCGTCAGCCAGCCCCACCCCCGTCCGCCAAGAATCGACGCCCAGTGGTAAAGCCCGCCCGCAGTGGGATAGGCCGAGGCGATCTGGCCCATGCCCAGCGCAAAAAACAAGGTGAGGATACACCCTATGATCCAGCCGACGCCAAGCGCGCCGCCGCCTGTGCCGCTGATCCCCTGCGCGATGGAATTAACACCGCCGGACAGGATGCAGATGATGGAAAACGAAATTGCAAAGTTTGAAAAGCCCCCCATCCCCCGCAGCAGTTCCTGCGCATACCCCATGGAATGCAGAAGCTTGATGTCTTCGCTCTGTTCCGGTGAACCGCCGTCATTTCTCGTACTCATGAAAATCCCCCTTCATGTGTGGTGCTGGCTGACTTTGCCGATGTGACAGGGGTTATCTTAGAGGCAGTTTTCCGAAAAACTCAAAACTTTCTTTGTGCACGACTTGTGCCGTGCTGCAAGCGCAGACTCGCCCGCTTAAAAAAAAACGGCCCCTGATAAGGGGGCCGTTTTTTTGCGTAGGGGACTGGGCGGATTGCGCCCCAGCCTAATGCTTAATGGTGATGCCCGGCGTGCGGATCGGCCTTGGCGTCGGGGGCGGGGCAATCGGCGATCATGACTTCGGTGGTGATCAGCAGGCCCGCAACGGAAGCGGCATCCTGAAGCGCGGTGCGGACCACTTTGGTCGGGTCCACAATACCTGCGGAAATCATATCGACATATTTTTCCGTCAGCACGTCAAAGCCAATATTGAAGCTTTTCTCGTCCATCAGACGACCGGCCACAACCGAGCCTTCAACACCTGCATTTTCAGCGATCTGGCGCAGCGGCGCCTGAATGGCGCGCCGGATGATCTGTATACCGACGGTCTGGTCATTATTGGCGCCTTCAAGCTTGGCCAGAACCTTGGAGGCATGCATCAGTGCAGTACCGCCGCCAGGCAGAATGCCTTCCTCGACGGCCGCGCGGGTGGCGTGCAGCGCATCGTCAACGCGGTCCTTGCGCTCCTTGACTTCAACCTCGGTCATGCCGCCGACGCGGATAACGGCCACGCCGCCCGCCAGCTTGGCCAGACGTTCCTGCAGTTTTTCCTTGTCATAATCCGAAGTGGTTTCTTCGATCTGCGCCCGGATCTGGTTGCAGCGGCCCACAATGTCGGCCTTCTTGCCGACGCCATCAACGATGGTGGTTTCTTCCTTGGAAATATCCACCCGCTTGGCGCGGCC
>CAYGDL010000085.1:0-9996 GCA_964348545.1 uncultured Alphaproteobacteria bacterium | reverse complement strand
TGCTGAAAAGCTGCCAGATTGTCGGCGTGTTCTGGGGCGCAAGCATCGAACGCGACATTGCGCATTTCCAGAAGCGCAATGACGAATTGCTGGCCTATTATGTGGCGGGCAAGCTGAAGCCGCTGGTGACGGGAACCTATCCGCTGAAAGACGTGGCGACGGCGCTGAATCTTCTGGCGGCGCGCAAGGTAACAGGTAAACTGGTGCTGCTGACGGGGCGTTCTTAGTCCGCACAAGGAGAAAGCCGTGGCTGAATTTTTCGATCATATACCGGAAAATCTGCAAGCATTTATTGCCGAACAGAAACTGTTTTTTATCGCCACAGCGGCCTCCACCGGGCGCATCAGCCTGTCGCCCAAGGGCATGGATACGTTTCGTTGCCTCAGCGCCAACACGGCGGCCTATCTGGACCTGACCGGCAGCGGCAATGAAACAGCGGCCTATCTCAAGGCCGATGGGCGCGCCACCATCATGTTTTGCAGTTTCGATCATCGGGCGCTGATCTTGCGATTGTATGGCAGGGGCCGCACCGTGCGGCCCGGTGCGCCGGAATGGGATAGCCTGATCAGCAAATTTCCGGTGATCCCCGGCGCGCGCCAGATCATGCTGTTTGATATTGAGAGTGTACAAACCTCGTGCGGCTATGCCGTGCCGGAATATGAACTGAAACAGGAACGCCAGATTCTGAGACAATGGGCCGAGAAAAAATCGCCCGAAGAACTGAGCGGCTATCAGCGGCAAAAAAACACCATTAGCATTGACGGCTTCGACACTGGCCTGCTTGAATAGCGAAACAGAATAATAAAAGGGGTATGGGGATGACGATGCAAAAACTGGAACAGACGGTGCCAGGCGGGCGGGTCGCCGGCCAATATGACCCGCGTTTCAAAACGGTGGCGGATCGCTTTGCCGCAAACTTTTCCGAACTGGATGAGTTGGGCGCATCGGTTTGCGTTACACTGAATGGCGAAACCGTCGTGGATTTATGGGGCGGCCGGGTGGTGCCGGACGCGCCCGCCGCCTGGAATGCGGATACGGTGTCGATCGTGTTTTCTTCCACCAAGGGCGCAACGGCGCTATGTGCGCATATTCTGGTGGACCGGGGCCTGCTGGATCCCGATGCGCCGGTCGCGGAATATTGGCCGGAATTTGCGCGGCACGGTAAAGAAAAAGCCACGGTGCGCATGATGCTGGATCATAGTGTGGGCGTACCCGTCGTACGCGAACCGCTGGCCAAGGGTGCGGTGAATGACTGGGATCTGATGTGTGACCGGCTGGCCAACGAGGCCCCGTTCTGGGAACCGGGCAAGCGGCACGGCTATCATGCGCTGACATTTGGATGGACGGTGGGCGAACTGGTGCGCCGGGTGTCGGGCAAATCGCTGGGAACTTTTTTCCGCGATGAAGTGGCCAAACCGCTGGGCATTGATTTCTGGATTGGCGCGCCGGAACTGATTGAAGCGCGGGTTAGCCCGATTATTCAGTTTCGCCCCGCCAAGGGAGATCCGCTCTCGCCGCTGGCCGAGGTGGCGCTTGGCGACCGCAGCTCCATCCCGGCGCTGTTTTTATTCAATGATGGCGGCTTTAATCCGAACCGGCGCGATTGCCATGCGTCGGAAATTGGCGCCGCCAACGGTATTACCAATGCGCGCGGGCTGGCGGTCATGTATGCGCCGCTGGCCTGTGGCGGCGCGGCGCGCGGCGTGAAACTTGTCAGCGCCGATGCTGTGGCGCGCATGGGCCAGGTCGCGATGGCGACGCATTATGATGAAACACTGTGCATGCCCACGCGCTTCTCGCTGGGATTTATGAAGTCGATGGATAATCGCCAGCGGCCCCTGACCGGCAGCATGTTGCTGAGCGAACGGGCGTTCGGGCATGTGGGCGCTGGCGGCAGCATTGGCTTTGCCGATCCCGGATGCGGCCTGTCTTTTGGTTACACCATGAACCGGATGGGCGGCAATGGCGCGCTGCTGAACGAGCGCGGCCAGGGGCTGGTGGATGCGGCCTACCGAGTGCTGGGTTTCACCTCGAACGCGGGCGGCGTCTGGATTTGAATTGTCGTAACTGAGACACGGCCTTAAAGACAGCGCCAGATTTGATGGTTACTCCTGACATTGTTAGGCGTATCGCCTGAAAATATTGGCTCTGAGAAATACACGGAATCGAAACTAATGAAATTCAACATCGGCATCAGCGGCGCAACGGGCGTGACCGGCGAGGTCGCGCTCCGCATTCTTGAAGCGCGCGGGTTTCCCGTCGGGACTCTCCGGCTTTTCGCTTCCAGGCGCTCGGTTGGCCAGAGCATTCATTGGAAGGGAGTGGACCACCCCATCGAAGCGCTTGAAGACGGAAACTTCGATGGTTTGGATCTCGTGATCAGTGCGACTTCCGCCTCGATTGCGCGCGAATGGGCGCCCCGCATGGTCAAGGCCGGCGCCATTGTTATAGATCAATCCTCGGCCTTCCGGCTCGATCCATCGGTGCCGCTCGTTGTGCCAGAGATCAACGCTAACGACCTGAAACTTCACAACGGCACGCTTGCCGGGCCGAACTGCACAACAGCCGTAGCGATTATGGCTATAGCGCCGCTTCACCAGGCGTTCGGGGTTGAATATATTGTCAGCTCTTCGTATCAGGCGATTTCCGGCAAGGGCCGGGAAGGCATAAAGGAATTTCTGGACTCCTCCACCAAAGCGGTGCGCCAAAGCGAAGCTCTGCGCGGGCATGAACCACTTAACCTGCCCGCTCCCGTTCAGTTCCCCCATCCTTCCGCATTCAACCTTTTCCCGCAATGCGAAGAATTCAGAGAAGGAGAGGACACCTCGACCGAAGAGGAAAAGATGCAATCTGAGATGCGCAAGATTCTGCATGCGCCGGAACTCACAGTGCACGCGACGGCAATCCGGGTGCCGGTTCTCGTTGGGCACACGGTGTCGCTTGCTGTCAGCCTCAAAGAACCAGTGAGTGTCGCAGAGGCGCGCCGGATTATCGCATCATTCCCTGGCGTCCGGGTCCTTGATGAGCCGTGGACCGGAAAATATCCGACGCCTTTGGCGGCTGCTGGTATTGATGACATATTGGTCGGGCGTATCCGAAGCGTTCCCTTTCTGAAAAACGGGTTGTCGATGGTGGCTTCCGGCGACAATTTGAGAAAAGGAAACGCGCTCAACGCCATTCAGGTGGCCGAGCGCGTGCTCGGACTAGTTGATTAGCTGTTCTGGCCAATGGCGGCTTGGGGCCGCCTTTAAGCCAATCCTGAATTAAACTATTTTCTTTTGCGTTGGCGTGGCTCGGGTGCGGCCAGCGCCAATTCCATCGCCTCGCGCACCAGCCGCGTATAGGGAATGCCGCGCGCCTTGGCGCGTTGCTTCACCGCATCCAGCAGCGGTTTTGGCACCCGCATATTGATCTGCGCAGACTTTTTCTCGAATTCAAACCCGTGCGGTTTGAATTGCGAAAAATCAAGATCAGACAAATCTTGCGCGAGAAACGCTTGCGCCTCTTCATCAGTCCTCAGTCTTGGAACTTTTCTTTTCATAGTGTGCCGCCTCCTTTGCATGCATGTAACGGGCGCTAACAGGCCGGTAATATCTTTGCCCCAGCTTTATTCGATAAGAGAAAGCGATAAATATGGGGCGGCCCGTATTATTCCTACCAACTGCGATAAACCGGTCCTCACTGTCAGCATGTTTGGTATCGGGCGCGATTGCGGGGTCATTGCTCAGGATTGCCTCAATTTCCGCGATGCTGACACCATGCTTCAGGCATTTCTGACGATTGCCAATATCCCAGTCAAAGCCTGATATGACATCTTTCATGGTCATATTCTATATAAATGTATATACAAAATCAAGCGGCAAAGCTTGCCTTGCTTTGATTGTTGTCCTAGACGGCCTGGCATGCACAGGATGCGATATCAATTGGAGCGGTTGCGCTTATTTGACGGCGACGAGGCCGCAAAAATTATACCAGCGGAAAAACATCTCGACGCTGCGAAAGCCCGCACCCTTCAGCAGTTCAACATTTTCTTCCAGCCGGTAGGGGATCAATACATTTTCCAGCGCTTCGCGCTTTTGCGAAATTTCCAGTTCGGAATAGCCATTGCGCCGTTTCATGTCGTAATAATAATTGATGAACAGCCGGTTCAGGTCACTGTCTGAAACGGTCAGCTTTTCGATCAGAATGAACGCGCCGCGTCCCGTCATGCCGTCATAAATCTGTTTGACCAGACGTTCGCGGTGCAGCGGGCGCACAAATTGCAGCGTGAGGTTCATCACCACCACGCTGGCGTCATGCAGCGGCGGCATTTTTTCGATATCGGACAGCATCAGTTCCACCGGCCGCGTGATGCCCAGACCATCCAGTTTTTCACGCGCCTTGCCCAGCATCTCGGGTGAATTATCAACGCCCACAAACTGCACGCTGGGGTCCACCGTATAATGCAGCATGGCCAGCGTCGTGGCGGTGGAACAGCCCAGATCATAAAGCCGCGTATCGGGTTGCGCGAAATCGCGCGCCAGTTCTGCTGTCATGCGCTGCATTTCGTCGTAATAAGGCACCGAACGGCTGACCATATCGTCAAACACGCGCACGGTTTCCGCGCCGAATTTGAAATCGGTCTGCGGCTTTTCATCCGCAAACACCCGGTCGGGCGGTGTATCCAGCTTGACAGCGGCAAGAGAAGGGATTGAGGTTAGGCGCTTATCTTCGGCCAAGATGTGCCTCGCACAGTTATTGGTGGCTGAATCTGTCATATAGGGGCTAGCCATGGAACTCAATAGCATCAAGTACAGCGTTGAAAATCAAGTCGCAACCATCATGATATCGCGGCCCGGGCGAAATAATTCCTGGTCCCCGGACGTGGACCGGGAATACCGGCATATGATAGGGAAGGCGGAAGCTGATCCAGATGTGCGCGTGATTATTATGACCGGCGACCCAGCCGGCAAGGCGTTTTGCCCCGGGGCCGATACAGCGAACCTGGCGGCAAATTCAAAACAAGGCCCCTCTGAACACCGGCGATCGGACGACGTGCAGACGCCAGGTTATGGCGTGCGGCCGGAATTTGACGCCCCCTTCGCCTATCATTTCGGCATGACCAAGCCGGTGATCGCCGCCATTAATGGCGCCGTCGCGGGGATAGGGCTGACGCTGACCTGTTTTGCGGATATGCGTTTTGCAGTAAGCGGCGCCAAGTTTACCGCCGCTTTCAGCCGTCTGAATTTGCCGGCCGAGTACGGTATCTCCTGGGTCCTGCCGCGCATTGTCGGGGTGACCAACGCCGCCGACATTCTGCTGTCGAGCCGGGTTTTTCTGGCTGAGGAAGCCCTGGCCATGGGCTTTTTGAACAAAGTTCTGCCTGCGGATGAATTAATACCGCATGTGCGAGAATATGCGGCATTGCTTGTGGAGAAAAATTCGCCCGGCTCCCTGCGTATGATCAAGCAGCAGATTTACGCGGATCTGCACCGCCCCCTGAACGAGGCGGTAGTGGTATCCGAAAAGCTGATAAACGAGTCCCGGAATCATCCCGACTCTCGCGAGGGGATCAGTGCCTGGCTGGAAAAGCGCCCCGCCAAATGGCTGCGGGGTTAGATCAGGCCGCACTCCCGGCTGGGATGGTTGGCGCAATTATAGGGATAGGACATGGAACTAAAGACACTCCGCTGCCAGGTGGAAAATCACATCGCGACGATCACGCTGTCGCGCCCCAGACGGATGAATGCCTGGACCGGGCGCATGCACACCGAATATCGCTGGGCGCTGGCCATGGCCGAGGCGGACAAAGCGGTGCGGGTGATTGTGGTGACCGGCGATCCGGCGGGGGGCGCGTTTTGCGCGGGCGCCGATACTGCGGCGCTGGAGGGCCATTCGGAAAAGGGCCGCTATGATGCCGGGACATCCGAAGATATCGCCACCCCCGGCTATGGGGTGCGACCGGAATTTGACGCAACCTTCGCCTATCATTTCGGGCTGAGCAAGCCGGTGATCGCCGCCATCAATGGCGCCGCGGCGGGCATTGGCCTGGTGCTGGCCTGTTATGCGGATTTGCGCTTTGCGGTTGCGGGGGCGAAATTCACGGCGGCCCATGGGCGGTTTAACTTTCCGGCGGAATTCGGCCTGTCCTGGGTATTGCCGCGCCTGGTGGGCATGACCCATGCAAATGATATTCTGCTGTCCAGCCGGGTGTTTCTGGCCGAAGAGGCCATGGCCATGGGCATGCTCAACAAAGTAGTGGCGGCGGATGCGTTGATGCCGCATGTGCGGGGCTATGCCGGGATGCTGGCCGAAAAATCCGCCCCCGGCAGCCTGCGCATGACCAAACGGCAGATTTACACTGATCAGCACCAGTCTGTTGCGGCGGCGGTAGCAGAATCCGAACGGCTGCTGAATGAGGCCATCACCCATCCCGACTATCACGAAGGCTTAAGCGCCTGGCTCGCCAGGCGCCCCGCCAACTGGTGCGGGGGCTAATCAAACAGGGCGTCGATATCGTCCTGGCTGACGCTGTCACCACCCTCACGCGCGGGGCCATTCAGCAGTAAATCGTCTTCATGCCCAATTTCTCTTTCGGGCAAATCGACAGCCTCGAATTCTTCATGGCCACCCCAGATGCCCATCATGACATCCAGACGCTCTTCGATGAATTTCAGGGTGTTGACCACCTTGGTAATGCGCTGGCCAGTAATATCCTGAAAATTGCAGGCTTCGTAGATTTTGACGACTTTTTGCCCCAGTTCGGCAATTTCGGCGCGTTCCTCGGCTGAACTGGCCTGCAATTCAATGGCGTCAATGTGTTTTTCTATCTCTTCGCAACTGGACAGAATTGTTTCTGTTGCACGCTCGGTATCCAGAACCACCTCATCCAGTTCGTTGGTGACATCGGTAATCCGCTCATATTTATTGGCGTCTTTGTAGCGCATGGCTGCGATTTCGCGCTTTGTCGTGTTGATGGCGGTGGACAGCGCGTCAATTTCGGCTTTCAGTTTTTTGGCGTCTTCAATATCGCGGCCATGCGCTTCCAGCATTTTATCGGTGACCGACGCCATCGCGGCATCGGCGTCCTTATCGCTCGATTTATTGAACAGTTCTTCGCGCAATTCGGCGATGGCTGCCATAATCTCTGCCTGGCCAGAAAAAGCGGCGGGACGCCGCGCCTGGAACCGGGCTTCATCAAACGACCCGGCCCCACCATTTGTCTGTTTCATAAGTTGAATTTCAGCACTAAACGGCCGAGTTTTAAACTGCGCCATCGATTTTTCCGCCCTCATGGATGCATTCACGGCACACATAGTGCCTGACTTTCCCTAAGAACTGGTTGACGGCGCAAAAAAACACAGGCGGGCGGGCATTATAGCCGACCCGCCTCAAACGGCGCTAATGGCCGGGTTTTTGGCTAAAATATTTGTCGAACTTGCCTTCCTGACCCTTAAAGTCGTCGGCATCGTCCGGCGGCGTGCCCGCAACCGTAATATTGGGCCATTTCAGTGCATATTCGCGGTTCACACCGGCGATTTTCTCGTGACCCGGCTCGGTATCGGGGACAATCGCTTCGGCGGGGCATTCTGGTTCACAGACGCCGCAATCTATGCATTCGTCCGGATGTATCACCAGCATATTCTCACCCTCGTAGAAACAGTCCACCGGGCAGACCTCCACGCAGTCCATGAATTTGCACTTAATACAGGCCTCTGTGACGATATAAGTCATCCAAATCTCCCTAAATCACGCCAAAACCAGGTTAACTGGCGGCATTGCTGATCATTCTATTCCCAGTCGCGACATAACCCGCTTTCTGGCATTACCGCGATCCATGTCCGACACATAAATCAGTCCACCGATCCGACGCAGCAGATTGGCCTCGTAATCATGCAAAACCCCGTCTGCATAAACGACTTCCCACAACATTTCCACTATTTCCGCCCGTTCTTCGGGGGCATAGGAGCGATTGATTTCATAGGTAAAACGGAACAACTGGTTAGAGCTGTCCTGGCGCTGGCTGGCCAGCGTAAACAATGTGTCGACCTCGGCTTCGTTGAGGGCAAAACGCTCTGCTGCAATGCGCCGGATGGCGGCCTGTTCCGGCGCACCAAAATCGCCATCAAGGGTCGCGGCTTCAACCAGAAGCGCGATAGCTGCGATATGCTTTTCCTCGCTCGTATGAACGGCTTTTTGCGCGGTGTCCCTAGCCGGTTGCCGCGTGAACAGAGCTAATATCCGATTGACCATAGACACGATCTAGCATGGGCGGTGAAGGCTGCGCAAGCTGCGGAATAAGGGGTAGGTCGGAAAGATCGTGGTACAGGCTTCGCGCTTCGGCGGGCGGCCCGCGCCGCGCGCCAAGGGCCTGCACCTGAACGACAATAACGCCATCATGGTGCACAAAGGTCAGAACATCGCCTTCTTTTAGGGCATGAGCAGTCTTGTTGATGGGACGGCGATTGACGCGGACTTTACCGCTGGCGACGAAACGGGCCGCTGCGGAACGACTTTTGAAAAAACGGGAATGCCACAGCCATTTATCGATACGCAGGCTGCATTCAAAGGATTCAGGATAGGAGTTGCTGGTTCCAGTCATGGGCCTCCGTCATTGTTAAGCTGATTTCTGCATACGCTCTTTCAGGGCTTGCAGTTTCGCAAAGGGCGAATCCGGATCGATGGGCTTGTCCGCGGCCTGTGGACGCGGTTTTTGTTCAGCAGGCTTGGCGCTCAGCCGGATATTTGCGGATGGCTTTTCCGGCCTGACATGCGGCTTGCCGCCCCCCTTGGCTTGGGGTTTGGTGTTGGGTTTGCGGGCTGGATTGTGGCTATTGGCTTCTTTGGCGGCTTCGCGCGCCTGCACGATTGCTGGGTCCAACAGGCGGGTTTCACTGACCGCACGTTTGGGAATGGCATGCGCGCGGCGCGGTTTTGCGGCTTTGGGCGGTTGAGCCGGGCGAGGGCTGCGGGGCGGCTGAAATTTCCATAATATTTGCTGGGGACTGGCCATATCCGGGCTGCGGGTTTCGATTTCCGGGACATTTTCCGTCGCGGGGGACAAATCCAGTTCCAGATTTTCTTCCTCAGGCTCCCCGGTCATTGGCGCCAGATCCAATTCAGGTTCCATCGGCGCAATTTCCTCAGGCGCCTCCTCAAGCACCATGACCAATTGTTCCTCGGCGGGGTCATTTTCCGCCCCGGCATGCGCTTCCGGATCGCCGCCGCTTTCTGCTGTTTCAACATTTTGCAATGCGGGAGATAACGCTTCGTGCGCCACAGCGGCGCTGCCTGATTTTACCGGCGCATATCCCAGCGCGCGCATGACCGCTTCAAAATCACCGACGCCGCAGCCAACCGGCGACCATAATTGTGCCGTCAATGGAAATGGCCCGGCCATGTTTTTCTGACGCAACTGCACCAGCAGACGTTCCAGCATGTCAATGCGAATGGCGCGCGGCCCGCTTACGCCATAGCCAGCCGTCAGATAAAACCCGTCTGGCATGGCCGGATCGACCGGCACGGATGACAGGCCCGCCGATGGAATGCTCAGGGGGGCTTCCAATCGTGAACTGACGCGCCACAGTCGCAGCTTCATTGCGGCGGGGCCTGGCTTGATCAGCGCAGGCATATAGATGAACTGTTCACCAAACTTTACACCCAGCTTGCGCAGTTTGGCGCGTTCGGCCTGATCGACATTTTTCACAAAACCGGCGACCCCGGCGCGCGGCAATAATCCCAGCGCCTCCACCAGTTGAAACGCCAGTCCCTTGCCGACGCCGGTCAGTTCCGTGGAATCGCGCAAGGCAATCAGCGGCTCCAGCACCGAGCGAATGCGCCGCGTCAGCCAGGCTTCCAGCGCCTCACGCACGGCCATTTCTGCTGGCCCGGAAAGCAGATCGCTATCGGCGATCAGTTCGACGCGCGGAGTCAGTATATCCTGGCCGGGGCACAGCCTGGCCACGACCATGCCTTCCCAGCGGATTAATCCATCATCGCCAATGGCGATGATCTTGC
>CAYGDL010000084.1:2304-10002 GCA_964348545.1 uncultured Alphaproteobacteria bacterium | reverse complement strand
ACTGACCCAGGATGAAATGAAAGCCGCAAAAGGCAAACATCATGGCGCCATGATGGGCGAAGGTCACAAGTCCGAATAGGCGGCTACGGAGTTAAACCGGCCAATGATGGCGGTGTATCCCGCCATCATTGCTGATGAAATACCCGCCCCAATCCGGACCCAGGCTGTCCAGTATCGCTTTTGCCCTGTGCAGGGGCGTGGCGCTAAGGCCCGTTGACAGGGCGTCGGCGCGCGCGGCATCCGGGCCATGAATAGTCAGGCTGCGATAGTGCCGCGCTGGCAGGCCGCTGGCAGGATCAAACAGATGGTGAAAGCGCCCGCTTGCATCGAACGGTGTGCCATAGCCGCCCGATGTGGCAAGCGCGCCCTGGCGCAGCGGCACATGGTCCATCATCCGCCACGGGGCCATCGGATCGCGAAGCCCGATCCGCCATGCCCGTCCGGTGGGGTGCGGCTCCAATGCGCGAAACTCGCCCAGATCCAGCAGCACATGGTTCATGCCTTCCGCGTACAACAAGGCCGCCACCTGATCGGTAATATAGCCCTGGGCAATGCCGTTCAGGGTGATCGCCATGCCGGGTTTGGCAAAACGGATTTTATCATCCTGAATATGTATGGCGCGCGCATCGACGCATTGCGCGGCCGCTGCAATTTTCGCGTCAGGCGGGCCGGATGGATCGGCGCCTGTCTGCGCAAAATGATCCGAATAAAGTTTCCATAATGGCTGCACCGTAACATCAAAGGCGCCATCCGTAGACTGATGAATATCCGACGCCATGCGTAAAACATCCAGCAGCGCGCGGGGCGCGCCGTCCAGCGCGCCGTCGCGGTTCAACCGGCACAGCGCCGATGCCGGCTGAAACAGGCTTAGCTGATTTTCCAGGCTGGCGACAAGCGCCTGACAACGGGCCAATAATTTTTGGGCGATCCCGGGCCTGGAATGATAAAGCGTAATTGTCGCATCCGCCCCCATGGCGCGGCCGCGCCACACCACAGGCTGCAAGGCGGCGCGCGATGGCGTTGACATTAATCCGCCAGCAGCGGACATTGCGGTAATGCTGATAAAACGGCGGCGCGTTAGCCGGGGGAAGGCAATATCACGCATCATTCGCCCCATTGCCCCCGCGCCCGCGAAACCATCCAATGAGGCCGGTCGCCGCCAGTATGAGCAGTAAAATCGCCGCGCCATCCATCAGCCACGGGCCATACCGGCCAAGAATACGCCCGCTATGCACGTCCAGCAATATTCGTTCTGCGCTCAGCCAGCGTCCCCCGGTATTTATATCGTACCATTCCAATAGCAACGGCGTTGTCACAGCACGCTGGTCAAGCTCGAGCACATCACTATGGTTCAGCGCAACGCCGCTCAGCGCCAGCACAACAACCAAAGCCGCCGCCACAAGCCCGATATGGCGATGCCAGCGCAGCAATGCTGAATTGCGTTGTCCCGCTTTCATGGCGCGCCGCTTTCACCCTGCGCAACATGGCGCGCCAGCAATAGCGCAAATTTCGCCATGGTTTCAACCGCGCGCACAGAAAGCGTTGCGCCCGACACGCCATCCACCGGTTCACTTAGCTGGTCATTCTCCAGCAGTGAAAGGCCGATGAACTGACCGGTAAAAAACGGATGGCGCACTTCACCGCCCCGGCTTTCACGGAACTCCAGCACCTTGAGCTGGACGATTTTTTGATTTTCAATGACGAAGCCCGCCGTGATGGCTTCGGTCTTGCCGATCTCGTCCAGTATCCAGGCGCTGCGCGCACCCGCCGCCCAATAGCGCAGGCGCAGGGCCGCAAGCTTATGCCCCAGCACCGCCTCCGCCTGCCTCGCCAGTTCGCCCGTCAGCCAGAGAATTTTTGGCGGCGGGGCCGCGCCCGCAAAGCCATCTGACAGGAATTTTTCGGGCGTCAGATAAACCTCGCCCCGCGCGGGCATAGCCAGCGCGGCAATCACCAGACCCAACAAAGCGAGATGTAAACGGATAATCTTCATCGTGAATTAAAACTGGAATCCCACGCCCAGATTAAACCGGTCATCTTCAGAGGTGCTGGCGGGCGCATCGTCAAACTGATAATCCGCTTTTAGCACAATATCGGGATGCGGCCAGAAATTTACGCCCAACTGGCTCTGATCGAATTTGCTGTCACGCTTGTCGCCCGCATTATTATCCCATCTGCTGTAACGCGCAAACACGCCGATCTCGCCCAGTGGAACCGCGAAACGGTAAGACGGCTCGGCGTACCAGCCATATTGTTCATCGCGCCCCAGGGCTTTGGCAGCGGCGCCGTCAATCTCCCAGCGGGCATAAAGCGCGCGCAGGCCCCACGGGCCGCGCCGGATATCCGCATGGGTTTCCACGAGGTATGCGTCAACGTCCGTCGCGTTCTGGGTAATGTCGTTCTGATATTGTCCGCTGACAGAAAGTTCCACCCCCGGCATACCGTTCCAGCGCAGCCGCGCGGTCATGGCGGGATCATTGGCGGGCGCTTCGGATACTTTCATGCGGCCATTGCGCGGGCGGAAGGCGTTGGCCCCCGCCGTCGCCACATCGAGCCCGGAATGCAGGGCGGCGTTATAGCTAAAGCCACCACCCAATTCGCCCAGAATCTGCGCACCGCCCTCCCACCAGGTGGTGGGAATGATATTGACTTCTACATTGTTGCGCTCAACGCCGTAAAAGGTTGGCGGCTCATGGGTTTCATTCAAAATGCCGATCGGCAGCAGAAAAATGCCGGCCTGGGCTTTCTGTTTTTCCGTCAGGTCGAACTCCAGGAAAGCCTGTTCCACCTGGGCGTCGCCCCTGCGGCCTTCGCCGGCCACCGTGTGCTCCAGTTCCACCTCGGAGAAAAACCTTATATCATCCGTAAACTCATGTTCGACAAACAGCACGAAGCGGTGAAAATCAATTTCGTCCCTGCGGCCGCCATTATAATGCAACTCGCCATAGCCGCCGATGCTGGTATTGTTCCACCAGCCTGCGGGGCTGGCGTCAGATTTTTCCATCTGTTGCGCCACAACGGCCCCTGTGGCTTCGACTTTTTCTTCTGTTGCGACAACCCGTTTTTCAGTGCCGGACTGCGCCGCTTTCAGGACGTCGATTTCCTTTTGCTGCGCCTGAATGACGCGCCACATTTCCTCCCGGCTGGGCAGTGCTTCCTGTGCGCTCACGGGCCCGGCGACATTCATTGCCACCATCAATCCCGCTGTTGCTCCACCAAGCAGGCGTAACTTAATGCTCATTAGTTTCATCTTCGAAATCTCCCTATATCGAATGGACCTGTTGATTCGTTTCAACTTGTTATTGATGCTTCGCAAACCCCGCGCATTGATCGCACACAACAGCAAGGAAGTATTTGAGAGCATCAGAACATACGCTAATAAGAATGATTATCAATTTATATCAAAACGTCAATGATAATCATTCGCAACCAGATTGTTGTTCAATCATGTTGCTCCATTCCCCCACCCTGGCCCTGCCCAAACCAGGCTTCGCCTGGCGAGGAAGACCCCGAAAACTGAGGCAAGCCCCTCGCCTTTATGGCAGGGCTGTCGCATATGGTATTTTATTTGCTCGATATAGCTTCCTCTCCCCTCGTGGGAGCCTGAAGATGCAGATACCAATAAGGGTGGGGGTGAGGGGGTCGTGCGTAAAAGTTTTTTCATGCGCATAAATGCGCATACCCCCCACCCCGGCCCTCCCCCACAAGGGGGGGAGGGAGAAGACCCCTCACGCCAGGCCAAGCCTTGGCATGAGAGGGGAGAGGGAAAAGAAAAACACGCTTACGCGATAGCCCTACCCCTGAAAGGGGGAGATTGGGAGGGGGGCAACGCGACCGCATCTGAACCAGATGCGGCAATGGGGCCTTCAAATCTGAGGCGGTAACGCCCTCGCGGCACCTTAGAAATCCCAACTGCGATTGAACATGAACTGGCCGCGAATATTATCATATTGATAGTTGGGAATGTTCGAATGCGAATCCTCATAGGCCGCAGTAAGGTTTAACATGATCGCTCGCAAGGGAGCGGGACCGACCGGATTTCTGCTAAAAATCCCGGCTATGGTTCCAACCGGAACACCATAGGTCAGGTCGATTTCCCAATCCCGGTCTTCACGGGTCTGGCCCGAAATAAAGGGATCATCGCCATCATAATATTGCTTTTCGAACGTGACGCTTGCGAGCAGGAAGGTGCCGCGCGACAAGACCTTTGTCAGGTTGGCGGAAATATCGAAGCCGTCATATCCTTCATAGGCAAGATCGGCATCGACACTGTTAAACGCGGCCGTCAGACGAAACCCTGTTGTGGCGTCAAGCTGCCGGTCGCCGCCTACTTCGACGCGCTGATAATGGCCATCCTGTTCGCTTGAAAAGGGTAGATTCGTGGTATTATTATACCTGCGCCACCCGGTGGTTATCTCTGCAAAGGCCTTGATCCTTGATTTGAAAACAGGCCGCTGGCCCCGCAGCGACAGCCCGTAATCATGGGAATATTTCTTGTCGCCCAACTCAATCCAACTGGCGTGAACCCTGGGGATCAGATCGCCATAAACCGTCTTGTACAGAAATCCCGCATTCATCAGCAGGGCGTTGACATCCAGCGAATCCACTTCAACCTGGTCATCATACAGTACGGCCACGTCCCCAAAGATTTGCTGAAAATTCTGACCCTCAGTGTCCTTGGCGATTTGCACAGCGCCAATGGCCAGACGGCCCCAATCATCAATTTTCTCCGAGGGAAGCACGAACGGGTTATCGCGAATCAGGATACTACCATTATCCGGGAAGGTATTCCGGTTGGTGTCGAAATGCATGCCGAGACTGAACGACGCGCTGCGCTTTAGCGGCTTGAGCCGTTGTTCGATCGCACTGCGATAGCGGGCAACTTCCGCCTGAATGCCCGCAGGCGGCTTGTGCGCCTCCAATATATCCAACTGCACAGCAGCTTCGTCGAGAACATCCATGCGATAGAGCAGCACGGCATAGAGCAGCCGGACATCATCGGCCTCAGGATATTGCAGCAAAATGCGTTCGGTGGTTGCCGCCGCCAATTGCACATTGCCCTTGGCGATCAGCTCCTTGACATATCGCAAATTAAGGCTGGGATCATCCGGCGCAGACATTACTTCATCATAGCCGACCCCAGGCATTCCCTGGGCCTGTTCAACCATGTTCAGGGTATTGCTGGTGCGCGCTACCTGCTGCCGGGTTTCCCCGCGCACACCCTCGGCAGCCTCGCGATTCGTGGTTTGCGCATGGACAGTGACGTTCCATGACAACAAGCCAGCAACAACCACCGCAGCGCCAGACAAATTGGCGGCCCGCCATCCGCATGTGTTTCTATACTTCACGAACCCCCCGAATAGAAAAACAAACATGTACCACCAGTAAGTTTATGCCTTGCAATGGTTAACCAGGCAAGAACATATTTAGGTTTAAGATGTGGTTAATATCTGATATTTGCGTAGGTTGTATTTGTTAACGGGGGTTGAGGGGAACCAATGCTCGTACATGGTTACAAGGATGTCGACCATCAGGCGGCATTAAATTTGCTCTATCTCTGCGCAATATCACTCATCAGTATTATTTCCCTGACCGGTTCGGCAGTTGCGTCACAGAAAATTGGTGTCGCTGGCGGGGTGAAAGGCGATTTGCTGGTGTCAGAAGGTGCGCGCCCGGTCGCCGAAATGGTGGAATCAGGGATGGACATGTTGATGCGTGACCGGGTCAATAGTGCGGCAGAATCACGTATGCAGGTTCTCCTGCTGGATGAAACCGTGTTCACCATTGGTCCTGAAAGCGATCTGATCATTGATGAATTTGTCTATGACCCGGAGGCGCGGGTGGGTCATTTGGTGGCGAATTTCTCAAAAGGCTCTATGCGGTATATTTCCGGCAAGCTATCCCATCTTAATCCGGCGGGTATAACCATCAAAACCCCCAACGCCTCAATAGGGGTGCGCGGTACGGCGCTGTTCATCATGGATGATCCAGAATCAGTGGACGGTACGCAGTTTATTGGCCTGTTGGGTCCCGGGGACCAGAACGAAGTCGGCCTGAATCCAAGCAGAATAGAAGTGACCAGCGGAGGCGTTACTGTCAATATTTTACGCGCAGGCTATGGCGTATTCGTATCACCCGGCAAAGCACTGTCGGCGCCAGTGTCAACCCCACCGCGGTTAGTCAGAAAATTACAGACCAAATTGACGGGGGTTGAGGAGCCGAGGGGTGTAAAGGGTACAAAGCTCCCGCGTGAGGCGCAGACCAAGATGCGAAAGACCAGGCAAGGCATGAACCGCATTACCAGGGGGGGCCGGTTGGATGCATCTATACTGCTTGCCGCCGCTGCATTATCCGGTCGTGAAGGGGCGTTGGAAAGAATACGGCTTAAAAGCCCACGTAACACCAATTTGGGAAAGCGAGAAGTGATTGCAACGGTGAAGCAAATTGCCAAAATTGGACCGCGCGCCGCACTGCAAAGAATACAAAAAGTTGATAGATTACGGGACCGTATAAGCGAGAGAAATATGCGAACAGGCCCTTGAGACTCTTGTTAAGGGGGCATTTATGCCTTTCATTAATGATACAGGCTGGTTAATATTTACATTCAGGCTTTAAGACTTTCGACCGGAGGAGAAGATTATAGTGCGTAAAGCCGGAACAATGGATGCAGGCCGCAAAGTGGCCCTTGAGATGATGCGTGGTTGCGCCCTTCCATTGCTTGGGCTTAGCACTGTCGTCATGCCCATTCCTGTGCTGGCCTCGCAACAGGCTGGAGTTGCGGCCGGTGTAATCGGTAGTCTGCGGGTTTCCGAGGGGGAGCGTCCAGCACCTGAGGCCGTGAAATCAGGTATGGATATGCTGCTGGGGGACCGGGTGAATAGCGAAAAGGCCGCGCGTATGCAGGTCTTGCTACTGGATGAAACGATTTTCACCATCGGGCCAGACAGCGATCTGGTGATTGATGAATTTGTCTATGATCCCTCAACGCAGACCGGTCGCCTGACGGCGAATTTCACCAAGGGTGTTTTGCGCTATGTGTCCGGTAAGGTTGCGGCGTCCAATCCGGGCGCTGTCACCATCAAGGCCCGGGACGCAACCATTGGTGTGCGTGGCACGGCCCTGTTCGTCATGGATGATCCAGAAGCGACGGACGGCGCGCAGTTCATTGGCCTGTTGGGGCCTGGCGGGCGCAATGACTCCGGTCTGAAGGTTGGGGGCATGACTGTCTCTACCCCACAAGGATCAACAGATGTCTTTCGCGCGGGTTTTGGCACATTTGTTTCGCCCGGAAATCCGCCGGGTCCTGCAGTGCGAACGCCGCCACGGCTGACCTTGCTGTTGCAAAGCCAGTTAACAACCCCGGTTCCAACATCCGAATCCGCCGCCAGTAGTGAAGGTGAAAGCGAATCGGATAGTGGCGGCGGCGCGGCGTCCGAGTCCTCGGCTGGCAGCGCCGCTGAAACATCGGGAGAAGCGACGGCGACCACGAGCCTGGATTCGCTACAGGTTGCCGGTGTCCTGGCTGATCTGGGTGTGGTGGCGACCGCCACGGTTCAGGCGGAAGAATCCGTTGCGCTAGGGGAAACACAGCCACCACCACCACCTACAACGGTATCGCCGCCCGTGGCGCCGCCACCGCCACATACAACGGTATCGCCGCCCGTGGCGCCGCCACCACCACCTACAACAGTATCGCCG
>CAYGDL010000084.1:0-2204 GCA_964348545.1 uncultured Alphaproteobacteria bacterium | reverse complement strand
GGTATCGCCGCCCGTGGCGCCGCCACCACCACCTACAACAGTATCGCCGCCCGTGGCGCCGCCGCCGCCACCTACAACGGTATCGCCGCCCGTGGCGCCGCCACCACCACCTACAACAGTATCGCCGCCCGTGTCGCCGCCACCGCCACCTACAACAGTATCGCCGCCTGTGGCGCCGCCACCGCCTCCACCCACAACGGTGATTGACAATGCCACGACGGTTGCGGCGAATAATGCCACGGGCGCCTTGCCGTTTGGCGTCGGGATACCTTTTGCCATAGAAATGATCTGGGCCAACATTCCAGATGTCGATCTGCATTTGGTGGGGAATAATCTCGCGCCTGAAACCGGTCGTTTTGCGATCAGTTTTTCTAATCAGGGCGTCTATCTTGCGCCGCCTTTTGCGCGATTGGATGAGGATCAAACCGGTGTCGGAGGCTCCGAGGTGATTGGTATTCTGGGATTTAATCCGGGCGCGCCCTACCGTGTCGGGGTGTTCAATTTTGGCGCGGGCGGCAATGGCGTGGGTACGCTCAGTCTGGCGAACCAAGCCAATGTCAAATTGCGATATATCAGCAATGGGCAGATTTCCCGTGGGCCTGCGGGCAGTCTGATTGTCAATGGAACCGTGCGCGCCGATATTACCCCGACAGTTGGGCAGCCAGGTAATGTCTGGGTCGGCCTGGAGATTGATCCCGCCACCGCCGTGCCGAAAATCGTCAATCGCTTCGGTAACAGTGATAATCCCGCCGGGGTTCCGGCTGTATTTGACGCACCCGCCGCCAACTAAGCAGTGAATCTCGGCCAGCATGATAGCAGGGTCATGGACAGTAGACAGTATGGGGCCATCGCAACTGACCAGAGCATCCGGCGGCAAGCGCGCACAGACCAAGGAGGCCAATCGCGCCGCGATTTTACAGGCGGCGCGGGAATTGTTTGGCGAACTTGGTTACAGCGAAACCACGGTGCGCGATATTATTGGCCGCACCAGCCTGGCCAGCGGCACGTTCTATAATTATTTCCGCGGCAAGGAAGAAATTTTCAAGGCGTTGCGTGATGAAATCGCGCAACAAGTGCGCCCGACCCTGCATGCCACGCGCAGCCAGGCGGCGTCGTTTTCAGATTTCGTTTACCGCACGTTCCATTCGTTTTTTGAGATCATCAATGTCAATCGCGACCTTTATGAAATCACGCGGCGCAATAGCGGCCTGTTGCGGTTGCAGCAGGATACGCCGGAAATTATTGCAGGCTTGCGCGATGACGTGGAAGATGCGATCGGGCGCGGCTTGCTGCCATGTATTGACGCCGATTATTTTGTGTCAGCAATTATCGGGGTGGCGCTCGAGGTTGGCGACGCCATGATCCAGCGCATTCCTGTTGACGTGGAAGCTGCGGCGCATTTCGCCTCACAGCTTTTTACAGGCGGCATTCCGGCCTTGCCAATATCTGAATAGCGCAAAAAAAGCCGCGCTTTTGGCGCGGCCCTTTTTTAGTCAGATAACGGATTACTCCGCAGCCGCCAGCCTGCGCGGATCACGGCCTTCGTTGATGGCTTTCAGGAACCTGATGCCTTCTTCGGCAATCTCGTCACCGACCATCGAATCGCCTTCCTCGTGCAATTCTTTCAGATCAACGAACGCCGCATAATTTGCCGCGGTGCGCTGTGTGACGATGCCCGATTTCAGCAACGTCTTGACCAGAGAGCGGAACACGTTCGTGCTTTTGGCCATGCTTTCGCGGCGGCGCTTGTCAGTCATGGCTTCAAATACCGCGCCCTGCACCCATTGCCAGTCCAGGCCAAGTTCCGTGTACAGCGCATTCTTGTGCTCGAAACCAAAGCTGTTGCCTTTCAGCAGCGCGCTGAAAATCGTCCAGGCCCAGTCTTCGATCTGCTCGCGTTCATGTTCGGGCAGATACGGCACGGTCTTGTCCGCCCAGATCTTGCCGAATTTATGATGGAACGCCTCGTCGGTCATGGTGAACTGCAGCAGGCGCTTCAATACCGGATCGTTCGCGAACTGATAGAAATTCGAGAACAGTCCCATGGCCAGGCCTTCCAGCACCATTTGCAGGCCGACAATCTTTTTCCAGACCAGCGGGGTATAGACCATTTCATTGATCAGGTTCAGCAGGAACGGGTCCATCACTGTCGGCTTGCCCCAGCGCGCCTTGATATAGTTGGTGAAGCCGGTGACGTGGCGGGC
>CAYGDL010000083.1:0-10070 GCA_964348545.1 uncultured Alphaproteobacteria bacterium | reverse complement strand
TGATCCGGCGCAAAGCGCGCCTCGCGGTTCAGCCAGGGAATACGCAACAGCCCCGCCATATGCAGGCCGAACAGCACAATCACCGCGCCTGCAATTTTGCTCAATATATCCAGTTGCCCGACCAGCATGGCGCTGATCGCCGAGGCCGATGCGCCCAGCGCCACAAATACCGTGGTAAAACCCAGCACAAAAGCCACCGCGCCCGCCATCACCTGACGGCGCAGTTCGGGGTTGTTGGCCGCGCCCGCATCGGTCAGCCGATCGAACGAAATACCCGCGACATAACACAGATAAGCTGGCACCAGCGGCAGCACGCAGGGCGACAGAAAGCTGATCAGGCCCCCCAGCGCCGCCGCCATATATCCGATTTCAATGCCGGTCATGATTTCAATGTCTTCTCTTCGCCTGACGGCTCATTTACTCATGCGTTCCTGTGTGCCCCGGCTTTATATCCGCCACACGGCTATAGACCAGCAGCGCCGTTACCAGCGCCGCCACAAGAAAGCCGAACAGCGTGCGATAGGCCTCGGGCGGCGCGGCTGTTCCTGGTGCGGCGAACTGGCCGATAATGACGCCGGCAATATATTGCATTACGCCCGCGCCCGCCATCCCGCCCATATTCAGCAGCGATATGCCGCGCCCGATAAGGGCATCGGGAAAAATCCCGCGCCCATGTGCGATGGCCACCGCCGCATAGCCGTTGCAAAACCCCATCAGGGCAAAAATGCCGGTTACAGTGGCAAGCGATGGCTCGCCAAGCGCCGTCATCAGCCCAAGCATTACCGTGCTGATGCCCGCCCCCAACAGCACCGGCCTTTTATAGCTTGCGAAACGGATATCCATCTGACCCCAGAACAGCATGCCCGCCGCCGTGCATACCGACATGATCAGCAGCACATTGCCGCGTGCCGGGCCGTCCAGCCCATGCACATCATGCAGATAGGGACTGGCCCACAGGCCCAGCAAAGTAGCGGCGCAACCCAGCCCAACAAATTGCAGCAACAGCAAATGCGGCAGGCTGGGATTACGTAGCACCGCGCCAAACCCCATCAAACTTTGCCACAGGCTTTCACGCGCCCCTTCGTGCAACTGATGCGGCGCATGTTGCCCTGGCGGCGCATCGCGCGCAATCAGCCACACCAGCAGCGCCATTAGCGCCGCTAGCAGCGCCGCGCCGGTAAACGCCCCGCGCCAGCCAATCCACAGCGTTATCCAGGCCAATGGCGTGGTCGCCATCATGGCCCCCAATGTACCCGCCGCAATATGAATGCCGGACAGGGTGCTGAATCGCGCGCGCGAAAACCAGCGCGTATAAATCATCAGCGGCCCCATCAGCAGGCACGAACAGCCAATGCCCATCAATATGCGCGCGGCGCTGAGCCAGAACAACGAAGTCGCATGCGCGAACAGCAGCGATCCGGCAATGGCGAATATCATCAACCCGCTGGTGGTCGCGCGCGCGCCATAGCGGTCCAGCATCAGCCCGACGGGAATTTGCGCCACTGCAAAAGCAAAGAAAAACGCGCCGCTAAGCACCCCTAAGGATTGCGGCGCAAGGCGCAATTCATGCGCAATATCAGGCGCGATCACCCCGGTGCTGGAGCGCAGAAACTGGCTGATCATATAGGCGCAGCACAGCACCCCAACCAGAACGGCAATGCGCGCCGCAGAGGGGGCGGCGGTCTGATCCGCGCTCACGCCGTGGTGTAACGCGCCCGGACGCAGCGTTCA
This sequence comes from uncultured Alphaproteobacteria bacterium, assembly GCA_964348545.1. GTDB lineage: Bacteria > Pseudomonadota > Alphaproteobacteria > UBA11222 > UBA11222 > UBA11222. The sequence continues at coordinate 8,339 of CAYGDL010000083.1, read as the reverse complement.
ATCGCCGCCGCATGCAGGCGGTCCACTTCCAGATCATCGCGGATCATTTCCAGCAGGCGCAGCTCTTCCTGCTCCAGTCTGCCATCGGCGGCCGCCACTTCACAGGCCAGCGCATAAGCGGTCTCGCGAAGCGCCGGTGACAGCGCCTCTTTCACCAGTCCCAGCACCGCGTCCAGCCCATCCTCGGGTTCCAGCATATTGACGCAATCCTGCGCCGAGGCCACCAGCGCATCGCGGTCCACGCCGTCAAACACCGGCAGGCTTTCCACAATGCCGCCAATGGTGCGCAATTCGTCATCGCCAATGACATTATCGCTGCTCGACATGGTGACCATCACGAAGATGAGGGCGCTTTGGCGGTTGATCGTCGATGCCATCTGGGTCTCGCTTGCTAAGTGTATGCTGGGCCGAACCTATTGGATTGGCCGCGCAGGCGCAATATCTATCGGCGGTTTATGATACCGGCGTCACAGAGGTTAATGGGGCGGGGGGCTGGTTGGGATATATTCCCCAAAGCACAGCGTCTTTGCGAGCCACATAGTGGCGTGGCAATTCAGAGCCTCACGGTAAAGCCAGTGTTTGTAACGCTGGGTCGCCCCGCCGCTATGTGGCTCGCGATGACATCCTTGTGTGTCAACAAACCAAAAAGCCTCTAATTTACGCATCGCCAAGCCCTGTTTGTCATTACCCGGCCTGTCCGGGCAATCCACGGCGTATCCACCATGTCATAGCTAATTAAGCTGGCATGGCCGCTTCACACACTCACGAGCGAAAAACCCTCATCCAGCCAGCCCGTGATACCACCAATCATCATTTTTACGGGCAAGCCCAGCCTGGCCAGCCGGATGGCCGCCTTGTTGGCGCCGTTACAATGCGGACCGGCGCAATAGACGACAAAAACCTTGTCAGATGGATATTTTCCCATGATGGACGCAATCATCTTGCCATGCGGAATGTTGATGGCGCCCGAAATATGCCCTTTAGAAAACAAGTCCGGCCCCCGGACATCCACCAGAATGAAGTCCGGCTCCTCTGATTTAAGGCTTTCATTTACGTCCCAGCAATCGGTCTCGAATCGCAGCATGGCTTCAAAATGGTACAGGGCTTCCGTAGAAAATGCGGCTGGAATAGCGGTTACAGGTGTGCTCATAAGGCTCTCCATCAGATTTGCTGTGCAGGCAATCTAGCCATTACAGGGCCAGCGGAATAGTGGCGGAAATGACAAAGTATGGTATAATTCCGCCAATGAAGACCCAGCTTAACCCCGATCCCGGTCTGGTAGCCGCCATCATCTATGATGGCTTGTGCACATTTGAGTTTGGCATTGCGGTAGAGATGTTTGGTCTGCGGCGGCCGGAATTTGATTTCCCCTGGTATCAGTTTGCCGTGGTCGCAGCCGAAAGCCGGCGTGTGCGTGCAACTGGCGGCATTGTGGTTGAGGCGGATGCGGGCATCGAACTTTTAAAGCAGGCAAGGACTATAATTGTGCCGGGCTGGCGCGATAATCACGAACGCCCGCCTGAAGCGCTTCTGACGGCGCTGCGCGATGCCGCACAACGTGGCGCCAGATGCATTTCCATTTGTTCGGGTGTGTTTGTGCTGGCCGCCGCAGGTCTATTGGACGGCAAACGCGCCACCACACACTGGCGTCATATCCCAACCCTCAAACGGCTATATCCCGATATTCATACCGAAGAAGACATTCTGTACACTGATGAAGAAAATGTGATCACATCAGCAGGAAGCGCTGCGGGCATAGACGCATGTTTACATCTGGTGCGGCGTGATTTCGGAAGTAAGATCGCCAATAGCGTGGCGCGCCGATTAGTACTGCCGCCGCACCGCGAAGGCGGGCAGGCGCAATTCATTCCAGCCCCCATATATGAACGATCAGGCAAACCCATCAGCGCCGTTATGGATTGGGCCCGCATGCAGATCGCCAAACCCATCGCGATTGCGCAAATGGCCGAACGCGCCGCCATGAGCGAACGTACTTTCCTGCGGCGCTTTAACGAAACCGTTGGTATGACGCCGATAGGCTGGCTGCAACGCGAGCGCATGTTCCGCGCGCAGGAGATGCTCGAAGAATCCGATACCGCGCTGGGACAGATTGCCGAACAGTGCGGATACCAGTCGCTCGAAACATTCCGGGTTACTTTCAAGCGCATTGTCGGCACGTCTCCCGCCGCATACCGATCAAACTTTCGCAGCAACGAAAAATGACATCGCCAGGGTTTTGTGGTTATTCCGCCGGCATAGTCTATGGAGAAGATCGTCAGCACGACCCAGCCGCCCGCCGTGTGAATGGCCCGCCAATTTTTCAGGCCTGACAGGCGTTGCGATATGTTGTTGGAGGTTGCGGCCATAACTGCGATGAAAAGATAGCCCGTGCCGCCTTGGCGATATATTGTTTGAAGACGCCATTACAGGCGTCCCGGCGGCGCTAATCAATGCCGTCCCGCGTCCCGCCGTATCAGCCGCTCACACCCGGTGCAGGCGTACCGGCAGATGCGAATAGCCGCGCACGAAACTGGAAAATACCCGCGTTGGTTCGCCCATCACTTCGACCATATGGAAGCGTCTGAGAATTTCTTCCCAGACGATGCGCAACTGCATTTCCGCCAGCCGGTTGCCCACGCAGCGGTGAATGCCAAAGCCGAACGACAGATGCTGGCGGGGGCGCGCCCTGTCGATAATAAAGGCGTTGGGATTTTCGATGGCGGTTTCGTCACGGTTGCCCGAAACATACCACATCACAACCTTGTCGCCCTTTTTGATGTGCTGACCACCCAGAACGGTATCCATCAATGCGGTGCGGCGCATATAAGCCAGCGGCGTCTGCCAGCGGATGATTTCAGGAACCATGCTTTCAACCAGGCCTGGGTTTTCGCGCAGCTTCTGATATTGATCCGGGTTCTGATTAAGCGCCAGTACGCCACCGGTAATCGAGTTGCGGGTGGTGTCATTGCCGCCAACGATCAGCAGAATGACATTGCCCAGAAACTCCCTTGGCGGCATGTTTCGCGTGGCGTCGGAATGCGCCAGCATGGAAATCAGATCATTGCCGGGCGCCGGGTCATTCACCCGCTGGTTCCACAAATTTGTGAAATAGGCCGCGCATTCATAAAGTTCCGCCCGGCGCGCCTCTTCGGAGTCCACGATGCCGGAATTCAGATCCGCCGTCGCCACGTCCGACCAGCGGGTCAGTTTGCGCCGGTCTTCCCACGGAAAATCAAACAGGATCGCCAGCATCTGGGTGGTCAGTTCGATGGAAACCTTGTCCACCCAGTTAAAGGTTTCGCCGACTGGAAGCGCATCAAGAATTTCGCCCGCGCGTTCACGGATAATGCCTTCAAGTTTCGCCAGATTGGCCGGGGCGACAATCGGGCTGACCGTCTTGCGCTGTTCATCATGCTTGGGCGGGTCCATGGCGATGAACATTGGCAGCAGGAAATCTTCATCCGGGTCGCGCAGCATAATAGCAGGCTCCGAGGAATAGATTTCGTGATTGGTGTCCACCGTCATGATGTCGTTATATCTGGTAACCGACCAAAAAGGGCCAAACTCACTATCCGCGCAATAATGCACTGGGGCCTCTGCACGCAGGCGCTCAAAATACGGCCAGTGCAGGTCGTTTTGGAACAGATGCCCCTGACTCATATTGATCTTGTCGAGCGGCATGGCATAGGCCTCTGTGCGGGCGTCACGAATGATCTTGGTTGCTGAGCTTGACATAAGGTTTCCTTTATCCGTTTTTTCAACCCGCGCAGCCCCACCCTTACGGTCTGGCAGCATATAGTAGCCGCCACCGTTATTTCAATGCCGGCATAGGGGGCTATTACGCATAAACATGGGGCCAGGATAGCGTATTACCGTCGCAATATTTGCGATAGGATTTAACAGGCTGTGGTTTTTATATAGTGGGACGAATGTCAGTGCTGTTTTGGCTTATCATGCTTATTCACGCAATTTGCGGTTCATGGCGCCGCAACCTTTGCGCCGGGGCGCTGGGGATAGCTATTGTGGCGGGCGCGCCGGTCATGGCAGGCGAGGTTACAGTGGCGGTGGCGGCGAATTTCACGGCGGCGGCGCGCGAAATTGCGGACAGTTTTCATGTGCAAACCGGCCATACGGTAAATCTCAGCACGGGATCGACCGGACAGCTTTATGCCCAGCTAACCCAGGGGGCGCCGTTTGACATTCTGCTGTCGGCGGATACGCAGCGTCCGCAACAGGCCGAAGCGGATGGGTTCGCCGCACCGGGAACACGCTTCACCTACGCCATCGGGAAACTGGTTCTATGGAGCGCGCAGCCGGGTTTTATCGATGCAGCGGGCATGGTTTTGCATCAGGGCGATTTCGCGCATCTCGCCATCGCCAATCCAGCGTCCGCGCCCTATGGCGCGGCCGCCCTGGAAACACTGAAGGCGCTGGGCTTGCAGGAACAGACCGCGCCCAAATTCGTGCAGGGCGAAAGCATCAGCCAGACCTATCAGTTTATCGCCAGCGGCAATGCGGAACTTGGCTTTGTCGCCCTGTCGCAACTGGCCGGACATGCCGACGGTTCGCGCTGGATTGTGCCCGAAAATCTGTACACGCCTATTCTGCAAGACGCCGTGCTGCTCAAGTCGGGCGCCCGGAATAAAACTGCGCTGGCGTTTTTCGCCTTTCTGAAAAGCCCGCAAGCTGTCACCCTTATCACGCGGCACGGCTATTCGACGGCAAAGGGGAAGTAACCTGACCATGTGGCAGACCATCTGGCTTACCCTTCAACTTGCAGCGCTTACCTCGCTGATCCTTGTGGCGCTGGGGGTGCCGCTGGCCTGGTGGCTTGCGCGCTCCAAAAGCTGGTGGGTGGAGCCGGTGGCGGCGCTGGCGGCGTTGCCGATGGTGCTGCCCCCGACCGTGCTGGGGTTTTATCTTCTGGTTGCAATGGGGCCCAACGGCCCGTTCGCGCCGCTGTTGCAGATATTCGGCATGCGCACCCTGGCCTTCAGTTTTGAAGGACTGGTAATCGGATCGGTGATCTATTCGCTGCCTTTCATGGTGCAGCCGGTGCGCAATGCGTTTCACGCGATTGGCGATGGGCCGCTGGAAGTGGCGGCGAGCCTGCGCGCATCGCCGCTGGATGCGTTCTTCTCGGTGGCTGTGCCGCTGGCGCGGGGCGGCATTCTGTCCGGTGCGGTTCTGAGCTTTGCGCATACTGTGGGCGAATTCGGCGTGGTGCTGATGATCGGCGGCAATATTCCGGGCGAAACCAAAACCGTTTCCATCAGCATTTTTGACTTTGTCGAAACCATGCAATGGGGCGCTGCCCATGCGCTGTCGGCCGGCATGCTGGTGTTTTCATTCGGCGTGATCCTGCTGACCATGCTGATCGCCAAACGCACCGGAACCCCGCAACCATGAGCGGCGTTGAGGCGCGCTTCAAAGGCGCCTTCGGGGAGTTTTCCCTGGATGTATCGTTCGAGGCCCCCGGCAAGGGCATTACCGGCCTGTTCGGCCCATCGGGATGCGGCAAGACCACCGTACTGCGCTGTATCGCAGGGCTGACACAGGTGGCGGATGGATATCTAACCGTAAATGGTGCGGCGTGGCAGGTTCGGGATCAGTTTCTGGCCCCGCACAAACGCGAAATTGGCTATGTGTTTCAGGAGCCGCGCCTGTTTTCACATCTGTCGGTTCTGGGCAATCTGCAATATGGTCAGCGCCGCGCCAAAACAAATACAATCGGGTTGGAGCCGATCATCGATCTTATGGGCATACGCCCTTTGTTGCAGCGTTCGCCTGCGGCGCTTTCCGGGGGCGAGCGCCAGCGCATTGCCATTGGACGCGCATTGCTGTCGCAACCGCGCCTGCTGCTGATGGATGAACCATTGTCGGCGCTGGACCGGCAGAGTAAAAACGAAATTCTGCCCTATCTTGAAAGCCTGCCTGCGGCGCTGTCGATTCCGATCATTTATATCTCGCATGATCTGACCGAGCTTGAGCGGCTGGCCGATCATCTGGTGGTGATGGCGGGGGGGCGGGTGCAGGCCCGCGGCCCAATGGCGAAACTTCTGACCGATCTGTCGCTGCCGATGGCGCGGGCGCCGGAATCCGCAGCCGTTCTGACCGTGACGGTGGAACAATATGACGCGCCCTATGATCTGAGCCAATGCCGCATCGACGGCCTGGCATTTTTCGTGCCGGGGCTGTTGGGGGCAATCGGAACCACGCGGCGGGTGCGGGTGCGCGCCAGCGATGTCAGCCTGGCCACCCGGCAACCCAGCGCCAGCAGTGTGCTGAATGTACTTCCCGCCCATATTCTATCCGCCGAAACCGCAGGCCCCGGTCAGATGCTTGTCCTGCTCAAACTTGGCGGCACGGGTGAAAGCCGCCTACTGTCCAGCATCACCCGCAAGAGCTGGGACGCGCTGGGCCTGCGCCCCGGCCAACAGCTCTTTGCCCAGATCAAGGGCATGGCGCTGGCCGACAGGTAATCATCAGCTTGTTGCTCTCAACCCCCACTGCATGCATAACAGAGCACCCCTCATTAATCGGAAGTCCCAACCATGACACAGACCGAAAAACCGGATTACCATCCCCCCGCCAGGGCGGACCGGGTGCGCGTTGGCCGCGCCGTGCGCCCCAAACAGGCCTCGACCCTGATCATTGTGCGCCGCGACCAGGCCCAGCCGCAGGTGCTGATGGGGCGGCGCAGTGCGGGGCATAAATTCCTGCCTGGGAAATTCGTGTTTCCCGGCGGGCGGGTGGACCGGGGCGATCTGCATGCGCGCCCGCACACTGATCTGCGCCCGGAAGTGGAAATGCGCCTGACCACAAGCTGCACCCCCAATCAGGCGCGCGCCCTGGCAATGGCGGCGATTCGTGAAACATTCGAGGAAACCGGCCTGCTGATCGGGCGCAAGGACGCACCCCCTATCCGGAGCCGCGAAAAGGTCTGGACGGATTTTTGCAGCTATGGCGTGGCCCCTTCGCTGGACATTATGGATTATATCGGCCGGGCGATTACCCCTTCGTTCCAGCCAAAACGCTTTGACGCCCGGTTTTTCATGGTCGAGGCGGAGCATATACACGGCGACCTGCACGACACTTCCAATGCGTCCGGCGAATTGCTGGAAATCCATTGGTTGCCCATATCAGAGGCGAAAAAGCTGGAATTACAGGGGATTACGCTGCTGATGCTGGACGAAGTGGAAAAGCGCCTGACCCTGCCCACGGCGCGGGCCGCCGAACTGCCCATCCCATTTTATTATTTCAAAGGCAAAACCCGGTTGCGGGACGATCATTAACTTGCTTTTTCCCTTAAATGATCTACATTGTAGATCATGAGAGCGAAAATATCCAAATGGGGGAACAGTCTGGCTGTCCGGCTGCCAAAGGCCGTGGTTGATGGTTTGCGTGTGCGAGAAGGTGAGGCCGTCGATCTGGTATTAGAGGACAGGGTCCTGGTCATCCGCCCGGCCCGCCCGCGCTACCGACTGGAAGACCTGATCGCTGAAATTACCCCCTTCAACCAGCCTGATTATATCGACTCTCCGCCAATAGGCGAGGAATTGCTGTGAGCCCATTGCCTGATCAGGGCGATCTGATATGGCTTGATTTTAACCCCCAGGCTGGCCGTGAACAGGCCGGGCGACGGCCCGCGCTGGTGCTGTCACCGCGCTGCTACCAGGAAACGACGGCGCTGGTCATCGTTTGCCCGATTACGTCAAATGTCACACCCTATCCGTTTAAGGTCATGTTGCCGGAAGGCGCACCCGTAAGTGGCGCTGTTCTGGTTGATCAGATCAGAAGCCTGGATAGAAACGCCCGGCATATTGCCGTGATCGGTTCCGCGCCGGAACAGGTGCTGGCGGACGTGCAGGCGAAACTGGCCTCCCTGTTGGGTATTGCTTGACAAAAGCGCCGCGAACGCTATGTTGCGGCCTCTTTACACCCTTAATTCGCATGTCATCTGGAGCCCCGGGCCATGGCCAAAACCGCCACGATTAAAATCAAACTGGAAAGCACTGCGGGCACTGGATTTTTCTATGTGACCAAAAAGAACTCACGCACCAAAACCGAAAAGATGCTGGTCAAGAAATATGACCCGGTGGCGCGCAAGCATGTGGAATTCAAGGAAACCAAGATCAAGTAGCTTTTTGCTGCCTCGCGCCGCCATATAGGCGCTTGTGTTTTTCCCTAAGCTCAGTTAAAAACCCCCTTCTTTTGGGTGGTCCGGCCTGGTGGGCATGCCGTGACGACCCTTTTAGTTTCGACAATTGGTTAAGCGCGTTACGCGCTGGAAAGTGAGAAGAAAATGCCCAAGATGAAGACCAAAAGTGGCGCCAAAA
>CAYGDL010000082.1:0-10224 GCA_964348545.1 uncultured Alphaproteobacteria bacterium | reverse complement strand
ACATGACGAATTGCGCACCCGGCAGGCGCGCCGTGCCGCTGAGCAGATAAAGCCCGGCAAGCCCCGCAAAAAACGCCGCCGCGATGGCGACGCCGCCGCTTTTTGGCGTGGGGCGCATATGCGATGACCGGTCATTGGGGACATCGGATATATTAAAACGGATCATCGCCCAGGTCAGCATTGCCGAGGCCAGAAAAATTCCAGCCACAAAAACCGCATGGCTTAGCGCCGCCGCCAGCGTCATATTTGCACTGGAAAATAATTCACCTGACATATTTATTCGCCAATTACACTGATATTACCGGCCACACCAGAATTTTGGCCGCGCGCCTCGCCATAGGATTCGACAAGCTGGCGCAGCACGCCTTTCAGACCCGCAACATCCTGTGCCGCCACAATCCGCATGAGTTGTTCCAGATAGGGTTCAACACGCGCCCACTGCTGGATGCCCGCGTCAGCGCGAAAAATGCGGGGATGTTCAGTTGGCGTACTGGTTCCATCCACCAATAATTCTTCGAAAAGTTTTTCACCCGGACGCAAACCGATAAACCGTATTTCAATATCACCGCCGCTAATGCCCGGCTCGCGCACCGAAAATCCCGACAGGTGAATAAGTTTGCGCGCCAGGTCCGCCACATTCACCGGCTCGCCCATATCCAGATGAAACAGATCGCCATCGCCTTTCGCCATCGCGCCCGCCTGAATAACCAGATCGGCGGCCTCGGGTATGGTCATGAAATAACGCACCATCGCGGGATCGGTCACGGTCACCGGACCGCCTTTGCTGATTTGTTCGCGAAACAGCGGCACGACAGAGCCCGCGGAATCCAGCACATTGCCAAACCGCACCAGCGCGAAAGATGTCTGGCCGCCGCTTTGCCCCAGCGCCTGCACCAGTTTTTCCGCCACCCGCTTTGCCGCCCCCATGACATTGGTGGGGCGCACTGCCTTGTCGGTGGAGATCAGCACGAATTTATGCGCGCCCTGTTGAAGCGCCGCCTGCGCCACATTCAGCGTGCCAAAAATATTATTCTCCGCGCCCGCAATCGGGTTCATTTCCACCAGCGGCACATGCTTGTAGGCGGCGGCGTGATAGACAATATCCGGGCTGTGCACCGCCATGGCGCGGTTGACCGCCGCCTTGTCCAGCACCGATCCCAACAGGCAGATCAACTGGGTGCGCCCGCCGCGCGCATCGATATATTCACGCAGTTCGCGTTCAATCGTATAAAGCGCAAATTCCGACATCTCAAAAATAATCAGCTTTGCTGGAGCATGGGCAATGACCGCACGGCACAATGCCGCGCCAATCGATCCGCCGCCGCCAGTTACCAGCACGGATTTGCCACGCAGTTCGCGCTCCAGCAGCGCCAGATCAGGCGCCACAGGCTCACGCGATAATAGCTCTTCCGGGCTGACCGCGCGAATATCGCTGACGCGGCGCCAGCCGGAAATGATTTCCTCCAGCGTCGGCGCCGTTTCAACCTTCACCTCCAGCTCGGCCAGTTGATTGATAATCGCCGCGCGCCGGGCCGGGCTAACCGACGGCAGCGCCAGCACGACCAGATCAAGCTGTCCGCGTCCGGCAAGATTGCGCAAGGCATCGGCGTGGCGCACCTTTACCCCATGCAGGGTGCGGCCATGCAACTGGGTATTATCATCCACAAAACAGACGACATTATGCGTGTCGTCTTTTTCCATCGCCTCGGCAAGTGCCACGCCCGCGCGCCCTGCGCCATAAATCGCAACCTGCGTCACATCGGGCCGGTTATCGCGCACCGCAATATTCAGCAGCGCGCCGCCGATCAACCGCCAGGCCAGCATCAGCGCCACCAGGCCCAGCCACAACACGCCAATCATCGGCACAATATCCGGCGCGGGCGCAAAGGCGGCAACGCCCAGCGCAATGATGCCCGCCGCAGCCCCGCTGGCGCCAAGCACAGGAAAAATAATCAGCGTATCGCGATAGCGCAGCATGGGCCGGTACAGTCCGGTCAGCACGAACATCCCAATACACACAACACTGATCAGCGCCGCAATCGCATACAGAATAATTTCGCCCGGCGCACAACGGCACAGCACCTGATAGCCCGCCACTCCGGTCAGACTGATCGCAATGACGGGTATCGCGTCAAAAATAATCGAAATAGACAGTTTCGCCGCGCGGGGCCGCAAAATCAGCCACCCCAAAAACTGCGTCAGCAGCAATGGCAACCGCATGCCCGATCCCGATCTGCGCCGGTCCATATTCATATAATCATCCGCCCCAGTAAAAGACCGTGCAGCGCGGGGTTTGCCGCGACAATGCTCGGATGGCGCGGGGTTTCCCGGTTGAACCGCAGCGCCGCCCCCGTGTGATCGGTGATATGTCCACCCGCCGCGCGTAAAATCAGATCGGCCGCCGCCAGATCCCAGTCATACGCCCCCCACAAATTCATGCAGCCATCAAAATGCCCCGATGCGGTCAACGCCACCTGATAGGCAATGGAATTGCGCGATTCCACATGCATGGCCGGCCACGGATTGGTCCAGCGTTTATGCTGAAACAGCCCCTGCGCCGCCAGCATGCGCGCGTCCTGCAATTCGCCCTTGGCGCTGACCTGGACCTTTGAACCGTTCAACAGGGTTGGCCCCGTGCCGGACGCTTCAAATAATTCATCCGTCGCCGGATTAAATATCACGGCGGAAATGGGCCTGTCATCTTCCAGCAACGCAATGCTGACAGCGAAATGCGGCTGGCCCCGGATAAAGGCGCGGGTGCCGTCAATGGGATCCACGACCCAGACCCAGCGCGCGCTATGGCGGCTTTTATCATCGGCGGTTTCTTCCGAAAGCCAGCCATAGTCAGGTGCAAACGCCTGCATGCGCTGGCGCAATAGCTGGTCAACCGCCACATCCGCATCGGTTACCGGGTTGTTTTTTCCCTTGTCCCATTTGGCGTAATCCGCACCGAAATAGGTCATGGCCAACGCGCCTGCTTCGCGTGCTGCGCTTACTGCAAAGCGGTGGTGTCTTGCGCTGTTATCGTCATTCACCTGCGATCGTCATCCCTTCGACCATGAGGGTCGGCGCATCCATGCCATAGCGGAACTCAAGAAGGTCGCCTGGCGTTATATGCAGGAACATTTCCAGCAGATTTCCGGCAACCGTGATCTCGCTGACAGGATAGGCGAACTGGCCATTTTCAATCCAGAAACCGGTTGCCCCCCGGCTGTAATCACCCGTGACCGGGTTCACCCCCATGCCGATCAATTCCGTAATAAACAGGCCATTCTTCAGAGAAGAGATAATGTCCACAGTCGGGGTTTTGCCTGCCTCCATGTAAAAATTACTGGTGGCGGGCGAAGGGGCGGATCCGCTGCCACGCGCGGCGTTGCCGGTACTGCGCAATCCCAACTGACGCGCCGATGCGGTATCCAGCAGCCAGCCGCCCAGCACGCCGTCTTCAATGATGGCCCGGCGTCCGTTTGCAACCCCTTCGCCATCATATGGTTTGGAACGCAATCCACGGCGGCGATGGGGATCATCAAAAACATTAATGCCTTTGGAAAAGACAGCCTTGCCCAGCCGGTCCTTCAGAAAACTTGTGCCACGCGCCACGGCCGCCCCCGATATGGCGCCTGCCAGATGCCCCAAAAGACTGTTGGACACGCGCGGCGCATAGATGACGGGAACCTGCTGGGTTTTCACCTTGCGTGGATTAAGGCGGCTGAGCGTGCGCTGCGCCGCCACCGTGCCAATTTCTTCCGGCGAAGTCAGATCGCCATAATGGCGCGCGGAAGAATATTCGTAATCACGCTCCATCGCCGTGCCTTCACCCGCCAGCACTGAACAGGACAGGCCAAATGAGGAAGTGGCGTAGCTGCCCGAAAATCCTTCGCTGGTTGCCAGCACCACGCGGCTGTGGCTGCTGCTGGCGCCGGAGCCTTCGGAATTGGTGATGCCCTCTACCGCGCGTGCCGTGCCCTCGGCGCGTTTGGCTGCTTCAATCAGGGTTGTCATGTCCAGTTCGACCGGATCAAAAATATCTAGATCAGGGAAGTTTTTCGCCAGCAGATCGCGGTCCGCCAGGCCACAATATTCATCCTCAGGCGCCAGCCTGGCCATGGCGACAACACGGGTGATCAGTTGATCCAGCGCATTTTTACTGAAATCACTCGACGACACAATGGCCTGACGCCTGCCGATAAAGGCCCGCAGGCCAAACTCCTGGCCATCGGAACGCTCCACTTCCTCCACCTCGCCCATCCGGCACGATGCCGACAGCGAGGCCCCTGCAACCATCAGCACATCGGCGGCGTCCGCACCGGCCGCGCACACCCGCGCAATGACATCGGCGGCCAGATTGCGTAAACTGGCCTCATCATATTTCTGTGCAGTAACGATATCCGATGCCATGAATGCTCCTGATTCAGTTAAGCCGAGAGAACTTAATTCAGACCGTAATAGATGCAGGCTATACTGCCGACAAGCATGACCAGCCAGGAAAGCGAAGCGCCAACCGCACGTCCGGGCGAGCGTCCCGTTGATGTATGCATGCCAATCCCGTGCGCAATACGCGCAACCGTCAATCCGCCCCCCAGCCCATGCAGCAGCCATACCGGCGCACCGGCAAGCTCCACCGCTATCAGAATCAGCAGGCTGATGGGGACATATTCCACATTATTGCCATGGGCACGCTGGGCCTTGATCAGTTCTTCCTTGCCGCCATCACCCACTTCAACCCCGGTCTGCACGCGCGCGCGCACCACCAGAGCCGAAAGAATAAACATGATCAGGGCGTTCAGCCCGATATACAGCGTCGAAACCGGAATAAAACCATTACTCATCTGCGCCATCGTTTGCGCCATTTGTGTCGCTACCTGTTCCATTCGCCTACCCCTCCATTGGATTCGTTGTTGGTTAGACCACAGGCTATCCGGTTCCGGGGCTTATTTCCAGATCGCTTTGCCGGAGCCAAAACGGGTTATTGACTTTTATAAGCCAATGACTTATATTTTGCCGTGTTTGAATGGGACGAGGAAAAAAGCGAAAACAATTTATCGGCGGGCGGATTCAACTTTGCATACGCCGCGATGGTTTTTGACGGTCCCACCCTGGAGATGGACGATCACCGCCCAGGCTATAACGAGCGGCGGATTCAGGTAATCGGTCAAGCCGGGAATGATATTTTGTTTGTAGTCTATACTTGGCGCGGCGACACCCGCCGCATTGTCTCGGCACGAAAAGCCAACCGGAGAGAGCGCGATGTCTATCGTAAGAGTTTCGGCTGAAAAGCTGCGCAGTCAGGCGAAAGCCCGCCGCACACTTATGAAAGCCATCGGCGAGAAACAGATCATCAAACATGCCATCGAAGATGATAGCGTGACGGATCAGATAGATTTTGCCGCCACCCTGAAAAACGGGCGGTTGCGGGTGAATGCAAAACTTGATGTTCCGGCCATCCGGTCCAAGACGGGGTTGTCACAGGACCGTTTTGCCCGCGTCTTTCAGATCAGCCCACACACCTTGCGCAATTGGGAACAGGGCCGCCGTGTGCCGGATGGTCCCGCCCGCGCCCTGTTGATGGCGATTGATCGTGATCCAAAGGCATTGATGCGCGCCTTGCAGACGTAAGCGCAACCGCTATTTCCAGATCGGTTTACCAGACCCCGGAAGTCCCAGTTTTGACCATTTTTGCGTGACGGTTTCGATCACCTCATCGGACATGCGAATCTGCCTGCCCCATTCGCGATGGGTTTCGGGTGGCCATTTATTGGTGGCGTCGAGGCCGATTTTGCCGCCAAGTCCGCTTTCCGGGCTGGCGAAATCCAGATAGTCAATCGGCGTGTTCTGCATTTGCGTGATGTCGCGTACCGGATCCATGCGGGTTGAAATCGCCCACATCACATCCTTCCAGTCGCGGATATTGATATCGTCATCCACGACAATCACCCATTTCGTGTACATGAACTGGCGCAGATAGGACCAGATGCCCATCATCACCCGCTTGGCATGGCCGGGATAGGCCTTCTTGATTGACACTACGGCGATACGGTACGAGCAACCCTCCGGCGGCAGCCAGAAATCCGTAATCTCCGGAAATTGCTGTTGCAGCAGCGGCACGAATACTTCGTTCAGCGCCTCACCCAGAATGCTGGGTTCGTCCGGCGGGCGACCCGTATAGGTGGACAGATAGATCGGATCACGTCGCATGGTAATGGCGCTGATCGTGAACACCGGAAACGGCTCGACCGAATTATAATAGCCGGTGTGATCGCCATACGGCCCTTCATTGCCATAATCGCTCAGCGACACATGGCCCTCCAGCACGATCTCGGCCTGGGCTGGCACTTTCAGTGGCACGGTTTTGCAATCCACCAGCTCCACCCGTTCACCGCGCAGCAGACCGGCAAATTGATATTCACTCAGCGTGTCCGGCACCGGCGTCACCGCCGCCAGAATGGTGCCGGGGTCGGCGCCGATCACCACGGCGGCGGGCAACGGTTCGGGTTTTGCCGCACCCCAGCGGGCATGATGCTGCGCGCCGCCCCTGTGCCGCAGCCAGCGCATCAGGGTGCGCTCGCGCCCCAGCACCTGCATGCGGTAAATGCCAAGATTATAATCGTCTTGCGCATCGTCGCCCGGACCTTTTGTGACAACCAGCGGCCAGGTGATCAGCGGTGCGGGTTCATCGGGCCAGCAGGTCTGGATGGGCAGGCGCGCCAGATCAATCTGATCACCGGTCAGAACCACTTCCTGCACCGGCGCGGCGCGCACGGTTTTGGGGCGCATATGCATCACGGTGCGCAGCAAGGGGGCCATGCCCACCGCCTCACGCCATCCGCCCGGGGGTTGCGGCTGGCGCAAAAACGCCAGGGTCTCGCCAACCTCGCGCAGATCATGCCCGGTGCGGCGGCTGACATTACCCATGGTCACCGCCATGGCGACACGCTCGACCGTACCGAACAGATTTACCAGCACGGGGATCGGGCTGATGGCGCCATCTGCGCCTACGGGTTTTTCGAACAGCACCGCCGGACCGCCTGTCGCCAGCAGCCGGGTTTGAATTTCCGTCATTTCCAGCATGGTGGAAACCGGCTCCCGTACGCGCAGCAGCTTTCCCTCGCGCTCCAGCAGCGCCACAAAATCACGCAGCGATTTATACGCCATGGCGCATCCTCATCCGGTTACGCGCCACACGCTGGTATTGCGCAGATCGGTGTCTTCCAGTTCGGTTGTGGTTTTAACCGCATAGCTGATCAGTTTCTCATGCCCCGATTTGGGAAAATAGGTGCGCCCCGGATCACCCATCAACACCATCACGCCGGTGCGCGCCAGTGCATCCAGCCACGCAACAATACACTGTGACGCCGGTCCCTCATAACAAACATCGGCGGCCAGCACCACATCCCACTCCTTTGTAATCTGACCAACAATATCGCCTTCTATAGGAATAAGGACAACATTGTTGGCGCGCGCATTGAGATCCAGCGCAATGATGGCGATAGGATCAATTTCCGCCGCGCTTACATGCGCCGCGCCGGCCAGCATTGCGGCAATGCCCGCAAGGCCCGACCCCGCGCCAAAATCCAGCACCCGCTTGCCCGCCACCAATTCAGGGTTATCCAGAATATATCGCGCCAGCGCCTGCCCGCCCGCCCAGGCAAACGCCCAGAATGGCGGCGGCAAACCCACTTTCTGCATTTCGTCTTCGGTCATCTGCCAGATGGGCAGCATTTCGCTGGCGACATACAGGCTTATTTCAGGCGCCAGAGGTGTTGGGGTCAAAACCGTATGATCCCGGATGAATTGCGCCGGATCGCCTGAAACTGTTTGCATCAGGCCGCTGTCCGGGGCACGGCGTCATCATTTCCACCCTCGGGTTTTGCAACAGCCAATGCTATAACCGACCGGTAACCCGATCTATATTCCATCTGCGCGCCATGGCCTTTGGCCAAAAACAATTCGCGCACCTGCGGCAACCGGTAACAGGGCACGAACATCATCAGATGATGTTCCAGATGGTAATTCACAAAATAGGGCGCCAGAAAAATACGCATCAGCCAGTTGGCATGCGTGGTGCGCGCATTGCGAAAATCATCGTCATTATCGGGAACAACCGCATGTTCGGAGATATTGCGAATACGCGTGATCACCTGATAATATGTGAGCAGCGGCAGCACCCACAACAGCGGATACAGATACCAGTATCCAATCGCGCTCAAGCCTGCAAACAGAACCAGATTGGCGATCAGCATGCCGCCATTTTTGCGCGCGCGCAGCGATGCATGGTACTGCGCGCGGCGCTGTTTATATCCGGTTTGCCCGGTTATGTCGCGCCACAGCTTGCGCCGGAAACTGGATCTAGTGATGGGAAACGGCGCCGACAGGCCGATATCGGGATCATTGGGCTGCTGCACATATTTGTGATGTTCCAGATGATAGGCGCGGTAGGCGCGGGTCTCCGTCAGCACCGGATAGCCCAGCAGCCAGTTGCTGATCGCATCGTTCCAGACGCGATTTTGAAACAGCGCCCCATGCGCCGCATCATGCACCAATATCGCCATGCCCAACTGGCGCGCGCCGATCAGCATCACCGCCAGAATGAATGTGACCGGATTTGGCCATAGGGCAAACAGCGCCATGGCCGCAAACACCACGCTCCAGACATGCGCAATCATCCACACCGAACGCCACTGCGAACGGGCGCGCAGACGCGAAATTTCCTCGGCGGTGAGATAATCTGAAGGCGTAATCATGCGGCCAATGTCCCGTTCAAACCATGACGCATTATAGCATAAAATCTGGCAGACGCCGTATTAAAGGCTAGCCAGATATTCCCTCAGGCCTTCCTCCAGGCTGATGCGCGGGGCCATGCCCAGAATTTCCCGCAGGCGCGGGGCGGCGCCGATGCTGATTTTAATGTCGCCGGCGCGCGCCGCCTCCCAACTGATCTGCGGCGCGCCATTGCCGCAGATGCGGGCGATCACTTCGGCCAGTTGCAGCACGGTCGTGCCGTTTCCGGTGGCGATATTCATCACCTGTGCGCCCTGCCAGTCTTGCGCCATGGCGCGCTGTAAAATCTGCATCACGTCGCGCACATAGATGAAATCGCGGGTCTGCTGGCCATCGCCAAAAATTCTGATGCCCTGTCCCATTCGCAACCGGTCGGCAAAAATCGACACCACCCCGGCATAGGGATTGTCGGGATGCTGGCGCGGCCCATAGACATTGAAAAACCGGAAACCGCGCGTTGGAATCCGGTGCACTTCCCATGCAACATATCCATGCTGTTCACAGCCCAGCTTGTCCGCGCCATAGGCGGTCAGCGGCAATACCGGCGCACGTTCATCGAGCGGAATATAGGCGGGCGCGCCATAGACAGCCGCCGATGACGCATACACCACCGGGCGTGGCTGTTGTCCCGGCGTGGCGCGGGCATGATCAAAGATATTGATGGCGCCGGTAAGATTGACATCATGGGTGCGCCGCCATTCCTCGTTTGATCGCGGCACAGAGGCGATTGCTGCCAGATGAAAACAGCCTTCCACACCCTGCATGGCCTTGCCCGCCATGTCATAATCAGCGACATCGCCGGTGATCAGTTCCACACCGCCCGGCAGATTATCCAGCATACCGGTAGACAGATCATCCAGCACCCGCACTTTATGGCCATCGGCCAATAGCGCATCCACCAGATGCGATCCAATAAAGCCACAGCCACCCGTCACCAAATAAAACGCCATCTGATAATCCTGCTTTAATAACCCGGCAAATTGTTGCGCGCCAGCAGCGCCGAGACGAATTGCGACGGCACCGCGAAAGTAAACCCGGTCGGCGCCTCAATCGCCGAGGCCTGGGTCTTTTCGCGTACCGCGACGCTTTGCACTACGCCCAGCACCTGCCTTGTCGCCGTATCATATAGCGGGCTGCCGCTATTGCCGGGATAGGCATTGGTGTCGATCTGATAGACAATAAACGAATTACGCAAACGCCGCACCCGATCTGCGGTTAATTGTCCCTGCGAATAGGCGGCAAAGCTGCGCTCCTTCACCGCCGAGATAATACCTTCATGGGTGATGGGATACAGCCCCAGCAGGCTGCCCAGCGGATAGCCGGTGATGGCCGTGCGGGTTCCTTCCGGCACCATGGTTTTCGCCAGCACAAGCGGCGGCAATTTTGCAGACCCGACAATGCGCAGCAAGGCCAGATCATGCTCGGCATCTTCGGCCACCACATCCA
>CAYGDL010000081.1:0-10297 GCA_964348545.1 uncultured Alphaproteobacteria bacterium | reverse complement strand
ATCAGTTCCTGATAGGTCATGGTCCAGAAATAGTCGCAGGACAGTTCCTTGAACAGTTTCTCCAGCTTGCGGTTCACCGTGTCAGGGCTGCCGCAAATAATCAGGCCGCGATCGCGGATGCTTTCAAAGGTGTTTTCGACCGTGAACGGATCTTCGCCGGGGCGGGTGATTGCGGCGTTAAAGCCAAATGGCTGGAAAAATTTGGTCCACAGGAATGCACCGGCATTGCGCGCCAGTTCCTCGGCTTCGGCGTCGGTGTCGGCGACCACAATGTCGCGGGTCATGCCCATGCGTTCACCCAGCTTCAGCTTGATGCCGGCTTCGGCGGC
Organism: uncultured Alphaproteobacteria bacterium; assembly: GCA_964348545.1. Classification (GTDB taxonomy): domain Bacteria; phylum Pseudomonadota; class Alphaproteobacteria; order UBA11222; family UBA11222; genus UBA11222. The sequence continues at coordinate 9,968 of CAYGDL010000081.1, read as the reverse complement.
GCCTTCCTGCGCGGCGCGTAATTGCCCCTTCGCAGTTTCGACATCGCAGACGATGGAGATCGGCACCATGTTCTTGGACATCGCCCATTTGATCGATTTTTCGGAAAAGCTGAACGGCTGGAACAGGTCCGGGATGCGCTTGTTATAGGTTGATGGCGCAATGCCGATTTCCGTCACAACGCCCTTGGCGTCAACGCCCTGGCCAAATTCGCGTGTCACTTCATGGGCGGCCCAGTGAATATTCGCAGGCGGAATTTTCCAGTGCTTGCCCTGGTGCGAGAAGGTGTCGTTGCCCCACGCCTTCATGATGATTTCAAAATGTTCTTCATGCAGTTCGCGTTTCAGGGCTTCGTAGGTTTCGGCGTCGTTGCTGTTTTCCTGCCCCTTGTGCTGTTGACCCAGCACATTGACCCAGCGCGGCTGATACCCGCGCGCAAAGCCGGCAAAGGCGCGGCCCTGGGTCATCTGGTCCAGCATGGCGATATCTTCGGCCACCCGGATCGGGTTTTGCGACGGCAGCACATTGCCCAACTGGCCCACTTTGATCCGCTTGGTGTGCAGGCCCATATACAGGTCCAGCATGATCGGATTGGTCGAAACTTCTTCGCCTTCAATATGGAAATGGTGCTCGGTAAAGCCCATGCCGTAATAGCCGTGCTCGTCCAGATATTGCGCGGTCTGCGCCAGATTTTTCAGCATGCGCTGATACAGATCGGTGCGCTTGCCGGCCATGCGGCCCTCAATCTCGCTACGGCTGCCAATGGTTGGCATCGCGAAAAAACCTACTTCCATGTGACCTGGCTCCCTGTTGAAATAGAAAAGTCCGCCCTTCAGGCGGCAACCTTCAATATTGGCGTTAGTCTATTATGAGATCGCTCAACAAAGCGAGTCAAAAGCCTTCCCGATATATTTGACAAGCCCAAACCCGGCCTGATCAGCCTTTCTTCAATTCACCCAGCGCCGCAGAAAAGCCTTTCAGTGAGACCGGCAGATCAATGCTGCGATCCTTGGCGATCATCACAACGATCTTGCCATTTGTGCCCGCCTTGAATTTGGCCAACATTTCCTTGTCAAGTTTCAAAGGCACAATGCATCCTGTCTGGACACACCGTTCGGCGCCGAGAACGCCAATTTCCTTGCCATCCAATTCAAATTTGCCACCTGCCTGCAACAGATAGCCGAGTGGCAATACAAACACCGCAATAGGTTCCCCGGTTTCATCGGGATAGCCCACCATGATCTGCATGACGCGCTTGCCGTCTTCTTTATTGGTCAATGTCTGAACGGCCTGACACACTTTCTTGATTGCGTCCTTTGGAATGCCGCAGGCGACAACCCAATCATCAAACTTTTTCGTTTCTGCGGGCTTTTCGGCTTCCGTAGCCTCGGCTGGGACCCCGACAGCGGGTTTCGCAGCCTCTTGCGCCAGGGCGGGTGCATTGGCCATCGTCAGAACAAGTCCCGCAACAGCAAGCAAAGCCATGCCTGATAGTGCAAAATTCGGTAGGGAACGCATTATTTTAATCCTTTGCAGAATGCCCATTATGAGCGGAATTGGTCGGTGGCCCGCACCAGTTGATCGACAATCCCGGCTTCCATTGAGGAATGTCCAGCATCCGGAATTATATGAAAAGCCGCCTCTGGCCAGGCCCGGTGCAGTTCCCAGGCAGAAACCATAGGACACACGACATCGTAACGCCCCTGTACGATCACCGCCGGAATGTGCCTAATTAATTCAGTCCCGGCAAGCAATTGATCGTCGGCCTCAAAAAACCCCTTATTCACAAAATAATGGCATTCAATCCTGGCGAACGCCTCGGCGAAACTGTCTTCCCCGGCCCGTGCAATATGCAGCGGATCCTGAATCAAAAAGCTTGTGGCCGCCTCCCAAACGCTCCAGGCCCGCGCAGCCTGCAAACGCACATCCGCGTCCTTGCTGGTAAGGCGTTTATAATAGGCGGTGATCATGTCGCCACGCTCGTTTGGCGGGATCGGGGCCAGATAATGTTCCCAGGCGTCGGGAAAAATATTGCTGGCGCCTTCCTGATAAAACCAGCTCAGCTCCTTTTGGCGCAGCATAAAAATTCCACGCAAAACCAGTTCTGTAACCCGCTGAGGGTGCGTCTGCGCATAGGCCAGCGCCAGTGTGCTGCCCCAGGAACCGCCAAATATCTGCCACCGCTGGATACCGAGATGAATTCTCAGCGCCTCCATATCGGAGACAAGAAGCCAGGTCGTGTTATCCGTCAGTTCCGCATGTGGCCTGCTTTTGCCGCACCCGCGCTGATCAAACAGAATAATGCGATAGGCGCCGGGATCAAAAAACCGCCGCATCCTGGGGTCGCACCCACCGCCCGGGCCACCGTGCACGAACAGCACTGGCTTGCCGTCCGGATTGCCGGATTCTTCATAGTAAATATCATGCAGTTCAGAAACGCCAAGCCAGCCACTCTGCGTAATGGGAATGTCGCCATAGATCTGGCGCCGGATCGTGGCAGGGACTTCGTTCATGCGCGTAGTGTCAATGTTCTCTTTGCAAAAAAAATGGCGTCCCCGGCGCGATTCGAACGCACGACCCCCAGATTAGGAATCTGGTGCTCTATCCTGCTGAGCTACGGGGACACAGAATAAAGATATATCAGGGACATCTGCGCAGCGGTAAGTCAATCCGCGTAATAGCCTTAAGTTCCAAACCATGCGCACAGGTCACGAAAAAATGGCGGCCGTGAAATCCACACGCCACCACTATCCGGGAGTTTTAATCCACGTCACCCCGTGCGCACCCCAACCCCAGACATCCACTGCAATCTGCGATCAATAAACCAGACCGTCAGCTCCGCCAAGCAGGGCCATTGCAAGCAAGGCTGCTGCTATTTTACGAGACCACGCCAAACTGGCCAGCAGGTGTTGCCGCCCGCCTTCGTAATTGAATCTTTGTAAGCGGTCATCTGGGTTTCTTTCAGATTGGCCCCTTCAACCTGGGTGATGTAGTCATCAATACTCGTGCACACGACATAAAATTCGTGCTTGCCGGCTTTAACCCAGTTTTCATGCGCTGAGTTCAGATGGGAAACATCCATCATGCCTTCAACTCCCGTCGCAAACGCCCCCGTGGCGCCCAAAACCATCGCAGCCCCCGCTACAAGCCCAAGGACGCCCGTTTTTCCCTTCAACATGCCGTGCTTCTCCCTCAATTGTTCACCTGTCGTCATGCTCTTATCTGTAAGCTGATCGCTCAGTGACCATACTTACTTTGCCAAGCATTTCCAGAACAATCTGACATCAATTCTTCTTTTTTGAAAGACTTTCGATTGGCGCTCACTATTTTTTGATAATAATATGGCAGATGTCCTTAGTTGCGGGGTCTCAATCCCGATCTTCTGGCTCCACACCTTCGGCCAGAATCATCGCCCGAACCGCCTCACGCGCCAGATTCAGCCGCTCGGCATTCGTGGATCGCAGGACAAAATTGACGCCATAACCGGAAATCTGGCCGGATCCTGCTTCAGCCCGCCGAAAAAATGGGTAACTGCCCAGACTTACCTCAGGAAACCGGGACTGTATTTCGCCCAACGCAGCCGCTACATGCCCTTCGGCCACTGCGCCTCCTAAAGAGGCGCTAAGCATCTTGTCCCCGCCCGTCACCTGATGGCGCAGCGAATCCAGCATGGCCTGCATGATCATTGGCACACCGGCCAAAACGAACACATTTTCGATCCTAAATCCCGGCGCCTTACTGATGGGATTATCAATTAACTGCGCCCCATCCGGTATCCGGGCCATGCGCTTGCGGGCTTCGGTAAATTCTCCCGGCTTGTAATGCGCAGCCAATATGGCCATGGCCCCGGCATGATAGCCGATGGGAACATCAAAGGCCGCCGCCACGGCATCGGCGGTAATATCATCATGGGTTGGCCCGATGCCGCCGGTGGTGAACACATAGCCATGTCGCCCGCGCAGGGCATTGAGCGCCGCAATGATTTCCGCCTGCACATCGGGCACCACACGGATTTCACTCAAACGAATCCCAATTTCGCCTAACCAGCGGGCAATATAGGATGAATTTGTATCCTGGGTGCGGCCCGACAGGATTTCATCGCCGATTACCAGAATCGCGGCGGTGACGATCTTTTCACCCGTCGAATTTTTATCTGTCGTGTCCATCCGCATAGTTTATTCGCAATTCCTGCCCTCTGGGAACCACTCTGTTCTTAAATATCATGAAAATTTCCGTCCCCCCATGTTCGAGCTTTTCCTACGGTATTTTAATACTTATGTGAACATCTGGACGAAATGCTCCAGGACGGGTATCCATAGCTTATGAATTACATTGCCGCCCAGGACGCGCCATTGCGCAATAACGGCCTGATCAAGCTGCACGGGCCCGAGGCCTTTGCAGGGATGCGGGCGGCTGGGCGGCTGGCGGCCCAAACGCTGGATATGATTGGCCCGCATGTCAAACCCGGCGTGACAACGGGCGAACTGGACGAAATCTGCCATGCTTTTATCGTTGCGCATGGCGGCGTATCTGCGCCGTTGAATTATCGCGGCTATCCGAAAACCACCTGCATCTCGCTTAATCATGTGGTCTGCCACGGCATTCCGGGCGAGCGCAAACTGCACGATGGCGACGTGCTCAATATCGACGTGACGCCATTACTGGATGGCTGGCACGGTGACAGCAGCCGCATGTATGTAGCCGGTGAGGCCAGCGTCAAGGCGCGCCGCCTGATCGAGGTGACCTATGAATCCCTGATGCGCGGTTGCGCCGCCGCAAGGCCAGGGGCAACCACCGGCGATATCGGATACGCCATCCAGTCCTATGCCGAGGCCAACCGGTTTTCAGTGGTGCGCGATTTCTGCGGCCATGGCACAGGGCGGGTGTTTCACGATGCCCCCAATATCATGCATTATGGCGAACGCGACTCTGGCGTCATATTGAAGGCGGGCATGATTTTCACCATTGAACCGATGATCAATGCCGGAAGGTTCCAGGTGAAAATCCTGAGCGATGGCTGGACTGCGGTCACCCGCGACAAATCCCTTTCCGCGCAGTTCGAGCATTCTATTGGCATTACGCAAACCGGCTGCGAAATTTTCACGACCTCGCCGCGCGGTCTGCATCTGCCAGCCTTTGCCTGAGCCGATGCCCACGAAGAAGGACTCTGAAAAGCCACACCATACGGGACACCGCGAACGCCTGCGCCAACGATTTATGGAAGCCGGTCCCGAAGCGATGGCTGATTATGAACTACTCGAACTCATTATGTTTCGCGCCCTTCCACGACGTGACCTGAAGGAACAGGCGAAACATCTGATACAGCGATTTGGTTCATTGGCGGATGTGATCAGTGCCGATCCCGCATTGCTGCGCGAGGAAATCGATAGTGAAAGCGTGGTGCGGGAACTAAAAATCGTGCAGGCGGCGGCGTTGCGCCTGATGCGGAGCGCGGTGCTGAACAGGCCGTTGCTGGCAAGCTGGAGCGCCCTCATGGATTATTGCCATGCGGCCATGGCCTATGAAAAAAACGAGCAATTCCGCATATTGTTTCTGGACCACAAGAATGTCCTGATCGCCGACGAAGTGCAGCAGCAGGGCACCGTGGATCACACTCCCGTCTATCCACGCGAAGTGATGAAACGGGCAATGAATCTTTCCGCATCCGCGATCATTCTGGTGCATAATCACCCAAGCGGCGACCCCACGCCGTCGCGCACGGACATTGAAATGACCAGGCAGATAATGGAGGCCGGCAAACCCCTTAAGATCACCGTGCATGATCACGTCGTGGTCGGGCGTGGAAAAACCGTCAGCTTCCGCCAATTGGGTTTGATTTAGGGCGGCAATTTGACGCCGCATCCGTTGGCGCCTTCAACATTTTCTGCGCCGTTGTGACGATGACGCCAGCGGCATCCGCATTTTGAACAATCCCCATATGATCCGCGCCTGCAATAATCCGCACGCCAATAGCCGGTTGCAACGCAACCAGCTCCGGCTGATATTTTTCCGCAAAAAACATTTCGTCTTTCTCGCCAACCAGCACCTGTGTTGGCTGTGAAATGCGCATGATGTCGCCTTGCCAATGGCGCATATCAAGACCAAAACTTCGCAGCAGGCGCCAGGAATAAAATGTTGTTTGCGACAGCGCATTTTCCGGTGGAACAGCAAACGCAATTGCGGGCAGGCCATCCAGCCCATCAATGCCAACCACATTCAACAGACCCAGCGCTATAATGCGCGGCGTGAAGGGGACGGTGAACCCCCCGGCCCTGTGGCGCATCGTGGCGGAACGGAAATTCAGAAAGGGGGAGATCGCCAGATAGCCGTCGAATGCGCAGGCATTGGGTCCGCTGGCCATGCGCAAGGCAAATCCACCGCCCGCCGAATGGCCCAAATAAATGCGCCGCTCATCACGATAATGCTGATCCAGAACACCTGCCAGATCGGCCATATCATCGTCCAACTGTCCCATATAGGCGATGTCGCCATGGGGCCAGTTATCGCCATGGCCGCGCTGATCAATGGCCAGCACATGAATGCCTGCCCCCGCCAGCGCCCGGGCCAGAATATGCGTGCCGTTGCTGCTGCCTGACGCGCCATGCGACAATACAACCAGGCCGCCACCAGGCCTGCCCTGATAGCGGCGAAAGGCCAGCGCCATGCCGTCACGCGCTGTGAACTTTTCAAGCGCAGGCTGATCACCCAGACTGTCAGCCATTATTTTTCCGGCCGCCGCCTGTTTGGCTGATGGTTGCGGCGGCGGCGAAGCGCCAAAAATAACAGCCGCCGCAAGGCCGCTGATCAGCAGCGCAGCCACCGCCAATGCCACATAGGCCGCTTTTCTTACATTCATTTTCCAGTCCCCGGTTCAAAAGCAATGCCATCAGATGGATACATGCTCCGCCATGCGCGGGCGGGGGTCAACTATTGTCTTCTTATATCCAGCAATTCTTTGACAAAACTTACCCTATATCGTTAGTTGTGTCTTATGTTTCGTCGCGTATCCAGCAAGTTCAAAAGGGCTAAAACACCAGATGATCCCGCGTTATTCCCGACCCGAAATGGTGGCCATATGGGCGCCCGAGTCCAAATTTCGCATCTGGTTCGAGATTGAGGCGCATGCCTGTGACGCCATGGCCGAGCTTGGCGTCATCCCCCGCGAGGCGGCCAAGGCGGTGTGGGAGCGCGGCGCCTTTGAGGTGGACCGCATTGATGAAATCGAGCGCGAGACCAAACATGACGTCATCGCATTCCTGACCAATCTGGCCGAGCATGTTGGGCCGGAGGCGCGTTTTGTGCATCAGGGCATGACCTCATCGGATGTGCTCGACACCTGTCTGGCGGTACAGCTTAAACGCGCCAGCGATATTCTGCTGGCGGATATTGAACTGTTGCTGGCCGCATTGAAACGCCGCGCCTATGAGCATAAGGATTCCATCTGCATCGGTCGCAGCCACGGCATTCATGCGGAACCCACCACCTTCGGCCTGAAAATGGCGCAGGCCTTTGCGGAGATGGAGCGCAATCGCACGCGCCTGGAAGCCGCGCGTATGGAAATCGCCACCTGCGCCATATCCGGTGCGGTCGGCACCTTTGCCAATATTGATCCATGGATTGAAGCGCATGTGGCGTCGGCAATGGGTTTGACCGTGGAGCCGATTTCCACCCAGGTCATTCCGCGCGACCGGCATGCGCAATTTTTTGCGACACTGGGCGTGATTGCCAGTTCAATTGAGCGGATTGCCACCGAAATACGGCATCTTCAGCGTACGGAAGTTCTGGAGGCGGAGGAGTTTTTTTCCGAGGGCCAGAAAGGCTCCAGCGCCATGCCGCACAAGCGCAATCCGGTGCTTTCGGAAAATTTGACCGGTCTTGCGCGCATGGTGCGCAGTTATGCCCTGCCCGCCATGGAAAATGTGGCATTGTGGCATGAACGCGATATTTCCCATTCCAGCGTTGAACGCATGATCGCGCCCGACGCCACCATCACCCTGGATTTTGCGCTGTCCCGGCTGACCGGCATGATCGACAGACTGATCGTGTATCCCGAAACCATGAAAAAAAATCTGGATCGGCTGGGCGGTCTGGTGCATTCCCAGCGCGTATTGCTGGCCTTGACGCAAGGCGGCGTCAGCCGTGAAGACGCCTATGAAATTGTGCAGCGTCACGCCATGAAGGTCTGGCGCGAAGGCGGCGATTTTCTGGCCTTGCTGAAAGCCGACAAACAGGTAACCAAGGCCGTTCCCGCAAAGCAGTTGGCGGAGCTGTTTGATCTCGCCTATCACACCAAACATGTGGACCGGATTTTCCGCCGGGTGTTCGGAGATGGATGAGGCGGATATTCACATAACGCAAGCCCGGCTTCGGGCCAAGCGCGGCGTGAAATGGTCGCAATATCCCGCCGATGTCATACCCGCCTGGATCGCGGATATGGATTTTGCCGTGGCCCCGGAAATCAAGGCGGCGCTTCGCGCAGTGATCGACGCCGAAGATTTTGGCTATCCGCCACACAGCCTGAATGACCGGGTGGCGCATGCCTTCTGCGAATGGATGACAAAGCGCCACGGCTGGACGCCGGACCCGGCCCGCATATTTGTTGGCAGCAGCATGATGCAGCTTATGCACGCCATGGTGATGATGTTCAGCGAACCGGGCGACGGCGTCATTGTGCAAACGCCAATCTATCCGGGCTTTCTGTCGGTCATTGCACAGAACAAACGCCGTCTTGACGAGAACCCGTTGCGCCGGGGCAATGCGCGCTATGAAATGGATCTGGAGGGATTGCGGCGCACCATTGATAAGCGCACCCGCATTCTGCTGCTGTGCAACCCGCATAATCCAACCGGGCGCGCATTTGGGGCGGATGAACTGCGCGCCATCGCCGATGTGGCGCTGGCGCATGATCTTGTGGTGGTTGCCAATGAAGTGCACATGGACCTGGTGTATGCGCCTGCACGGTACACGCCGTTTGCCTCGCTTGGGCCTGAGATTGCCGCGCGCACCATTACGTTGTCATCGGCCAGCAAGGGCCTGAACATTGCGGGGCTGCGGCTCGCCGTGGCGCATTTCGGATCGGCTGAATTGCTGGCGCGCTTCAAACAGATCAACACCCATATCCTGGGCACGCCATCAATATTCAGTATTGCAGGCGCAGAAGCAGCCTGGCTGCATGGCGGGCCGGCGCTGGACAAAATATTGCTGCAACTGGATGCAAACCGCCGCCGGATTACCGAATTCGTACAAAGCGACCTGCCGGGGATTTCGCATATCCCGCCCGAAGCGACCTATCTGGCCTGGCTGGATTGCAGCGCATTGAACCTGCAAGGCGCCGCTGCAAAATTCTTCCTGGACAAGGCAAGGGTGGCGCTCAGCCCAGGTGGTGATTTCAGTTCCTATACGGACAATTTCGCACGGCTGAATTTCGCCACGTCACCGGAAATTCTGGAAGAAATTTTATCGCGCATGGCGGGTGCGCTGAAAACCTAAACTTCCTCCGCCACCTTTATCATGCGCTTGCCGCGATTTTCGCCGTTGAACAGGCCGACAAAGCCTTCGGGCGCGCGTTCCAGCCCGTCCAGCATATCGACGGACACTTGCAGCTTGCCCGCCTTCATCCAGGCCGCCATCTGATCCCGCGCGGCCTGTTTATGCGCATAATAATCCATCACCACATAGCCATCGATGCGCAACCGTTTATACAGCACAACAGACGGCACGCCTCTGGTCGCGGTCTCCGGCGTTTGCGTGTCATATTGCGAAGCGTAGCCGCAGATCACGATCCGGCCATGATCCTTCATCCGGGTAAGCGTGGTCTCCAGCACCTCGCCGCCGACATTGTCAAAATAAAGATCAACGCCATCGGGGCAGGCCTGTTTGATGGCGGCGCCCAGCGGCCCCGCGCGCCGGTCAATGGCCGCGTCATAGCCAAGCGTACCCGTCAGCCATTCGGCCTTTTCTTTCGATCCCA
>CAYGDL010000080.1:0-10339 GCA_964348545.1 uncultured Alphaproteobacteria bacterium | reverse complement strand
CCCACAGCCACCACAAAAGCAACCGTTTTGTCAGATTAAGTCGGAAGGTTTACACTTAAAGGGTAACGTCCCCTTTGATCTTTTAAAGTGTAACGTCCCCTTTGATCTCCCTTTGATCTTGCCCTTTGATTCTTTGATTCTCCTTTGATTCTTTCCGTTTGATTCCCTTTGATTGTATGCTCTAATTCTTGATGCTGTCGATCTGCATCCTTTCCACGGATGCGCGCACCGGCGGGATCTGGTCATCGGGCGGCACCACCATCCATTTTTTGCGCTTTAGCGCCGCAGCGATATAGGGGGCCAGTTCCGCTTCCTTTTTCGCCAGCCGTTCAGCGGCGTCCTTTTTGAATTCCGGCATAACTTCCTTGGCGAACAGTTCCAGCGATTCACAAATATGCGCATGCTTGTTGCGACCAGCCTGTTGCATGAAAATTATCTGATCAATGCCCACTTCCTTGAAGGCGCGCAGATGCTTCCTCATGTCATCGGGTGTGCCGATGCCGGATTTGCGGAAGCCTTGTTCTTTGGCTTCGATAACCATTTTTTCCGTGCGATCGCCGCGCTGCGCCAGATATTCACCCCACAAATTGGTCCGGCCTGGAATAGTGTCGCGGGCCACCAGCGCATTCATGGCGTAGGAGAAAAACTCGAATCCCTCATGCCCGCGCCGGATTGCCTCGCCGCGATCATGATGCAGCGAAAAATTCGAGACCAGCGCGATATTGGCGTTAACCCGGTGGCCAATGGGAACGCATTCCTCGGATTTGATAATATTGTAATAGACATCCGACCAGGCCTTGGCTTCTTCGGGATCAATGAATGAAAATGCCAGCGCGCCAAGCCCGTTGCGCGCCGCCACCTTGATCGTGTCGCGATTGGTGCAGGCGATCCACATCGGCGGATGCGGCTGCTGCAATGGCTTTGGCACCACATTGCGGCACGGCATGGAAAAATATTCGCCCTCAAAACCGGGATAGGGATCAAGCACCAGCATATTGGCGATCTGCTCCGCCGCTTCCAGACACATGCGGCGTTTTTCCTTGGCCGCAATGCCAAAGCCGCCAAGTTCCAGCCGGGTGGCGCTTTCGCCGATGCCAAATTCAACCCGGCCATTGGACAGCAGGTCCATGGTGGCAATCACCTCGGCGGTGCGCGCCGGGTGATTATATTTCGGGATCACCTGACGGATGCCCTGTCCAATGCGGATATTTTTGGTTTGGGCGGCGGCAAAGGACAGGAAAATTTCCGGGGCCGAGGCGTGGGAATATTCCTCCAGAAAATGATGCTCCACCTCCCAGGCGTGATCAAAGCCGAGCCGGTCGGCCAGCACTACCTGCTCCAGCGCTTCGTGAAACAGTTTGTGCTCGTCGCCCGCGTTCCACGGCTTGGGCAATTGCAATTCGTAAAAGACGCCGAATTTCATCTTTCGTTCTCCCCGTTCAAATTATGATGCGGCAAGAGTGCGGCGGCGGGCGCGGCTTGTCAAATGCTGTGACGCGGCCCTTATAACGCCTTGCGAAACGTCAGATTGATGCGCCGCTCCCCGGCAAGCGGATGCGCGCCCGGCTTCAGCGGCGCAATGCCATGAAACGCCATGCGGGACGCGCCCCCCCATACGGCTACATCGCCATGGCTGAGGCGGAAACGCACGGCACGATCCGTGCGCCGGAGGCCGCCAAATAAAAAGGTGGCCGGCAGGCCCAGCGAGACAGACACAATCGGCGCGGAAAAATCGCGTTCATTCTTATCCTGATGCAGCGACACCCGCGCGCCGGGAACATAACAATTGATCAGGCAGGCATCAGGAGCAAAGCCGCCATAACCGGCGGCGTCCGCGGCGCGCAAGGCCAGAGCCAGGAAACAGGCGGGCAAAGATGGCCAAGGCCTGCCGCTATCGGGATTGAACCGATCATAACGATAGCCCTTGCGGTCACTGACCCATCCGGCGCTGCCGCAATTGGTGATGGCGACCGACATGCTATGCCCGCTGGGCACCAGCATATGACGAAACGGGGCCTGCGCCGCGATCGCGTCCACCGCCGCAAGCAATTCCGCCGCCGCATCCAGCGCAAAACCATGCAGAATGACGGCGCCATCGGCAATTATCTCCGTATGATCGCCGCGCATGGCGTCAAACAGGTCCGGCATCGCGGCATTATTGCGCGTCATGAAAAATAATACCCAGAGTTTGCCGTTGTCCCGACAGCACCTGGCTGACCCCATGCCGCATGGCCACCCGGTACACGCCGCGCCCGCCCTGCACGGGACGATAGCGCACCGGAAAAATCACCGCGTCGCCCTGCGCAAGGGGCACAACATAAGGCCGCGATTGCATTCTGGGGCGCTGTTCGGTCAGGACAAATTCACCGCCGGTAAAATCCTGTTGCGGCGCAGAAAGCAAAAAGACGGCCTGAAATGGAAAAAACATGTCGCCATACAGATCCTGATGCAGGCAATTATAATCCCCCGGCCCGTAGCATAACATCAGCGGAGTCGGCCGGTTTTGCCCCGCCGCGCGACAGTGCCGCAAAAATTCCGCATGGTTGGCGGGATAGCGCGCCTCCATGCCCATGGCGGCATTCCAGCGATTCGCCAGCGCGCTTAACGGCGCATAAAATGCGGCGCGCAATTCCGCCACGCCATCGGGCAAGGGATAGGAAAAATATTTATATTCGCCCTGACCGAAATTATACCGGCCCATGTCGATTGTTTTGCGAAAGCGCGCCGCTTCCTGATACAGGCTTGCAGCGGCGGCGCATTGCGCCTGCGACAACAGGCCCTTCAGAACCGCATAGCCCCGCGCATCCAGTTCCGCCTCCGCCGCAGACCAGTTAATATCACGCAGTTTTTCAGAAAGGCTTTTGTGCCGTATGGCGGCGCTGACATTAGTCACCTTTGCTCTCGCGATGCAGCAATTCCCGCTTGCGCTCTATACCCCAATAATAGCCGGCCAGATCGCCGCCCTTGCGCACCACACGGTGACAGGGAATGGCGATAGCGATATGGTTGGCGGCACAGGCCCCGGCCACAGCCCGCACCGATTTGGGCGAGCCGAGACGCTCGGCGATGTCCGTATAGCTGACCGTGCAACCGGCGGGAATATCGCGCAGGGCCTGCCAAACGCGCTGCTGAAACGCCGTGCCGCGAATGTCCAGCGGCAGATCAACGCCAATGCCCGGCGCCTCGATCATGCCAAGGACTTTCGCTACCAATTGTTCAAACTCTCTGTCACCGCCAAGCAGATTTGCATGCGGGAACCGGTCCTGCAATTCGCGCAGCAGCGCGTCCGGGTCATCCCCCAACAGGATTGCGCAAACGCCTTTGTCCGTCGCCGCCGTCAGAAACGATCCAAGCGAGCATTCCCCCACCGCAAAACGGATATCGGCACCCCCGCCACCGGCGCGAAATTTGCCCGGTGTCATACCGAGCCGTATATTGGACGAAGCATAAAAACGCCCATTGGAATTAAATCCGGCATCATAAATCGCTTCGGTTACGCTTTGATTTTTGACCAGCGCTTCACGCATTTTTTTGCCCCGGTGCGCATCCGTATAGGCTTTTGGCGTGACCCCGATGATCGCCTTGAACAGCCGATGAAAATGATACGGGCTTAATCCCGCCCCTTCCGCCAACTCGCCCAGATCAGGAAGCGTTTCCGCCGTCTCGATGCCGCGGCATGCGGCAATGATTTTTTCCCTATGGGTTTCCTGCAAGGATGGCTGATCCGGCTTGCAGCGTTTGCAGGGGCGAAAACCCGCGCGTTCGGCATCGGCGCAACTGGCGTGAAAGCTGACATTTTCCCGCCGCGCCAGCCGCGCCGCGCAGGATGGGCGGCAATACACGCCGGTGGTGCGCACCGAATAATAAAACTGGCCATCGCCCGCGCGATCCCGTGCCGCCACCATCTGCCAGCGCGCGTCGTCCGTGTGCGTGGAAGTTTGCATTGCCGTGATCCTTATCTGATTGGTTCGTAGATCACTTGATACTTTGGTTTGGCCTAGCTCGGCACTCCGTCTCTTGCTTTCAAATTATAAAATATTCAACCGCAAGGAACGGATGTTTTTACGCAATGACGCGATGCCAGTTTGCCATACGATAAACACTAACACTCAAGGTGAATATATCATGGGAAAACCCTTATCCGGAAAAATAGTACTTGTCAGTGGCGGCTCGCGTGGGATCGGGGCAGCAACAGCCCTCAAGCTGTCGGAACATGGCGCAAGTGTGGCCATTACCTATAGCGCCTCAAGAGACAAGGCAGAAAACGTAGCGAAATCCATAGAAGCTGCTGGTGGGAAATCTTTAATTTTACAGAGCGATGCGAACATCCCGGAGTTGATGCCAGCGATCATCGACAAGGTAATGGGGGCATTTGGCCGTCTAGATATACTGGTCAATAATGCCGGTGTGTTTGAGGGGGTGGGTAATCTTATTGGAGATGTTCCGCACGAGGCGTTTGAGCGCGTTCTTAATATCAACGTCAAATCGGTGTTCACCTTGACCCAGGCCGCTGCAAAAGTAATGTCCTCTGGCGGGCGGATAATCAATATCAGCAGCTTATTGGGTGAAAGAGCCATTTTCCCCGGCGCTAGCGCCTACACGATGAGTAAATCTGCAATGAACGGTTTGACGCGTGCCTGGGCGTGGGATCTGGCCGATCGCAACATCACCGTTAATGCCGTGGCGCCTGGCCCCATACGAACAGGTATGGGAGATGCTGAGGCAGCGCAGCTTACTGCATTTAGACGGCTGGGTGAGCCAGAGGAAGTTGCTGCCGTTGTTGCGTTTCTTGCCAGCCCCGATGCGAGCTATGTCACCGGTGCGACGATAAGAGTAGATGGGGGCGCTAACGCATGATGTGTAGTTACAAGCACTCCGACTCTTGCTGTTGAATTGGGAGCGCGCTGCCCCCTCACCCCCTGCCTACGCCGGAGCGAAGCCCCGGCTTCGCGCAGGCAGGCGCCCCCTCCCTCAAGAGGAGGGGGAGAGAAGAGGTGTTACGCCACCGTAAACATCGGCATCGCGCTGCCCTCGCCGGTGTCGTAGAACACGACCTTGACCTTCTGGCCGATAGCCAGTTTGGCGAAATCGCATTCGACAATATTGGTCAGGATGGTCGGACCTTCATCCAGTGTCACATAGGCGATGGTATAGGGTTCCTTGCCCATCGTGACGCTGTAAGTATAGATCACGCCCTTGCCGGTGCATTCCAACAGCCGCGTTTTGTCGCTGAAACAGAACGGGCATAGCGGGCGCGGATAGTAATAATTCTGCCCGCAATCATCGCATTTGCCGACATTCAGTTTGCCTTGCGCGGTGGCGTCCCAGAACGCCTTGGTTTCGAAATTGATTTTGGGCGCGCGGACTTTTGCTTTTGGTTTTGCTTCACTCATGAGTCTTGATTCCCCAGAATAACGGTTGCACTTCCCATCCGCGCGCCCAGCAGGCCGCCGGTGCCATGCGCCAATGCGATATCGCAATTGGGCACCTGAACCTTTGGATGCGCTTCGCCACGAATCTGGCGGACGGCTTCCAGAACCTTGGTCATGCCGCCCCTGTTGCCTGGATGATTGCTGCACAGCCCGCCGCCATCGGTGTTAAACGGCAGCTTGCCGACGCCGGAAATCAGATTACCGTCGGACACGAACTTGCCACCCTTGCCTTTTTCGCAGAATCCCAGATCTTCCAGCGTTTCCAGCACGGTGATGGTGAAGCTGTCATAGATCGACGCGTATTTGATGTCTTTCTGGGTGACGCCGGCTTCTTCAAAAGCCTTCGGCCCGGACCAGCGCGCGCCGGAATAGGTCAGGTCCACCTTGCCGCCCATCAGATGCTTGGGGGCTTCGCCCGCGCCCAGAATTTTAACAGCGGGACGCTTCAGCTTTTTCATGATTTCAGGCGCCACGACGATAACCGCGCCGCCGCCATCGGTGATCACGCAGCAATCATAGCGGTGCAGCGGCGAGGCAACGATCGGCGAATTGATCACATCCTCGACGGTCACAACCTCACGTCGCAGGGCATGTTCATTGTATTGCGCGTGGTGCGACGCCGCAACCTTGATCCAGGCCAATTGCTCAGACGTAGTGCCATATTCATACATATGGCGCTGTGCGCACATGGCGTACATATTGACGATAGTGGGCTTGAAGGGCGCTTCAAAACCGGATGAGGATGGCGTTTCTCCCCCCATGCGGAACATCATCCCTTCCTTGGCGTCCGCCGCAGGCCGGCCCGCCAGGGTGATCAGCGCCACCTTGCAATGGCCCGCCGCAATCGCCTGCGCCGCATGATTGACATGCAGGACATAGCTTGAGCCGCCGGTTTCCGTGCTGTCAATCTGGCGCACATTATTGAGGCCCATATATTCAACCATATCGATGCCGCCCATGCCCGGCGCATCGCCCGCACAATAATAGGCGTCGATATCGTCCTTGCTCAGACCCGCATCGGCCAATGCGCCTTTCGCAAGTTCCGCATGCAATTGCGGTAAAGTCTTGCCTAGTGCCAACCGCGTGGGATGTTCGTAAATCCCCGCAATATAGGCTTTTCCCTTGATACTCATCCAAGGCTCCCCTGTTGTTGTTGTGAATACAGATATCTGTCAGCACTTTATGGCGCAAATTGACGCCAAGAGTCCATGCTGCAATCGCTGCATCCGAATGATCAGCGGCGATTGCCCGCAAATCGAAATTACATTGTGCAAGTCGCCACTTAGCACGTCCAGCACATAAAACCAGTGAGAACAGACCAGGCTGGATCGATCTGGCGAACGCGGCATCTGTCTCAATTTATGATGAATTTAGCCTCCAATGCGCGTCACAGTTTTACCAATTAGTAATGTTACGGAATTATGATAGCTGGACTCAACCATTAGTTCAAAAGCTGCACAAATAGACCGGGCGATGGCTGTGGGGACCCTAAATAGTTGTAATTAGTAGCGTTTAGTTGGAAGCAACAAAATCCGGGGCAAAAAAACATGGTAAATCAGGACACAACGAAAAAAATACTGGAAGCAGCAGGCAAAGTTGTGGAGATGACGAAAGTCCTGAATGACAAAATTCCAACCCGTGAGATGATTAAAGGCGCACGCGCCGCCAGTCATGTTTTTCTCACTAAATTCGCTGAACTGCTATCCAACAGTTCAGCACTTTCCCGGCTCAGCATACAGTCTAAACTGCTAGCGACCTATGTGATCGTGGGGGTGTTGACACTGGTCGCCTGCCTGGTTTCGTTTAATTCTTTCCGCCTGATAGACGCGACTTTCAAAAATGTCACGGAGCGCGATATCGGCGGCATGACTGGCGCCTTTGATCTGACTGTCACCACCAACGAGATATCGGGCAATCTGCGCGCACTGGCTGCGGCCAAGGATGACGCGACACGGATAAAACTGCGTGACGCATTAACCAGTGAAATTGGAGAACTTTCGCAACATATCAAGGCGACTTCCGCGCAAATGGGCAAGCAAGACCTGGATAAGTCCACCGCCCTGGTGACCAAGCTTTCGAATCAGATCAAGACGCTGGACGCGCTAGTTTCGGAAAATTTCAGCACCCGGAAAGAACTGGACAAAACCATAATCATTTCCCGCAATACACATGCTGAACTTCTGGAGGCCAGTCAATATTTCGTCGATACCGCCAATGACGCCGTCTTTGCCATCATGGAGGAAATCTTCGCCGCTAACGCCGATTCCGGGGGCGGCGAGGGTGTGGCGGCTGAGGAGGCGGCAACCGGCGATGCGCAAGCTCAACTTGCAACAAGGGGTGACACGGACAAGGGAATATTGTTACAGGACCAGATCAGCGCCCTGCAGGGAATTTCGGATCTCATTTCCAACGCCAATCTCGCCATCGGCATTCTTGCCGAAGGCGCGGGGCAAACCGATGCAACAAGCATCAAAGAGATTAGCAAACGTTTTATCACTGCAATTGCCACCGCCAACAACGGGTTGAACGCCCTGGCCGAGCTCGTCAACAAGCAATCACCTGAATGGAATGAAAAGCTGTCGGCGTTCAAAACCGATGTGGCGGCACTTACCGATCTGGGTGATTCCAAGAATGATCTGTTCAAGCAGGCGCTGAAGGCGCTGGACGTCTCGACGCGAACCCGTGCAGCCCTGGACGAGGTTCAATCAGACGCGCTGCAATTAACAAACATCGCCAATGATCAGGTTGTTGCGCGCCGCAAGGATGTCGATGTCGGTGTGGCCGACGTAACCAACGATATTACCAGCAGCGAAAACACCTTGCTGGTCCTGGCCCTGGCCACCATTGCCGCCGTTGCCTTTATTGCCTTCTATTATGTTGGGCATAGCGTCACACGCCCGCTGAGGAACATGGTAACCTCGATGCGCACCCTGGCGGAAGGAAATCTTACCGTTGAAATTCCTTTCCAGGACCGGCACGATGAAATTGGTGAAATGTCGGCTGCGGTTCAGGTTTTCAAGGAAAACGCCATAGCCATTGATCGCGCCAAGGTGGAGCGCGACGAAGCCCGTGTTCGCGCAGCCGAAGAAAAACGCCAGGCCATGGACGCGCTTGCGGCCCGCTTTGAAGATTCTGTTGGGCACATTGTCGAGGCTGTTTCGGCAAGCTCGCTTGGCATGAAACAAACCGCAGAGCAGATGTCGAATATCGCCGCACAGGCGCGCGACCGCAGCGACATGGTAAGTGCCGCAGCGGCCAGCGCCAGTGGCAATGTGGAAACCGTCGCCGCCGCTTCGGAAGAACTCAGCTATTCAATCAACGAGATTGAAAAGCAGATGACGGCCTCCAACGCCGTCGCCCGCACCGCGGTTGAGCGCGCCGAAGCGACAAACGAAACGATGAAAGTGCTATCAGAAACCGCTGGCAAAATTGGACAGGTGGTTGAACTGATCAATCATATTGCCAAGCAGACCAACCTGTTGGCGCTCAACGCCACGATTGAGGCGGCGCGTGCGGGTGAAGCCGGCAAGGGTTTTGCGGTTGTCGCATCCGAGGTAAAAAATCTGGCCAACCAGACCGCCCACGCCACCGAGGAAATTTCCAGTCAGATCGACGCCATGCAAAATGTGTCGTCAGAAGCATTGGAGGCCATCGCGGTCATTCGCCAGACCATCGGTGAAATCAGCGAGTCCGTTGCCTCCGTTGCATCGGCCGTGCAACAGCAAAGCAGCGCCACCCAGAATATTTCCCAGAACACGCAGGAGGCCGCAACATCAACGCGCGATGTATCTACCAATATCGTTGCCGTACAGACGTCCAATGATGAAACCAGCGAGGCGGCGAACGCCGTTGTGTCCGCCGCTAGCGATTTAAGCACCGAGGCTGACAAACTGCGCAATGAAGTAAACCGCTTCCTGGCGGAAGTCCGCGCGGCGTAAGTCTGAGCTTCTAACCCAAAGCACGAATGGCGTGGATAAACATATCCACTTCGTCCGGCTGCGTGTCGAAACCCGTTACCAGACGGATAATACCTTCGTCCGCACGCCCCCAGACATGAAAGCCAAACCCCTGGTCGCGCAACGGCTGTATCATTGCGGGTGGAATATGGGCAAAAATTTCATTGGCCTGCACCGGATGCAGAATTTCTACAGCGGATATAGTGCGCAGCCCATCGGCAAGACGCTTTGCCTGCGCATTGGCGTTGGCAGCCAGCTCAAGCCATAAACCATTTTCCAGATAGGCTTCCAGTTGCGCAGAAAGAAAACGCATTTTGGAAACCAGATGCCCTGCCCGTTTACGCCGGAACAAAAAATTTTCCGATAGCGCCGGATTAAAAAACAGCACGGCTTCCGCCGCCAAGGCGCCATTCTTGGTCGCGCCAAATGACAGAACATCTATGCCGACGCGCCATGTCATGTCTGCGGGCGAACAGTTCAGGGACGCAGTGGCGTTAGCGATCCGCGCACCATCCATATGCACATAAAGCCTATGCTGTCTGGCAATCGCCGTTAGTGCAGCTATCTCATCGGGACGATATACTGTACCGGCTTCTGTCACCTGGGACAGGCTGAGCACTGCGGGCTGGCTCTGGTGCTGATCGCCGGGGCTGGTGTCCCTGAGACAACGCGACAATATTTCCGGGGTCAGCTTGCCATGATCGCCTGGAAGCAAATACAGCTTCGCGCCAGAGGTATGAAATTCCGGCGCGCCGCATTCATCCGTCGCGATATGCGATTCCTGATGACAGAAAATTGTGCCCCAGGGCGGCGTCAGCATGGCCAGCGCCAACGCATTGGCGGCGGTGCCCGTCGTCACCGGAAAAACCCGTAAATCTGTTTCGAAGGTTTTCGCGAAAAGCGGTTGCAGGCGCGCGGTGATCGCATCCGCGCCATAGGACGGCGCCCTGC
>CAYGDL010000079.1:0-10401 GCA_964348545.1 uncultured Alphaproteobacteria bacterium | reverse complement strand
GCCCAGGCTTCCTGCAGGCAGGTGGCCAGGCCGTGATCCAGCGCCAGCAGGGCGATGGTCTGAATATACATGCCAAGGTCCGCCCATTGCGGCGCGCCCATATTGCGGTCGATGGTGAAGATCATGCAGACCGGCGCGTCAAACAGCTCGAAATTGCGGAACATCTGTTTCATGCGGCCAACCTTGTCGTCGCGCGCGATGCCCGCCAGTTCATACAGTTTGAAACCGACATCGCGGCGGCGCGACATATAGGGTTCGCCCAGATCTTTTGGATAGATGGCGTATTCCGTGCCTTCGCCGAAATTACCGGCGGCCCATTTGTCGCGCAGCGATTGCACCAGTTCATCGCGCACCTTGCCCGCCAGCACATAGGTTTTCCAGGGTTGCACATTGCCACCCGATGGCGCGCGCGCCGCATCCATCAGGATTTTGCGGATGGCGTCTTGCGGCACCGGTTTGGATAAAAACGCCCGCACGGATTTACGGGCCTGAACGGCCTCGGTTACATTCACGCTCTGTCCTCCAAAAACATGGCAAATTCACATTGGCGCTGTTTTAGCATAATTTTACGGACGTGATGAAAGCGCATTTCATCCTGGCGCATTTGCATCTATGCTGAGCGCCAACAAGAATCCGTATGCAAATGGGAAGGAAATCCGATGAACGGCGCAGAAAGCCTGATGCAGACCTTTGTCGATAGCGGCGTCAATGTCTGTTTTACCAATCCCGGCACGTCGGAAATGCATTGCGTCGCGGCGCTGGACCGGATTACGGGGGTGCGCGGCATTCTGGGCCTGTTCGAAGGGGCGGTCACCGGCATGGCCGATGGCTATGGCCGCATGGCGGGCAAACCGGCCTTTACGCTGCTGCATCTGGGGCCGGGCCTGTCCAACGCCTCGGCCAATATTCATAACGCCAAGCGCGCCGGCACCCCGATGATCAATGTGGTGGGCGATCACGCCACCTATCATCTGGAATATGACGCGCCGCTGGCGTCCGACATTGCCGGTCTGGCAAAGCCCGTGTCGCACTGGTATCACGCCACAACAGACGCCAATAGTCTGGCCGCCGACGGCGCGCGCGCGGTTGCCGCCGCCATGACCTATCCGGGACAGATCGCTACGCTGACAGTCCCTGCCAACTGCGCCTGGGATGAGGCCGATGGCCCCGCGAAACCCATCGCGCCGCCGGCAACTCCGTGCGCCGACGCCAGCACGATTACGGCAGCGGCAAAGATGCTGAAGAACGGCAAGAAGACGGTGCTGCTGATGCGCGGACCCGTGCTGCTGAAGCGCGGCACGACCGCCGCCGGGCGCATTGCGGCGGTCAGCGATGCGCGGCTGGTGTGTGACACGTTCATTTCCCGCATCGAACGCGGCGCGGGCTGTGTGACCATCGAAAAGATGCCCTATTTCGCCGAAGACATGGTGGAATTTCTGAAAGGCACGGAACAATTGATTCTGGTCGGCACCAAGCCGCCGGTGTCGTTCTTCGCCTATCCGGGCAAGCCCGGCTGGCTGACGCCCGAAGGCTGCGAGACGCTGGTGCTGACCACGGCGGCGCAGGATGGCGTTCAGGCGCTGGAGGCGCTGGCGTCGGAACTGAATGCGCCGGTGCATCCCATTCATGTGCAGCAATTGTCGCGTCCCCAGCTTCCCAGCGGGGGGCCGTTCAACGCGCACACCATCGGCGCGGCGCTGGGTGCGCTAATGCCGGAAAATGCGGTGGTCTCGGACGAGGCGGCGACATCGGGCTTCGCCTGTTATGCGCCTACCGCCGGTATTGCGCCGGTGGATTGGCTCAGCCTGACCGGCGGCTCCATCGGACAGGGCATTCCGCTGGCGGCGGGCGCGGCGGTGGCGTGCCCCGATCGCAAGGTGGTCTGCCTCAGTGGTGATGGCGGCGGCATGTACACCTTGCAGGCGCTGTGGACCATGGCGCGTGAAAAGCTTGATATCGTCACGGTGATTTTTTCCAACCGCAAATATCTTATTCTGCAAGTCGAACTGATGCGCGTGGGCGCGGGCAATCCAGGCCGCAAGGCGCTTGATCTGCTGGATCTGTCCAACCCGGAACTGAACTGGGTGCAACTGGCCAACGGCATGGGCGTTTCCGCCAGCCGCGCCACCAGTCAGGATGAATTCAACCGGCAATTCAGGGACGCCTGCGCCACCCCCGGCCCGCATCTGATTGAAGCGGTGATATAGGGGCGAACAGGCCCCTGACAGGCAGCCGAAAACCCTATTTCGCATGGGGTTGATATAAGGGGCTGGATCGGCCATTTATCCACCATAACCTTGTTTTTCCGAGTTTGCGTCACAGGAGAGGCCCATGTTCATCCAGACGGAATCCACCCCAAATCCAGCGACGCTGAAATTCATTCCCGGCTGTATGGTGCTGGAAGAAGGCGCGGCGGATTTTCCCAATCAAGCCTCTGCGGCGGCGTCACCGCTGGCCACGCGCCTGTTTGAAGTACCGGAAGTTACCGGGGTTTATCTTGGTGCGGATTTTATCACGGTCACCAAATCCAATGGCGAATGGCACCATCTCAAGCCAATGATCCTTGGCGCGATCATGGAGCATTTCACCTCTGGCCGCCCTGTCATGCTGGCGCAAGGCGCCCCGGCGGCGGGAGGGCATGATTGGGACAGCGACGGCGATGATGGCGAGATCGTCGCCCAGATCATTGAACTGCTGGACACAAAAGTGCGCCCCGCAGTGGCGCAGGACGGCGGCGATATTGTGTTTCGAAGCTTTTCGGAAGGCGTCGTCTATGTGCATTTGCAAGGATCCTGCGCGGGTTGCCCCAGCTCCACCCTGACCCTCAAAAACGGCATTGAGAACATGCTGAAACACTATATTCCCGAGGTGGAAGAGGTTCGTCAGGTTGGTTAACTATAGTTAAATCAATAAGTTAGGTTAATATGGCCGGTTTGGGGTTGCCCCCCCTTGCCCTGGCGGGTAAACTGCCCTTCATACTTTGTTAGCAAATGAGATTCTCCTAGGGGGTCTCATGGAGGGGTGACATATGACGATCAGCAGGCGGATTATTGCCGCAGCCGGAGGAGCATTTGTCGGGCTAATGGGTATTGCGGTCGCCCTGGCCTATATTGGCGCCATGCTATCCACTGCCCCTTCCCTCGACGCTCTGGCGAAGCTGACCGATGCCGCGCCATCCTGGTGGGAAAGCTTTGCCAAAGGATCCTCGGAATTTTTGGCCGATGCGGGTAATCGGACCCATGACAGCATTGTGATGGTGACGCCCCGGGACCGTGAGCAATTGCAAAGCCATTTTGACGCCCTCGATTATGCCCTGCCGGACGCCAGCGCGCCCGACCGAAGGCTGCATGACGTGCCGCGACTGTATTTGCGCAGCCTTCCCCACGATCTCGCTGGCGGCGATTCCAGTCTGGAACGCAAGCACGACTTTGTGCGGGTGATGCTGCCGCTGGTTCTGGCCGGCAATGAAAAAATCCTGGCGGACCGCGCCCGCGTCGAAAAATTCGCACAGCAGGTGCTGGCGGGCGGCAATCTCTATGCCCTGAACAAGGCCTGGCTCATACAATTGGCGGCCCAATATGGGATCCAGGAGTTTGAACCGGCGACCGGGGACTGGCCGGAACTATTGCGGCGTGTCGATGCAGTTCCGCCCTCTCTGGCGATTGCGCAGGCGGCGCTGGAATCTGGCTGGGGCACGTCGCGCTTCGCCAAACAGGGCAATGCCGTATTCGGTCAATGGAGCTGGAAACCGCGTAGCGGCCTTGTCCCCGCCAGGCGCAGCCAGGACGAGGAACATGTGGTGCGGCGGTTTTCCCAACTGTCTGAATCCGTTGGGGCCTATCTGGTCAATCTTAATTCGCACAAATATTACACAAAATTCCGTGACCGGCGCGCCGACGCGCGCGCGCAGGGAAAAATCGCGTCCGGCATGGAATTGGTCAAATATCTGGAGCGCTATTCCAGGGAAGGCCGGAAATATATTGACGAAGTCCGGGGAATAATAGAAACAAATCTGCTACAGGAGATGGATGCGGCACGGCTTCGGCCCGCAAACAGGGCATGGCTTGCTTCTTCCTGACGCCAGTCTGATTTAGCAACTGGGCCATTGATTCCCATAAAGTTTGTTTTTCATGTATGAAGCCAGCCTGTCTCCAACCCCCCTGCTGAAGGCGCGAATCCGGCATACTCGCTTCTTTTGCTTCGCAATGCTGCCCATTATCATCTTCTCGCAGGGGACAATGATCGAAGGCAGCATGGGCCATGAGGCCATGGAATGGATCGGTCATTGCCTGGTGATTTTGTGCGTATTGGGGCGCGGCTATTGTTCGGCCTATATTGGTGGCCGCAAGAATGGCGAAATCATCAGACAGGGGCCGTTTTCGGTTGTTCGCAATCCGCTTTATCTGTTTTCTTTCATAGGTCTGGCTGGCATCGGCCTACAGTCTGGCGTCATAACGATTCTGATAATGCTGATGCTGGTGTTTGCGCTTTATTATCGCAGGGTTGTCGCTCTTGAAGAGGACTATCTGCTGGATAAGTTTGGCGGCGTCTATCAGGACTATCTGGACAGTGTGCCGCGTTGGTTGCCCAATTGGAAAAACTGGGTTGAGCCGGAATATATTACCAGCCATCCCCGGCTATTGCGCGAATCCATGCGTGACGGCGCGGTGTTCTTTATCGCATTTCCCATCTATGAATTGCTGGATTTGCTGCGCGAGCAGGGCTTTTTGCATGCCTATTTCCTGCTTCCGTGATCCTGGCGCGCGTCAATCAGAACCAAAAATAGTCTAATCGCGGCCGATACGGCTACCGACGGCGCCTTTTTGATGCAGATATTTGGCATCGCTGCGCTTGTTATAGGGGCGCACGGCATGGCCTGACAGCGGCTCAAAACTGATCGAGCAGATCCGCATGCCCGGTCGCAGCGCCAGCGACACCTTGCCGGCATTGAAAAATTCCAGCACCAGCGGCCCGGCAAAACCCGGATCCACCCCATGCGCGGTGATATGCACCATCAGCCCCAAACGCGCCAGGCTGGAGCGGCCATTGATCCAGCCCGCAATATTATCGGGCAGCTCCACTTCCTCGATGGTTACGCCCAACGCCAGTTCGCCGGGATGCAGATAAAACGCCTCGCCCTCCGCGATATTCACCTCGGCGCGGGTGATGCGCTCCACCTGGGCGTCCAGTTCAGCGCGCGGGCCACCCAGATCAATCACCGGGGCGGCGTGATAATCAAAAATGCGGAACTTGCCGCTGAGTGTTAGATCGACCGACGCCCCGGTAATGCGGGCGGGTTCCGGACGCGGACTGATCTTGAGAGTGCCCGCATCCAGGTGTTTTTCAATATCTGCGTCACACAGCTTCATACATGGTCATCCGATTCTGAATTTCAGTCCCAGTCTTGCCACACAGGCCGCCGCAGGCGCAAGCGCGCGTTCGCGTCCAGGCCGAAAAGCGGGGGGAAGATTGAGCTGTCGCAGCCTGCTTGACGCAATGAGGCAGGGATCAATATAGTAAAATTGATGACTAGATCATGTTCGCTGTTTGTTCTTAACAAAAGAAGAATATTGCTTTAGGGTGTCTGGCGTCATTTTCTGAATGTGAGTTCCCATTGCAATTACCCCATCCTCATTGGTTGCCTGTTTCGCCCCGCATTGCCGTCTTTGTAGTTGGGGGGGTGCTGTTGCTTGGCGCGCTTTATTACGCTTTTAGCGGGGGTGCCGGGGGGCCAGGGGCGCAGGATATGCGGCCGCCGCCATCGGTGCTGGTGGGCAAGGCGCAAACCGGCCGGGTGGTGCATGAAATTCTTGCGGTGGGCAGCCTGCGCTCCAATGAATCTGTGGTGATCCAGCCTGAAATTACCGGCCGTGTATCGGAGATTTCGTTTAACGAAGGCGAAGCGGTTGTGAAAGGCGCGACCTTGATCCGCCTGGATGACAGTGTTCATCGTGCGGAATTGCAACAGGCTGAGGCGCAACTGGCGCTGAGCAAGGCGAATTTCGAGCGCAGCAGCGATCTGTTCAAGCGCGGCAATACTTCCGCGCGCTCGCGTGACGAGGCGCTGGCGCAGATGCGGGTAGCCGAAGCCAATGCCGCCCTGGCCCGCGCGCTATTGGCAAAGACGCATATTATCGCGCCTTTCGATGGGGTTCTCGGACTGCGCCAAATAAGCCCCGGTGATTATGTCAAACCGGGCGACAAGGTGGTCAATATTGAGAATATCGATCCGGTGAAGGTCGATTTCCGGATCCCCGAACTGCATGCGGCGATATTGAAAGTTGGTCAGGAAATCATGGTCATGCTTGATCCGCTGCCGGGCAAGAGTTTCCGGGGATCGGTGTATGCGATTGATCCACTGATTGATCCCAATGGCCGCGCCGTGGTGTTGCGCGCAACGGTGGTGAATGATCAGGGTCAGTTACGCCCCGGCATGTTTGCTCGGGTTAATCTGGAGCTGGACCGGCGCGACGACGCCATTATGCTGCCTGAAACAGCGATCTTTCCGATGGGGGTGAAACGCTTTGTCTTCAAGGCGGTGGAGGGCAAGGCGGTGCGCACCGAGGTCGTAACCGGCATGCGCCGCGCGGGCAAGGTTGAAATCATCCACGGCGTAACGCTGGAGGATATGATTGTGCTGGAAGGTCATTTGAAGTTGCAGGACGGACGCCCGCTAATGGCTGTTCCGGTGGAAAAAGACAAAACCTCTTAAGGAGTAACGCCCATGGGCGGCAACACATTATCGGAACTGTGCATTCGCAGACCGGTGCTCGCTGTCGTCATGAGTTTACTTTTGGTGCTGCTGGGGCTGATTTGCTTCGACCGGCTTTCGGTGCGCGAATATCCCAATATTGATCCCCCTGTCGTGCTGGTCGCCACGCACTATACGGGGGCCAGCGCCGAGGTGATGGAAAGCCAGGTCTCGCGCGTGCTGGAGGAATCGCTCGCGGGCATTGAGGGCATTGATTATATCCGCTCCATCTCGCGCCAGGAACTGAGCCAGATCGCCATCATTTTCGATCTTTCACGCGACACGGAAGCAGGCGCCAATGATGTGCGCGACCGGGTGGGGCGCGCGCGCGACAAGCTGCCGCGCGAGATCGAGGAGCCGCTGGTGCAGCGGCTGGAGGCGGACGCTGAACCCATTATGTATATGGCGTTTTCCAGCGACCATCACACGCCGCTGGAGGTAACCGATTTTGCCGACCGTTTCGCCAAGGACCGGCTGCAATCACTGCCGGGCGTGGCGGAGGCGCGGCTGTTTGGCGCGCGGCGCTATTCCATGCGCATCTGGCTCGATCCTGCCCGCCTCGCTGCCTATACACTGACGGTACAGGATGTCGAAACCGCCTTGCGCGGACAGAATATTGAAGTGCCGGCCGGACGCGTTGAAAGCAATCAGGTTGAGTTCAGCGTTCTGTCGGAAACCGACATGAAGGAACCGGCGGAGTTTGAACAGATCGTTCTGAAACAGGCCGATGGCTATCCGGTGCGGCTGCGCGATGTCGCCAGGGTTGAGCTTGGCCCGGATGAAGAACGCATCATTGTGCGCTTTAACGGGCGCGAGGCGGTGGGGCTTGGCATTGTCAAGCAATCGACCGGCAATCCGCTGGAAATATCCAGGGCGATACGCGCGGAAATTCCCAAGATCGAAGCGCTGCTGCCGGAGGGCATGCGCCTGCAAATCGGTTTTGACGCCTCGATCTTTATCGAGCGATCGATTGAGGCGGTGTACTGGACCATACTGGAATCGGTGCTGCTGGTGGGGCTTGTGGTGTTGCTGTTTTTGCGCACCCCGCGCGCCACTTTCATACCGCTGATTACGATTCCCGCCTCGCTGATTGCCGCCTTTGCGCTGATGGCGGCGGTGGGCTTTACCATCAACACGCTTACCTTGCTGGCCAT
Organism: uncultured Alphaproteobacteria bacterium; assembly: GCA_964348545.1. Lineage (GTDB taxonomy): Bacteria > Pseudomonadota > Alphaproteobacteria > UBA11222 > UBA11222 > UBA11222. The sequence goes on along the minus strand of CAYGDL010000079.1, from coordinate 2,496 downwards.
GGTGCTGGCTGTCGGGCTGGTGGTGGACGACGCCATTGTCATGCTGGAAAATATTTTCCGGCATATTGAAGAAGGCGTTCCGCCCATGCAGGCGGCGATGCAGGGCAGCCGCGAAATCGGCTTTGCCGTTATCGCCATGACCATTACGCTGGCGACGGTATACGCGCCGATCGGGTTTCTGACCGGACGCAGTGGGCGGCTGTTCATTGAATTTGCCTGGACGCTTGCGGGCACCGTGCTGATTTCCGGTTTTATCGCGCTGTCACTGACGCCCATGTTGTGTTCGCGCTGGCTGCGCCATGAGGAAAAGCATGGCGCTATCTATACCGGCATAGAGAATGCCATTATCAACGCGACCGAAGCTTACAAAAATATCCTGGCGCAGATTTTATCGCGCCGCCTGATGGTGCTGGGCGTTGCGGCGGGCTTCATTGTCATTGGCGCCGGGCTTTTCCTTTCGCTGAAAAATGAGCTTACACCGGTTGAAGATCGCAGCGGCGCCGTGGGTGTGTTTATGGGGCCAGAAGGTTCCACCATTGATTATATGGACAAATATGCCGCGCAGACCGAGAAGATTTATGGATCCACCCCGGAAGTTAGCAGCTATTTTCTGGTGGTCGGAAATCCAATCATCAATAATGGCGTGACCTTTATCAATATGAAGGACTGGAGCGAACGCGAGCGCAGCCAGATGGAGGTGGTGGGCGAAATGGCCGGGCGGCTTGGCCGGCTGACCGGGATAATGGCGTTTCCGATGAACCGGCCTTCGCTGGGGCAAAACCCGCAGTCCCGTCCGATCTGGATAGTGATGCTGTCCACCGCCAGCTATCCGGAGCTTGAAAGCATGACGGAAGCGGTCATGAACGAGGCGCGCAAATATCCCGGCTTTGTCAATCTCGACACCAATCTGAAACTCAACAAGCCGGAATTAAAGGTTACGGTTAACCGTGACAAGGTGCAGGACGCCGGCGTCGAAGTGGTGACCGTTGGGCGCACCATGGAGACCATGCTGGGCGGGCGCAAGGTCACCCGTTTCAAGCGCGAGGGCAAGCAATATGATGTGGTTGTCCAGATGGCGGATATTGACCGCAGCAATCCCGACGATCTATCGAAAATTTACGTGCGAGGCGGCGGCGGCGAAATGGTGCAGCTTTCAAACCTGGTCGAGGTGGAGGAATCCGTCGCCCCGCGTGAGCTGGTGCGTTTCAATCAGATGCGCGGTGCGGAAATCAACGCCGCGCTGGCCCCGGGATATACGCTTGGGGAATCCCTGGCGCATATGGAAAAGATCGCCCGCGAAATTATCCCGTCCGACGTGCAGATCGATTTCATGAGCCTGTCGCGCGAATATAAGGATGCGTCAGGCGAAATTTATTTTATCTTCCTGCTGGCGCTGTTGTTCATCTATCTGGTGCTGTCGGCGCAGTTTGAAAGCTTCATCGATCCGATTGTGATCTTGCTGACCGTGCCGCTGTCCATGACCGGCGCGCTGCTGGCGCTGAAGCTGTCCGGCGGCACGTTGAATATATACAGCCAGATCGGGCTGGTGACGCTGGTGGGGCTGATCACCAAACATGGCATTCTGATTGTGGATTTTTCCAACAAGCTGCGCGCCGAGGGAAAATCCATCCGCGACGCGGTGATTGAAGCATCGGCATTGCGCCTGCGGCCGATTCTGATGACATCGGGCGCCATGATCATGGGCGCCGCGCCATTATGCCTGGCCAGCGGCGCGGGCGCGGAAAGCCGTCAGGAAATTGGCTGGGTGATTGTTGGCGGCATCAGCCTTGGCACGGTGCTGACGCTGTTTATTCTGCCAACAGTCTATACGCTGATCGCCCGCTTTCGCACGATCACGCCAAGCCCCGCCGCATTTCAGGCGCAGGCGGCGCCCGCAGAATAGGCGAAGCGCATCCGCGTCGCCCAAAAAGGTCATGCCCGCATGGTCTGGACAAGTCAAAATTAGCACCTGACCTTGCCCCAAACTTCAATCCAACTTTGAGTTCGCTCTGGCGGTTGATTAGCCTTGTTGGGCTTTTGGTGGAGATTGCACCAATCTCCCTACGCCTAAGATTGGCTTCGGGTGGCGGGCCACGCCCGATGATGATGAGTACTATGTCTGCGCTATCGCACTATTATAAGGGTATTTCACCATCGCGCGGATAGCTATGATTTTACATGTTCCCCGTCAGCACCTATGAGACAGATATGCGGTATTGATCAGAGGAGGGTTTTAGTCTCATCGTAGTGACGAAGGAACAAGAGGCGCTGAAGGAAGTCGTCGCCGAACAAGCGCACGAGATCCGGCTGCTTGAAAAAAGCATGATCGCGGGTGGGAGAGACGACGAATGAGGTATCCCGCATCCGGGAAGCTTGAGATCATCAGGATCGTCGAGCAGTCGCATTTATCGGCGCGGCGCACGCTGGATCAGATCGGCGTGCCGCGTGCCACCTTCTACCGCTGGTATGATCAATATCAGACCGGCGGTCCCGAAG
>CAYGDL010000078.1:0-10557 GCA_964348545.1 uncultured Alphaproteobacteria bacterium | reverse complement strand
GCCAGCGGGTCATTCATGTGATGACCCATGATTCCATCGGCCTGGGCGAAGACGGGCCGACGCACCAGCCGGTCGAACATCTGGCCAGCCTGCGCGCCATTCCCGATCTGCTGGTGTTCCGGCCCGCGGACTCAACCGAGACCGCCGAATGCTGGCAGTTGGCGCTGCACTCCGCAGACCGGCCCAGCGTCATCAGCCTGACGCGTCAGAACCTGGTCCCTGCCCGGCTGGATTACGTCGAGGAAAATCTGTGCGCGCGCGGGGCCTATGAATTGCGGCCCGCCACCGGCAAGGCGCAAATCACCTTGATCGCCACCGGATCAGAAGTGGAAATCGCCATGGCCGCGCGCGATCTGTTGCAAGCCGATGGCATTGGGACGCGCGTCGTGTCGGCCCCGTGCCTGGAACTGTTCGATATGCAGCCGCAGGATTATCGCCACAAAACGCTGGGGCTGGATACGGTGCGCATTTCCATTGAAGCGGGCACCACCTTCGGCTGGGACCGTTATGTGGGCGACAAAGGCGGCGTGATCGGCATCAATAGTTTCGGCGCCAGCGCGCCCTATAAGGAACTTTACAAGCATTTTGGTTTAACACCGCAGGCAGTAGCGCAAAAAGCGCGAGACCTGCTCGCATAGACACTCGTATAGACAAGGGAGAAAACACATGGCATTGCGCGTTGCAATTAACGGATTTGGACGTATTGGCCGCAACATTTTGCGGGGGATCGTTGAATCCGGCCGCAAGGATATTCAGGTCGTTGCCCTGAACGATCTTGGCCCGGTGGAAACCAACGCGCATCTGTTGCGCTTTGATTCTGTACACGGACGATTTCCCGGCACTGTCACCACAACCGAGGACAGCATTGATTGCGGCACTGGCCCGATCAAGGTAACGGCCGAACGCGACCCGGCCAAGCTGCCCTGGAAAGATATGAATATCGACATTGCGATGGAATGCACCGGCTTTTTCACCAGCCGCGATGACGCCGCAAAACATCTTGCCGCCGGCGCGAAGCGCGTGCTGATTTCTGCGCCCGCCACCAATGCGGACCTGACCGTTGTTTATGGCGTCAACCATGACAAACTGACCGCCGCGCATACGGTCGTGTCGAATGCGTCCTGCACCACCAACTGTCTGGCGCCTGTTGCGATGGTGCTGCATGAAACCGTGGGCATTCTGCAGGGCTTTATGACCACCATTCATGCCTATACCGGCGATCAGCCGACGCTCGACACCATGCATTCGGATCTGTATCGCGGACGTGCAGCCGCATTGTCGATGATCCCGACATCCACGGGCGCCGCCAAGGCCGTAGGGCTGGTGTTGCCGGAACTTGCGGGCAAGCTGGACGGCACCGCCATTCGCGTGCCCACGCCAAACGTGTCGGTGATTGATCTGGTGTTCAATGCCGGGCGCGAAACCACCATCAAGGAAATCAATGACGCCATTCTGAAAGCGTCAACGGGCAAACTGAAAGGCGTGCTGGCGGTTACCAATTCCAAAAATGTGTCGATTGATTTCAATCACGACCCGGCCTCATCCACCTTTGCCTTCGATCAGACCCAGGTCACCGGCGGTAAACTGGTCCGTGTACTGAGCTGGTATGACAATGAATGGGGCTTCTCCAACCGCATGGCGGATACCGCACTGGCGATGGGAAAATTCCTGTAGGGTCAGGGCCATGACCTATCGCACACTTGATGATGTGAACGTCACCGGCAAGCGGGTGATAGTGCGCGTTGATATCAACGTGCCTATCAAGGACGGCAAGGTCACCGACGCCACGCGCATTGCGCGCGTGGTTCCCACCATCCAGGAGCTTTCCAATAAGGGCGCACGGGTTATTCTGCTGGCGCATTTTGGGCGGCCCAAGGGGCAGATCGTCAGCGATATGTCGCTGGCCCCTGTGGCGGAACCCTTGTCAAAAGCACTGGGCCGCAATGTCCTGTTCGCATCAGATTGCATCGGCCAGGTTGCGCAGGCTGCGGTTCAGTCGTTGCATGATGGTGAAATCGTGCTGCTGGAAAACACCCGCTTCCACGCGGGCGAGGAAAAAAACGATAAAGACTTTGCCAACAATCTGGCGGAGCTTGGCGATCTGTATGTGAATGACGCCTTTTCGGCGGCGCACCGCGCGCATGCCTCGACCGAGGGCATTGCGCATCTGTTGCCATCGGCGGCGGGGCGCGGCATGCAGGCGGAACTGGATGCGTTAAGCAAGGCGCTGACCAAACCTGAGCGCCCGCTGGTCGCAGTGGTTGGCGGCGCAAAGATTTCGTCCAAACTGGACCTGTTGGGAAATCTGGTGCAAAACGCGGATTGCCTGATCATTGGCGGCGGCATGGCGAACACGTTTCTGGCGGCGCTGGGAAAACCAGTTGGCGCATCGCTGTGCGAACATGATCTGGGCGCAACCGCGCGCGAAATCATGGCGAAAGCCAAAGCGGCGGGCTGCGAGGTGCTGTTACCGCATCATGTGGTGGTGGCGAAAGAATTCAAGGCTAACACGCCATCGAAAACAGTCTCCATCGAAGCCATTGCGCCCGATGACATGATCCTCGATGTGGGCGGCGATGCGGTCAGCGACATCATCGCCCGGTTTGAGAAAGCCAAAACCATTGTCTGGAACGGTCCGCTGGGCGCGTTTGAAATTGCGCCGTTTGACGCAGGCACAAAGGCCGCCGCATTGGCCGCCGCAAAACTGACAAAATCAGGGCGCCTCTTGTCGGTTGCGGGCGGCGGCGATACAGTTGCCGCACTTAACCAGGCGGGCGCCGCCGATGATTTCAGCTATGTTTCCACCGCTGGCGGCGCGTTTCTGGAATGGCTGGAGGGCAAGCAACTGCCCGGCGTCAAGGCGCTCGAAGCCGCATAATTCAACTTACTCATGGGAGGACACACAATGGATTTAGACGCATTAAACAAAGTGGCCAACAAAATGGTCGAAACCGGCAGGGGCATTCTGGCCGCCGACGAAAGTAGCGGCACGATCAAAAAGCGTTTTGATCAGATCAAGCTTGAATCCACCGAGAATGCGCGCCGTGATTATCGCGAAATGCTGTTTCGTTCCGAGGGCATGAAACATATCAGCGGCGTCATTCTGTTTGATGAAACCATCTGGCAGAAAGCCGCCGACGGCACACCGCTGGTGAAGCTGATTGAAAAAGCGGGCGCCATACCCGGCATCAAGGTCGATGAGGGCACGGAAATAATCGCCGGAACAGCCGGAGAGCTGATCACCAAGGGGCTGGATAATCTGTCTTCCCGCCTGCCGAAATATTATGAAGCCGGAGCGCGTTTCGCAAAATGGCGCGCGGTGATCGACCCGGTTGCCGGACGCTTCTCGCATACGGGCATCATAGCCAATGCACATGCGCTGGCGCGCTATGCCAATCTGTGCCAGGCCAACAATATTGTACCCATTGTTGAACCCGAAGTGCTGATGGATGGTGATAATGACATTGACGCCTGCTACATGGTCACCCAATGGGTGCTGAAGGAAACTTTCCAGCAGCTTTATTTCATGAATGTCGCGCTGGAAGGCATTGTGCTGAAGCCGAACATGATCGTGCCCGGTAAGAAAAGCGCGAAAAAAGCCGGCATTGCCGAGATCGCGGAAAAAACCGTCAAATGCCTGAAAAATTGTGTACCCGCATCGGTGCCGGGCATCGCGTTCCTGTCGGGTGGCCAGTCAGATGAAGAAGCAACGGCCAATCTTGGCGCCATGAACACGATGGACGGAGTGGACATCTGGCCCTGGAATTTGACCTTTTCCTATGGCCGTGCGTTACAGCATGCAACGATCATGTCCTGGGCCGGCAAGCCTGAAAATGTGAAGCGCGCGCAAACCGTGTTCACGCACCGCGCCAAAATGAACGGCCTCGCCACCAAGGGCGCCTACAAGGCGGAGATGGAGCGCGAACTGGCGGCGTAGATTTTCACTACGATCTGCACTAAGGTTACCTCACTGTTATTCAGTCCAGTGAGGTAACATGAACGGCAAAACAGAAAATTTCGACATTGTCGTCGTCGGCGCGGGGTTTGCGGGCATGTATGCCCTGCACCATCTTCGCGGTCTTGGATTTAATACGCTGATTGTCGAAGCGGCCGGCGGTGTCGGCGGCACCTGGTACTGGAACCGGTATCCCGGCGCGCGGGTGGACATCGAGAGCGCGGAATATTCCTATTCCTTTTCCGAGGAATTGCAGCAGGAATGGAGTTGGTCGGAGCGCTATTCCGCGCAGCCCGAACTGTTGCGCTATGCCAATCATGTGGCCGACCGGTTTGATCTGCGCCGCGACATCCGCTTTAACACCCGTGTTGTATCCGCCATATTCGATGAAAAAACCGACACCTGGAGCGTGACCACGGATGGCGGCGTGATACGCGCCAAATATTGCATCATGGCGACTGGCATTCTGTCGGCGGCGAACCTGCCCGATTTCCCAGGCATGGATATGTTCAAGGGGCCAACATATCACACCGCCAGATGGCCGCATGAAGGCGTTGATTTTACCGGCCAGCGGGTTGGCATTGTCGGCACCGGTTCATCGGCGGTGCAGACGATTCCGATTGTCGCCAGGCAGGCGAAACATCTGACGGTGTTTCAGCGCACGCCGTCCTATTGTGTGCCGCAGCGCAATTGCCCAATGCCGCCGGAATATGAACGCAAGTTCAAAAGCATTTATCCCGAATGGCGGCGGCGCGAAAAATACGAATCCGCGGGCGCGTTTAACGTCGCCAACTATGAACAGCAGCCGCGTATCACCACCTCGGCGATGGACGCAACGCCGGAACAACGTCTGGCGCTGTATGAGAACCGCTACGCGTCCGGCGGGCTGGCGATATATCTGGTGTATGAGGATGTATTCACCAATTTCGAGTCCAATGAAACCGTTTCGGAATTCCTGCGCGGCAAAATCCGCGAACGGGTCAAGGACCCCGCCATTGCCGAACTGCTGGCGCCGAAATATCCAGCGCTGGCCAAGCGGCTATGCGCGGACAATGGCTATTATGAGACCTATAACCGCGACAATGTGACCTTGGTGGATATTCGTGGCGGCGAGATTGAGCTGACCGCCAGGGGTATCAAGGTAAAGGGCGTTGAGCGCGAGTTTGACAGCATCATTTTCGCCACCGGCTTTGATGCGATGACCGGATCGATGGTGCGCATGGATATTCGCGGCCGCGGCGGCAAACAGTTGAAAACATGCTGGTCGGACGGCGCGATCACCGCCATGGGGCTGATGACAGCGGGATTTCCAAATCTGTTTTATCTGAACGGACCCGGCAGTCCGGCGCCGCTCTATCATCCGATATTGCTGGCCGAGGAGCAGACCGGCTGGATCGGCGATTGGCTGACGCATATGCGTGATCACCAACTGAGCCATATCGAGCCTGAAGAAAAAATTCAGAACGAGTGGGTGGCGCATGTCACCGACGTGATCAACGGCTCGATCTTTCCCAAGGCCAATAGCTGGTATATGGGACGTAACATTCCCGGCAAATCACCGATCGGCCAGGCCTATTTCGGCCCGATTGCGCATTACCGGCAGCTGTGCCAGTCGGTGCTAAAAGACGGCTTCAAGGATTTCAAGTTGGGCGATGCGCGCGGGTGAGCAAGATTAGCGATCCCGTCACCTGCCGCCTGTATCTGATCACGCCGCCTCAAATCGTGCTGGCGCAGTTTGCCGATGATCTGGCGCGCGCGCTGGAAGGCGGCGATGTGGCCTGTGTGCAGTTGCGCCTCAAAGACTGCCCTGACGATGAGGTGAAGCGCGCAGCGGAAAAGCTGATGCCGATCGCACACCGGCATGACGCCGTATTCATCATCAATGACCGCCCCGATATCGCCAAAGTCATCAACGCCGATGGCGTTCATATCGGGCAGCGCGATGCGTCATATGTGGAGGCGCGCAAATTATTGGGGCCGGACAAAACCATCGGCGTCACCTGTCACGATTCGCGGCATCTGGCGATGGAGGCCGCCGATGCAGGCGCGGATTATGTGGCCTTTGGCGCATTTTATCCAACCATCACCAAGGATGTGGAAACCCACGCCGCGCCGGAATTGCTGAGCTGGTGGCAGGAAACATTCCTGATCCCCTGTGTTGCCATTGGCGGTATCAAGGTTGAAAATTGCGGCATTCTGGCCCAGGCCGGCGCGGACTTTGTTGCCGTTTCCAGCGGCGTATGGCGTCACCCCGAGGGGCCAAAGGCGGCGGTCACCGCCTTCAACCGCATGATTCGGCAGCGCGCTTGAGCGGCCACAAGCTGATCAGCATTGCCGATAGCATAAGACTGCAAACCAGCACCGGACCGATGGGCAGATCGGTGAAAATGGTGACGGAAAAACCGGAAATCAGTCCGGCACAGGCGATTGCATAAGCCGCGCGTAATGCGGGACGGTATTCAGCATGACGCACAGCGCCAAGCGCCGGAGCAATCAGGCTGGCAAAAACCACAAATACGCCCGCCAACTGCACCGACGATGTGATGGCAACCGAAAACAGCATGTAGAACCATATTCCCTCGCGGGTTTGCGGTCGTAGAAACCACAGCGCAAGGATGACCGCATAAACCGGCATGTGCCGAACGGCCTGTTCCCACGTCACGAACAGAAGCTGCCCCGAAAACAAATGCTGGATTGCCTCGCCGCCATTCGGATGATCGGCCAACAACAGTATCGCCAATGACGCCGCCAGCACGAAGCTACATCCGATAATCGCTTCCTGCTGGTCTGGTAAAAAGCGCTCCACAAAACGAAAGAACAAAGCCGCCAACACTGCGCAGGCAAGTGCTGTGCCCTGCACCAGCCACCATGATGGTTCTGGCGACATGAAATTCGCCGCCACCACACCCAATCCGGCAATCTGTGCAATTGCCAGATCAATAAATATAATGCCGCGCTTCAGCACCGCGATGCCCAGCGGCGCATGGGTCAGTGCGATCATGAGGCCAGCCGCAAAGGCTGGTCCCACGATCACTGCCATTTCGGCGCTAACCACCGCGGGCCTCCTTCAGCAGCGAAATGGTGCGCCCGAACAGGGCGAACAGATCGCCGCTTCCGGCATCGCCACCAACGGTGAACGGCAGAACAATGGCGGGCGCGCCAGTTTTTTGCGAAAGCCACGCGCTGGCGTCCGCAGGATCATAGGGTGTACGGACAATCTGCCGCGCCGGGCTCAAAGTCAGTTTTTGCAGCAACGCTTCCAGATGTGAGGCCGTTGGGGGAATGCCTGGTTTGGCCTCCAATACTCCCACCTCCTGTATCTTTAGCCATGCCAGCAGATACGAAAAGGCTTTGTGATGCACCACAATGGCGGACCCATTCAGTCCCGCCGCCTGCTGTTCCCATTGCTGCGTAGCGTCGCGCCATTTTTGCGAAAAAACATTTAAGCGCGCCTGATAGGCGCTGGCGTTGGCAGCATCGGCGGACTTGAGCCGCTCTGTCAACGCCTGTGCGATCAGCGCAATATTGTGCGGGTTGAGATGCACATGCGGATTACCTTCGGGATGAATGTCCCCCTCCGCGCGATCAAGCCGCACGGGTTTTTCCAGAAGCGGCACAAGCTCCGCCGCAAGCAGAAAACCCGCGCCGCCCGGCTGGGTATTCTCGTTACCAGCCTTCTGAAGCAGGATGGGCAGCCAGCCGACCTCCAGGCTCGCGCCGGTGCAGATCACCAGATCGGCCCTGCGCATGGCGGCGATCAGGCTGGGCTTGGCGCGCACATGATGCGGGTCCTGGCGGGGCGTCGTCGCCGTGAATATTTCCACGTCAGCGCCGCCAAGTTCACGCGCCAGCGCCGCCCATTCCGGCTCGCAGGCAAACAGATTGATTTTAGCCTGCGCACCGGTTGGGGTGGCAATCATCAGCCCCAGGAAAAATAAAGCGGGAAAAATGCGTTTCATGGTCATTCCCCCGCTCAGTATTTATGCGCGCCATGCGCGCCGATGCTCATGATATATTGCAGAAGGATCTGGTCATCGTCCTGCCCCCGCGTCAGCTCCTCATGATTATATTGCAGGCGCACCCGGCTGAACTCGCTGTTCGTCCAGTCAGCCATGACGGCATGGGCGTCCGGATTATAGCCGCCGGAATCCAGTGCGCTGCCCAGCAGGCCAAGCGGGACATCCGGCGATTTCAGCCTGCTATAACGGTACCCAATGCGCCATTGCGGCAAAAACTTGTAAACGCCCTGCGCATACCATCCACGGGCATTGTCATCAAACGCCACCTCGCCGGTCCCTGCCCCAAAATCCTCATAGGCGCCATCCTCATTACGCCAGAAATATTCGCTTTGCAGGATCACTTCCTGCGCGCGCGGATTTCCGGTTGGCGCCCATGTGTAACGCAGATCGGCCGCATACAGGTTGCTGTCGCCGGAAAAGTTTACGGCCTCCCCGTTCCCGGCGCGCCCGCCCGCATCGCCGGACAAGGCGTAGCCGCCAAGCCGCCAGCTTTGATTATCACCAATATCGCCGCCGATCCGGGCAAAGGCGGACCAGGCGTCGAAGCCGCCGCTGCTTGATCCGCCAAACGGGTAATCATCGCCGCGAAAGAAGCCGCCGCCGATTTCCGAATAGAAATTTGTGGGCAGCACGTAAGAGACTTCCACCCCGTCATCATTGAAGGCACTGTTCATAAAGACACGATAGGGCAATGGCCGGTCCGCGAAATCATCCGTATGCGCATGTTGCTCATTTAGATAACCCATCGTCCAGAGCGCGCGTCCGGCCTTTATATTGGCGCCCTTGGGCAATCCCATGCCGGGCAAGGTCTGGACATAGGCTTCCTCCAGTTCGATCTTGTCCTCGCCCCCTTCGCGGACGATGGCTGCTGTAACGCTGCCATAGAATTTGTCATCCACATTCGAGGAAAAGTTGAACTCGGATTCATCAATCCCAAAGCCCTGCTTTCCCCTTTCGCCTTCTTCGCCAACGGCAAATCCGGCAAACGCGGAATTGTCCCCGGAAAAGCCGCTATATCTGCCGTTGAGGATCAGACCGACGGAGGGATTAAAGCTGTTGTCACGGATATTGCGGGCTGATTCACGCACGGATACGGGCGCCGGTGCGGCGGCCTGTTGCCCGGCGGGTTTCTGGTTTTCAATTTTCGTAAGTTTCGATTCCAGTTCCGCGATACGGCTTTCATAGGTTTGCCGCATGGACTGGATTTCCGCTTTTACGGCCTCGATCTCACTATCGGACGCGGCAAAAGCAGGGGTGCTGAATAGCAGGCTGAGCGCAGCCGAAGCTGCGAAAGATGGGTTTCGCATCATATTCTCCTTGAAGATTAGCAAACACCCATCGCGCGGGGCGCGAAGGGGCGTTACGGCAAAAATGGTTTGCTAGCTAAGGAGAGTGGCGGGCGGGGCGCGGGGAAAAGACGCAGGATATTCTCCGCCCTGATGTGCCAGGGAAGCCGACAGAACGAATGTGACGCCACAATAGATGGGTACATGCAGAGCAGGCAGCTGTGCCGGCGGAACAGACTTGGCCTGATCCGTGGAAAGATAAATATCGCAGACATGGCCGTGATGCTTGTGCTTGCCCGGCCCGTATGCAGACGCATGCACAATCCCCAGCGCCTGTGCGGCGATGAAGACGACAAGGGAGAGAATTATGGCAAGGTTTCTGTTTTTCATGCTCCGGCCTCAGTCCGGCACTATATTCAACCGGTCTGGAAATGGAAACAGTGAACTTTCGATGCAGCGCAACGCCGCACCCAATTTTCCGGTCAGAAACAGCGCATCGCTCTAGGCATGCGCCCTGGCGCGATAGGCGCGCACTTCTTCGGCGGTGGGAAGCTGCATCAGCTCGATCATGATGCCATCCGGGTCTTCAAAAATGATTACCCGGGTTTCTCCATATTCGGGGATCTCCAGCGAAGACGGCTCGCCATAGCAGTGTACGCCAAGCCCCTCAAGCCGGGTTTTGGTGTTTTCAATTACTTCGCCGGAAACTGCGAAAGACAATAAAAACACGCCAGGATCACCGGGGCGCTTTGGCGCACTGGTTTCCTCCGCAGGCGGATCAAACTGAATCAGTTCGATCTCGCCGATCTGGCTTGGGCCCTGTTGCAGAATGACCGAACGCGCCGTCATGCCGGGACGCAAGCGCAGCATTTTCTCGATCTTCGGCCCGCCCAGCGGAATGTCCAGGGTTTTGCGAAACCCCAGAACATTCTGGTAAAACGCCAGAGACCTTTCCAGGTCCGATACAGTTATCGCTACATGATGAATTTCACTGATGCTGGCCATGATACTCCTCCTTCTTCAGGGCGCCACTACGCAGGTATCAGCTCCATGTCCCGTACAGGGCGCGCCGCCAACAGCGCCTTCGGGTCATACGCCACGCCGCCGCGATACACTGTGCGCAGCGAGCGCAGATCGCGCACATCTTTTGAAGGGTCCTTGTCCAGCAACAACAGATCCGCATGGTAGCCGGGTTTGACCTTGCCTAACTCATGCTCTTTACGCACCGCCCGCGCAGCGCCAACCGTCACCGCCTTCAGCGCCGCCATGCTGCCCATCGCCTGTTCCAGCAGTTCCA
>CAYGDL010000077.1:0-10652 GCA_964348545.1 uncultured Alphaproteobacteria bacterium | reverse complement strand
GATCATCCAGACGGCTGGCGTCCTTGAGATCGATCAGCAGATGCATGCCGGCATAACGGCCATCCTCAGACTCGATCAGGAAATCCTTGCGGTCCTCCAGATGTTTGTTGACGGGCGCAAGCGTCAGCACTTCCGCCGAATGCTCAGCAGAATGCACACGCAGCAAAGCGGGTTTCAGATTAGCATCCGTTTTGTGGGGCGCTTCAGAAGATTTATTAAGAGCAATAGCAGATGACATGACACATCCTCCCATACAGGCAAGAAGAGTGATTAAAAAACCACAGCAGGACGAAGCCCACAATGAAACCAGTTTGAATTTTTAGGAAATTTTACGGTTTAACAGCCATTACCGTGGGGCATCCCATACTCAGATAAATCTGAAGATGCCTGCTGGTGTACCGTTCAGCCTCGTGATCGAGGAGGAAATTAATATGTTCCTGATTGGAAAGCGCATCGCGCGCATACACATTGGGCAGTCCCTTAAGACCGCCAGCGTTCAAACTCCGCACAGATTCCGGCTGAAGGCCAGCGCCTTCCTTTTTGAGAGCGAGTGAAACACCCATCGCATATTCTCCCAAACAGGTAAGAGTGGGTACAAATCACAACAAGGAACGCTTGTTATGATGCTCTGGTCTGATTTTCAAGAAAAAAATTGGCCTGCGCCGCATTTCCCCTGTTTAGTTTACCCATTAAAAAAGCCAGCCCCCCGGCACAGTCAGAAAACCCTGCGCCGACAATAGGCTAAGCCCTCAACATTGAGCCGCACTCAACGCTATATTGCCCCCCTATGCAAGCAAAATTCCCATAATGGGCAGGATAATTATAAAAGCCGGAACGGGTGATTATATAGTAAGAAAAACTCTATCTACAAGAGGGTGGCGCCACTATTGTTAACCATTTTTTCCTGAGCTGTTTCTTCCATCCTGCCGTCATGCGCCCTGGCCGATGGCAGGCGAATCGTAACAATGGTCCCAACATGCTCGGTGCTGACCAGCACAAGTTTGCCGCCATGCAGGTGCACCAGTGACTTGGTAATGGAAAGCCCTAGCCCCGTGCCAGTCTCCTGCCTTGTTGCAGGATCCCCTGCCTGCACAAATGGCTCGGTAATCGTATCCAGAAGGTGGGCGGGTATCCCCTTTCCCGAATCAGCAACCTCAAGAACTATGTCCCCATCATCTGATTCTTGAAATGCCGACAAGGTAATGTTTCCTCCAGATGGCGTGAACTTCAGCGCATTTGAGAACAGATTTAGCAGTATCTGCCGCATTGCGCGCCGGTCAGCACGGAAATTCGGCATATCCCCCGCGACCGAAACATTTACCTCGACACCCCGGGAAAGGATTTGCGGCTCTGTCATATTCAGCACCCAATCCAGCAATTCCTGCGCGCTCAACCATTCTTCGCGTATTTCATATTTGCCGGACTCAATCCGGGACAGATCAAGCATATCATTGATCAAATTAAGCAAATGCTGGCCGCTGTCATGGATATCACCTGCATAGGCAATATAGCGTGACCCGCCCAAGGGGCCAAACATCTGCTGGCGCATAATATCGGAAAAGCCGATAATGGCGTTCAGTGGGGTACGCAATTCATGGCTCATGCTGGCCAGAAATTGTGACTTGGCCCGGTTCGCCCGGTCTGCCTCTTCCTTTGCTGAAAGCAGTTCCAGTTCCACCCGCTTACGGTCAGAAACATCGCCTACCGTCGTCACGACCCGCGACCAGTCATCGCGATGCTCGGGGACTATCGCCGATCTGATGCGCATATAAACCTGGCCGCCACGCCGTCTTCGTCCAACAGTTTCGTTAAGAAACCCACCCGATTTACCGCTTGCGAAGGCAACCAGCCAAAAGCGGAAATGACGCGATTCTTCTTCGGTCAATTTTTCAGGATCAAGATGATCCAGCAACTCTTCTGGCGACAGCGCCCGGTAAAGGCTCAGTGTCGCTTTGTTCACCCGGGTTATTCGCATGGCCCCGATCAGGCTTTTAAGAACATCCGGATGATCGATAAGATGGCGATTGATATCCCTAACCCCCTGCGCCTCCAGCCGATTGAGCATATTGCGGGTTTGTGACCAATCCTGCTCTATGATTGAGATGGGGGCGGTTTCAAACAGACTTTCAAACTGATTTTCTGAATCCGCCAGCGCTTGCTCATCTGCCCTTCGATGGCGGATCAGCGCGTCAGCGACCAGATAGCTGTACAGCACGACAAATATGACAGCGAGCGGCTGCAGAACATTGCGCAACTCCCCTGGGATGCGATCTGGCGGCAGCAAATTCTCTTCACCCAATATCCAAAGGCCGGAAAGGCATAAAAGCACCGCAACGATGGAAAGCACCACACGACGCCTGTCGCCGGACAGCATGTTCTCTAATGGAATGATACAAAGACCGACTACTATGGCTGATATAATGCCACCGGAATAGAAGGCGCCAAAACTGATAAAAGCCAATAGGGCCATGGTCAGCAAATCGCGCCCTAGCACGACGTTGCCCGTCTGACGTAATAATAACCACTGCGCTACAGGCAGTAAAAACCAGGCAGTAAACCAGCCAACATCAAACAGATCAAAACTGGATTTTAGAAACAGGGTGCTTATCACCGCCACGGGCATGAAAAGAAACGGCACCGCCAGGGATGTGATCAGTTCCAGATGCGCTCGGCGCATCGTGGGATTTGCGCGCACTTCGGGCGACAACAATAAATCTACAAACTCTCTCATTCACCCCAAATCCCCGCCCCCGGATCATGACATCATTCCATGGGCATTTTGTCGAACGTATGTGCAAACTCCGCCAGCCCGCCCACTTGAATGGCGGAACGCAACCGCCGCATCAGATTCTGATAATAAGCCAGATTATGCCAAGTTAGCAGCATAGAACCTAATATTTCCTTGGATTTTACAAGGTGATGTATATAGGCGCGGCTGTAATCGCGGCTTGCCGGACATTCCAGGGTAACGTCCAATGGCCGCATATCCTCGGCATGGCAGGCGTTTCGCATATTCAGCACCCCCTCGCTGGTAAAGGCCTGGCCGGTGCGCCCGCTGCGGGTCGGTAAGACGCAATCAAACATATCCACCCCGCGCAATACCGCCCCGACAATATCGGATGGCTTGCCAACCCCCATCAGATAACGCGGGCGGTCCACCGGCAAAAAAGGCGTTGTCCGTTCCACGGTGGCGAACATGCTTTCCTGGCCCTCGCCGACCGCAAGGCCGCCGATGGCGTATCCATCAAAGCCAATATCACATAATGATTTAGCCGACTGTTCCCGAAGTTCTGGATAAACACCGCCCTGAACGATACCAAACAGCGCATGCCCCTGTTCAGCGGATTGGGCATTTGCAAACGCTGTTTTGGAACGTTCCGCCCAGCGCATGGACAAAAGCATGGATTTTTCCGCCTGCTCATGGGTCGCTGGAAACGGCGTGCATTCATCCAGCACCATGATGATATCGGACCCCAGCAGTAACTGAACCTCTATGCTGCGCTCTGGCGTCAGAAGATGCGCTGATCCATCAATATGCGAGCGAAACGTCACCCCCTGTTCGTCAATCTTGCGCAGCTGCGACAGGGACATCACCTGATAGCCGCCAGAATCCGTCAAAATCGGATGCGGCCAGTTCATGAATTTGTGCAGCCCGCCCAGCCTGGCCACCCGTTCGGCCCCGGGGCGCAGCATCAGATGATAGGTGTTTCCCAGCACAATATCCGCGCCCAGTTCGCGCACTGTACCGGGCAACATGGCCTTGACCGTACCCGCAGTGCCAACCGGCATAAAGGCGGGGGTCTGGATTTCACCACGCGGGGTCTGGATAATACCGGTGCGCGCGGCGCCGTCACGCGCTGTCACCGCAAAGGAAAACTGCGAGGGAGAAGTCATGGTTGCGCCCGAAACAGCAAGCTGCCGTCCCCATAAGAATAAAACCGGTATTTGGCTTGGATAGCATGTTGATAGGCCGCCTGCATCACATCCAGCCCGCATAAGGCCGACACCAGCATAAACAGCGTCGATTTAGGCAAGTGAAAATTGGTAATCAGCGCATCCACAATCCGAAACCGATATCCCGGCGTAATAAAAATACTGGTTTCCCCCGCCCAGGCTTTAATGGTTCCGTCATCCGATCCCGCACTTTCCAACAGCCGCAACGCCGTCGTGCCCACCGCCACCACCCGCCCACCGGTTCTGCGGACCGCATTGATCATCTGCGCCGTCTCCGCAGAAATATTTCCCCACTCGGGATGCATGCGATGTTGGTCCGTATCCTCGACCTTTACAGGCAGGAAGGTTCCAGAACCAACATGCAGCGTTGTAAAACAATGGCTTATACCATTATTTTCAAGTGATTGCATAAGCCCATCGGTAAAATGCAGCGATGCGGTTGGAGCTGCCACCGATCCATCGACGCGCGCGAACAGGGTTTGATAATCCTGAACATCGCGCGCATCCACGGGCCGTTTGGTGGCTATATAGGGCGGCAAGGGCATTGCCCCGTGTTCGGCTATGGCCGCGTCCAGCACGGCCCCCGCAAGATTAAAATCCAGCACGACATCAACGCCCTTTTCCAGGCCAGTGACCTCGGCTGTAAAATTTTGCGCAAAAGTGATTGTGTCATGCACACGCAAGCGCCGCAAAGGCCGGGCGAAGGCCCGCCAACGCCCGGGCCCAATCCGTTGATGCAGATTGAGATGAACACGCGCCTCATTACCATCGGAGCGCCGCCGGACCCCGCTCAGCGCTGCCGGGATGACCTTTGTGTCATTGAACACCAGCAGATCACCGGGCGCCAGTAATTCCGGCAAATCGCGCATCCGCCGGTCCTGAAACCCGCCGTCCCGGACCACCAGACAGCGCGCCGCATCACGCGGCGCAATGGGACGCAGTGCTATCAATTCCTCAGGTAGACTGAAATCAAACTGTTCAACACGCATCTGGCTGTTCAACACGCATCTGGTAGCGCTTTGGACAACCCCCGCCAATCCTATGCCTTAACGTCGGCGGCAACCTGTAGCTTAAGAATTTTGTCCGGGTCACTGACCTGACCATTATTGGCCTCGTCGCCGCGCTTGATGGCGTCCACATGCTCCATGCCGGAGACGACGCGACCGAACGCCGTATATTGGCCATCCAAAAATGCCGCAGCCGTAAAGCAGATAAAGAACTGGCTATTGGCGCTGTCCGGATCGCCCGAGCGCGCCATGGATAAAGTGCCGCGCATATGCTTGGTATTATTGAATTCCGCCATCAGGTCCGGCAGGTCCGATCCGCCCATCCCCGTTCCGGTAGGATCACCGGTTTGCGCCATAAAGCCCTCAATCACCCGGTGAAATACGACGCCATCATAAAAGCCCTTGCGTGTCAGCGCCTTGATCCGCTCCACATGCCCTGGGGCAACTTCGGGATATAATTCAATGACAACGCGGCCATCTTTCAAGTCAAGATAGAGCGTATCCTCAAGACCGGCCGCCTTAGCCAAGCCACCCGCCAGCAAGCTTAAAGCAACCGTCAGCATAGCCGAAAAAACCAGATTTTTCATAATATTACCCTACTAAAGTGAGTTAATGCCTCAATCAGCGGCAATACGCATGCTGATGATCTTGTCCGGATCCTTGACCGAGCCATTATCCAGCTTATTGCCCATCTTTATCATATCGACAAATTCCATGCCTTCAACGACCTGTCCCCAGACAGAATATTGGCCATTCAGGAATTCGGCATCGTCAAAGCAGATAAAGAACTGGCTATTGGCGCTGTTCGGGCTGCTGGAGCGCGCCATCGACACCGTCCCACGCATATGCGGGGTTTTGCTGAATTCAGCCTTGATATTGGGCAATTCAGAGCCGCCCATGCCGGTTCCCGTCGGATCGCCGGTCTGCGCCATGAAGCCCTCAATGACACGATGAAACACGATGCCATCATAGAAGCCTTCGCGCGTCAGTGTCCTGATTTGCGTCACATGATCGGGCGCTACATCGGGTAGCAGTTCAATAACCACCAGCCCGTCTTTTAATTGCAGATGAAGTGTGTTTTCTGGATCCAGCGCCATGGCGGGCCTCCTTTCAGGTTAGGGATAAATCTCGATATCAGTGGGAAAACCGTTGCAGGAGCTTTTCAGCAACCCTGGAGGTCGTAAATTTGTCAACATTACCGCCCAGGCGCGCTATTTCACGAATGAGTTTTGACGCAATGGCCTGATTATTAGCCTCAGCCATCAAAAAAACGGTGTCAACTTTTGGATTAAGCCGCGAATTCATCCCGGCCATCTGAAATTCATAATCGAAATCAGTAACCCCCCGCAAACCACGGAAAATGGCGATCGCCCCGGCCTCCTCCGCGAACTGTGTAACAAGGTTTTTGAACGGCACAATTTCGATGGTCGCCAGCCCTTTATCCGTCAGACGGTCCGTTTCCGCGCGCACCATGGCCACGCGCTCGTCCAGGGAAAACAGCGGGCCTTTGTCCTCATTGATCGCAACCGCGATAATAAGCTTATCAACAAGGCGCGCGCCGCGCGCAATAACGTCAATATGCCCGTTATGGATCGGGTCAAATGTGCCTGGATACACACCTATGCGCTGCATGCTCTTTCTTTCCCGGTCGCGGATTTATTATGGTCATCTTAGCATTCTACGAAGGACGTTTTAGCAATTTGCGGGATCAGGCGCCATCACTATTCCCGTCCATATCCTCTTCTGGGCCGTCTTCTGCGCCATCGCCGTCATCGCCCGCATCGGCAAGATGCGCAACGCCGACCACCCGTTCGCCCTCGGCTGTGCGCAACAGCGTCACGCCCTGCGTCATACGGCCGGCGATGCGAATATCATTGACCGGCAGGCGGATCAATTGACCGCCATCCGTAACCAGCATGACCTCATCGTCATCCGTCACCGGAAACGCTTCAATAATGGGTCCATTTCGAGGGGAAACAGCCATGGCCCAGATGCCCTTGCCGCCGCGCCGCGAGATACGATACTCATAGGCAGAGGATCGCTTGCCAAAGCCATTTTCGCTTACCGTGAGAATAAACTGTTCATAGGCGCCCAGTTCGCCATAACGTTCGGTGCTTAATTGCGCTTCTTCCAGATCGCCTGCCTCCAGGTCTTCCTCTTCACCGGCGGCCATGCCGATATCAGGCGCTTCCTCGCCAGCATCCCCATCGGTTGAGCGTCGTATTATAGCGGCCTGCCTTAGATAAGAGCGGTTTTCAGCAGGTGTTGACTCCACATGCCCCAGCACAGACAGCGAAATGACCCTGTCTTCTTCTTCCAGGCGAATGCCCCGTACGCCAATGGAATCACGGCCACGGAACAGGCGCACTTCGGGAGCCGGGAACCGCACGGCCTTACCCTTGCTGCTGGTCAACAGAATATCGTCGCGTTCCGTGCAGATGGCGACGCCGATAATTTCATCACCCGGATCCAGCTTCATGGCGATCTTGCCATTGGCCTTGACGCTGGCGAAATCTGCAAGCTCATTGCGCCGAACCGTGCCGCTTGCTGTTGCAAACATGACATTGAGGTCTGCCCAGCACGCCTCATCCGCCGGTAAGGGCATGATCGTATGGATGGTTTCGCCTTCGGCAAGGGGCAGCAGATTGATCATCGGCTTGCCGCGCGCCTGCGGCGTCGCCAGCGGCAAGCGCCAGACTTTCAGCTTGTATACAAGCCCCCTGGACGAAAAGAACAGTACCGGCGCATGGGTGTTGGCGACAAACAGCCGGGTGACGAAATCTTCTTCGCGCGTCGCCATGCCGGTGCGCCCCTTGCCGCCACGGCGTTGCGCGCGATAGGTCGATAACGGCACCCGCTTGATATAGCCCTTGTGCGTAACTGTCACCACCATGTCTTCACTGGTGATCAGATCTTCATCGTCTATGTCATCGGGCGCTTCCACGATCTGCGAGCGGCGCGGGGTCGCGAATTCTTCCCGCATGGAAGCAAGTTCTTCGCGTACAATCGCCATCACCCGATCCCGTGAGCGCAGGATCGAGAGATAATCCTCGATCTTGGCGCCCAGCGCCTGCAATTCTGCACCGATTTCCTCGCGCCCCAGCGCCGTCAGCCGCGCCAGACGCAATTCGAGAATGGCGCGGGCCTGCGCCTCGCTCAGCCGGTACATGCCGGTGTCAGATACTTTATGGCGGGGATCGGCAACCAGCATCACCAGCGGCCCCACATCACCCGCCGGCCATTCCACCGCCATCAGTTCTTCACGCGCCGCCGCCGGGCCGGGGGCGCGCCGGATAAGCGCAATCACGTCATCAATATTGGCCACCGCGATCGCCAGCCCCACCAACACATGCGCCCGGTCACGGGCCTGTCCCAACTCATAGCGTGTGCGCCGCGTGATCACCACTTCGCGGAAGTCCACAAATGTGGTGATGAACTGTCTGATATTCATCACTTCCGGCCGCTCGCCCACCAGCGCCAGCATATTGGCGCCAAAGCTGGTCTGTAAGCTCGTATGCCGGTAAAGCTGGTTCAGCACCACATCCGCCATGGCGTCATGGCGGATTTCGATGACCACCCGCATGCCCGTGCGATCCGATTCATCGCGCATTTCGGAAATGCCTTCGATGCGTTTTTCACGCACCAGTTCGGCAATACGCTCAATCAGGTTGGCCTTGTTGACCTGATAGGGAAGCTCTGTGACGATCAGGGCTTCGCGGTCCTTGCGCAACGGCTCCACATGCACCTTGCCGCGCATAATGATGGAGCCACGCCCGGTCTGATAGGCCGAACGAATGCCCCCCTGCCCCATGATCAGCCCACCGGTCGGGAAATCCGGCCCGGGAATGATTTCCATCAACTGGGCAACCGTAATATCGGGCGTTTCAATATAGGCCAGGCAGCCGTCAATCACCTCGCCTAGATTGTGGGGAGGGATATTGGTCGCCATACCCACCGCAATACCACCCGCGCCATTCACCAGCAAATTGGGAAACTGCGCCGGAAGCACGACAGGTTCGCGTTCGGACCCGTCATAATTGGGCCTGAAATTTACCGTTTCCTTATCCAGATCATCCAGCAACGCATGCGCGGCTTTCGCCATGCGTACTTCTGTATAACGCATTGCGGCAGGCGGATCGCCATCCACCGATCCAAAATTGCCCTGCCCGTCAATCAACGGCAGGCGCATGGAAAATTCCTGTACCATACGCACCAGCGCGTCATAGATCGACTGATCGCCATGCGGATGATATTTACCGATCACATCGCCAACCACGCGGGCGGATTTACGGTATGGGCGGTTCCAGTCATATTTGTTCTCGTTCATCGAGTACAAAATACGACGGTGCACGGGTTTCAGCCCGTCACGCGCATCCGGCAGCGCACGCGACACAATCACGCTCATGGCGTAATCGAGATAGGAGGTCTGCATTTCCTGCTCTATGGCGATGGGCTTTATATCATCACCAGGCGCACCGCCGCCCTGCCCACCCTTGGGGGGGTGATCAGAACCATTTTCAGGATCGTTTTCTGGTCTATCGGACAAGTTCTAGGCTACCGGCGCAAGGGCGCAGAAATCTTCAAAAAATCCGGGAATCGGAAGGGCTTATTTTGTCACGTATTTTACGCTGAAATGGCGCTGATTCATAGCGCAATTTATACAGGCCAAATCATCGGTTTCGATCTCCGCGCATCTTGCGTTAGACTATGGAGCAGCATCCAAAAATCAACAGGGGAAATGAAAATGAGCGAACAAACCCATGCCCAGCGCCGCGCCAGGGCGCTGGATGTTTTACGTGTGCTTGGCGGCACGGATACACCCGAAGTGTCGGCGCAACGCCTGGAAGATCAGAACGGACCATTGGGTTCTTTCGTAGTGGATTTCGCCCTCGGCGATATCTGGTCGCGCAACGCCATCAGCAAGCGTGACCGCAGCCTGATTGTCATGTCGATTCTGGGCGCGCTGAACATGACCCGCCAGCTAAAGGTGCATGTGCGCGGCGCCATCAATCACGGTATGACGCCGGAAGAAGTGCGCGAAGTGTTTACCCATATGTGCGGCTATGCCGGGTTCCCGCGCGCCCTTGACGCCATGCACGCAGCCAACGAAGTGCTGGCGGAAATGGGGCATGCCCCCAGGGACGGCAAGCTGGCCCCCGCCGCGCGGCTGACCGACGCGGAACGCTGGAAGCTGGGCGCCGAAGGGCTGAGCGTCATCACCGGGCGCGAAATTCCCCCGGTGCGTCCAGCCGATGACGGGCGCGGCCCGGTTGGCCTTGGCCCTCTCGGCGGCATTGCGGTGGATTTCTGTTTCGGCGAAATCTGGGCCCGCACCCAGTTAAAACGCCGCGACCGCAGCGTGCTGGTATGTTCCATCCTGGGCGCGCTGGGCCGCACCGACGAGCTAAAAATTCACGTCCCCGCCGCGCTGCGCAATGGCGTCACCCGTGACGAACTGGAAGAACTGATCGTCACCATGGCCGCCTATGCCGGCTTTCCGTTCGCCGTGGAATTCCGCGCCGTGCTGATGGAGCATCTTAAAAAGGACTGAATGAAAACGCGCGGGTCTTGGGGCAATTTGAGACTTGGCGGGCGCACCGATCCGGGTCCGCGCAATTGACGCAGGACGCAGGACGCTCACCCGCCCTTGATGGCGGGCAGGAAGAACACTTCGCTATTGGGCCGGATCGG
>CAYGDL010000076.1:0-10879 GCA_964348545.1 uncultured Alphaproteobacteria bacterium | reverse complement strand
GGCGGGCTGGGCTCGCCGCTGGCGCTGTATCTGGCGGCGGCGGGGGTGGGCACGATTGGCATAGTTGATGATGATCTGGTGTCGCTGTCCAATCTACAACGCCAGATCGCGCACAAGACCCGCGATATCGGGCGGCCAAAAACCGACAGCGCAGCGGAATCGATTGCCGATATCAATCCCGATGTAAAGGTCGTGCGCCATGCGGTGCGCCTTGACATTAAAAATGTCCGTGAGCTGATTAACGGCTATGATCTGGTGGCCGATGGCTGCGATAATTTCGCCACCAAATTCCTGCTCAATGACGCCTGTTTTATGATGCGCAAGCCCCTGGTCGCCGCCGCCCTTGGCCGCTTTGAAGGGCAGCTATCCACCTACCGCGCCTATGAGGAGGGCAAACCCTGTTACCGCTGCATTTTTCCCGAACCCCCGCCTGCGGGCAGCATGCCCAATTGCGCCGAGGTGGGCACCCTTGGACTGGTCGCTGGCGTCATGGGCACACTGCAAGGTATTGAGGTCGTCAAAGAACTGCTTGGCATCGGCGAAAGCATGGCGGGGCATCTGCTGATTTACGATGCGCTCGACACCATGTTCCGCAAGATCAGGGTGCGGCCCGATCCGCACTGCCGCCTGTGCGGTGCACAAGCGGTGATTACGTCACTTGATCCGGCGGAATATGCGCCGGGGTAGGGCAATACTTACTGCTGCGCCTGCGCAACGGTCTTTTGCCATGCGGGCAATGCTTGCAGGCTTGCCAGCCAGCGTTTAATTTCCGGGTAAGACCCAAGCGGAATTTTCGCCATTTCCGCATGGACCAGCCCGCAGCCGAGAGAAAAGTCCGCCAGCGTCAGCGTGCCGCCGGTGACAAATTTTTTCCCTTTTAACTGGCCCTCAAGAACTTTTGCGGAGCGGTTGAATTTTTCTTCCGCCATCGCAAGGGCCGCAGCGTCAGGATCATTGATGCCCATCACCATTGGCTTCGCCACATTCTCAAACGTATAGACGACACAATTGGGATCCCAATGGGCAAGATCCCAGAACTGCCACCGGGTCACGTCAAGGCGCGCGCGCTCATCCTTCGGCAACAGGCCGCTTTCAGGTTTTTGCAGGGCCAGATATTGCTGAATGGCGTTGGCTTCCCAGACAATATAATCGCCATCCTTCAGGGTTGGCATGCGCATGTTCGGATTAATGGCCGCATATTCCGGCTTTTGAAAATCTCCTTTGCGCGGATCCAGCACATGTAACGTGTAGTTCACCCCCAGATAATTCGCGACCACCAGCGCCTTGAAAGCGCGCGGGCTAAGGGGAAAAGCAAAAATTTCAATGGTCATGTGACACTCCTTTTTTGTGGGGTTGATTTCCTGGCCTTTCTGGTTTTCGGCGGCAATTTTCCGGCATAGGAGAGAGACAGTTTCAGCCACCGTTTAACCGCCTTTTCGTCATTCAGAATATGTTCAGGAAACGCCACATATTCGCGCATGATTCGCCCCGGCATGGGCATAAAATTTCCGGCGCCTTCTTTTTCCTGCATGGTTGCGCGCTCTTTATCGTCCAGCCGGACGATAAAATCTTCCTGATGCAGACCTGTGAACATATTGCCGTTCACAAACGCGCACGGATAGCCGAACATTTGACGGCGCTCCACCTGCGAATCTTTCGGCAGAACCTTATTGAACAAATCCACAAGTTCAGGAGGTGACTTGCGCCAGGCCATTGCAGCATCCTAAGGGTAAGTAAACTTGGGCTGCCAGCCATTGGCGCCCTCCGGCAATAAATCGAACAAACGCCAGGCGGCGCAAAATTCGTCACTGTGATTGAATATTGTGTCAGATACGCGGCAGATTTTTCCACGCTTGCGTTGAAACACCGAGACACCGGGCATCAACCCGCCCGTCTCGGACCGGTAACCCATGTCCGCGGCAAATGATGATCCCTGATGGCTGACCATGGGAAAGCGCCAGCCGCGCTTTTGCGCAAAGCTTTTTTGAATTTCGGGCGCATCGGGACTGCTGATCACAAAGGCCGCGCGGCTCGCCAGATGTTCATAGGCGCCATTATATCCATCGGCCCACAAGGTGCAATAAGCGCAGGACGCGCCCATATTATGAATGACGAACAGATCCTCCTTGCCGCCAAACAGATTTGAAAGTGACACCTTGCCGTCAAGGCTTTTGAAAGTATAATCGCTCACCTCCTGCGGCTCGATTTCGGTTTGCACCTTGCGCATCGCCTCGCGGATTTCGATAATCTGCTGGCGGTATCCGGTCAGTTTTCCGGTTGCTTCCGAATATCGCATTGCATGAACCTCCTTCGTTATCTCACTTGCCGTACATATCGTGCGGGCGTATCCACGCCATCGGGTATTCCAGGCCCGCTTCATCACGTCCCTTTGGAACCAGATCGAGGTGATGATAGGCGCCGTTGAGCATATCCAATCCGCGCGAGTAACAGGAATAGGTATGAAACACCGCGCCGGCGTCATCCTTGCTAAACACACTAATACCGGGAAGTTCCGTCATGTTCGTTTCGCGCTGTTCGTAATTATAATTAACCCACCCATTGGCGAGATCATTGGCTCTGAACGAGACCCCGAAATCATAATTGAAATCCGTCCCGAAGGACGAAAACCACGGAAAACTCCAGCCCATGCGTTTGGCGTAGGCCTGAAGTTTGGGCAATGGCGCCAGCGAGACGGCGGCGAACGTCACATCGCGCTGATTGAGATGCACGCCGATGCCGTTGAAATTATCGGCCCAGAAGGAACAGCTTCTGCAGCCCGACTCCCACTCCGGATCAAACATGAAATGATAGATGATCAGCTGGCTGCGCCCGTCAAACAGGTCCCCAAGAGAACGCTTGCCGTCTGGCCCTTCGAACATATAATCCTTATCCACCCGCACCCAGGGCAGTTCGCGGCGCTGGGCGCTCAACTGATCGCGCAGCCGGGTGAATTCTTTTTCCTTTGCCAGAAGCTGCTTGCGCGCATCTATCCATTCGCTTCTTGTAACCACTTTATGATTGACCATGCTGTATCTCCCTTAAAGCTGGTGATCGAACTTCAACGGCTACTTTTCACGTCCCGGGTTATTGTTTTCCTGACGGGTTTCTTCTTTGATGCGCGGCGCTGGTCAATATCTTCCAACGCCGTTACCAGATGATCAAACTGAGCCTGCCAGTAATGACTGTAGCGGTTGATCCAGACAGCGGCGTCAAACAGGGGGCCGATGTCCAGGCTGCAAGTGCTGATGCGTCCGGTGCGAGACTGCTGCACCAGGCCCGCGCGCACCAGAACCTGAATGTGTTTAGAGACCGCCTGCAACGAAATATCAAAGGGCGCCGCAAGCTCCGACACCAGCAGCGGCCGCTCACGCAGCCGTTCCAGAATGGCGCGCCGCACCGGGTCCGACAGGGCAAAGAAAGCGCGGCTCAGCATTTCTTCGGCATGCGCTTCTTCATTGCCGGTAATAGGCAGTATGGCCTGGTTTTGGTTCATGCGGCGATATTATCAACTGACTAGTTGATAGTCAACCAATATATTGAGTATTGGCGCAAATAATAACGGCCCCGCGCGGAGTTTTCGCGCGCGGCCGTTCCGGTGAAATCACAGCATGCTGGGAATCACCCGGTCGGGCGGCGCGTGGCCATCAACAAAGGTCTTGATGTTGATAATGACCTTTTCGCCCATATCGACCCGGCCTTCCATGGTGGCCGATCCCATATGCGGCAGCAGCAGCACATTTTTCAGCCCCAGCAGTTTGGGGTTCACCGCCGGTTCATGCTCGAACACGTCGAGGCCCGCGCCCGCAATCTTGCCGCCGATCAGCATGCGGGTCAGGGCGTTTTCATCGATGATTTCACCGCGCGCCGTGTTGACGATATAGGCATGCGGTTGCAGCAATTGCAGACGCCGCGCCGACAGCAGGTGGAATGTCGCCGGCGTATGCGGGCAATTCACCGAAATAATATCCATGCGCGCCAGCATCTGATCGAGGCTTTCCCAATAGGTCGCCTCCAGGCTTTCTTCTATCGCCGCATTGACCCTGTGGCGGTTGTGATAATGAATTTGCAGGCCAAAGGCGCGGGCGCGTTTCGCCACCGCCTGGCCGATGCGCCCCATACCGATAATGCCCAGCCGCTTGCCATAAATGCGCCGCCCCAGCAGCCCGGTGGGCGCCCAGCCGCCCCACTCGCCCGCACGCAGCATGTCCAGCCCTTCGGTGATGCGGCGCGGCACGGCAAGAATCAGCGCCATGGTCATATCGGCGGTATCCTCGGTCAGGACACCCGGCGTATTGGTGACGATGATGCCGCGCGAGCGCGCCGATTCGACATCTATATGATCAACGCCGGTGCCAAAGTTTGCGATCAGCTTCAGCTTTTCACCAGCCTGGGCGAGAATGCGGCTTTCCAGCCGGTCAGTGAGCGTTGGCACCAGCACATCCGCGATCTTCAACGCCTCGGCCAATTCCCCCGGCGTCATGGGCTTATCTTCAAGATTTAGCCGCGCATCGAACAGCTCGCGCATCCGCGTCTCAATCGCGTCGGGCAGTTTGCGGGTAACAATTACGAGGGGTTTTATGGTCATTTGCCGGATACCTGCATTTAACCGCCTGTGGCGGCACGGAATATACACCCCTCTATCTAGCAGAACTTAAGCAGCGAAACAAACTACCGCATTGACCGGCTGCGCCTGAGCGGGGCATAAGCACGGCATCGGTCTTTTAATCTTTTTCTAACGGAATGGTTTTGAATGATCTGGCGGCGTTTTATCTCGGGCTATCGTTTTGGGCCAGGGCTGATCCTGTTGGGCGCAATGCTGGCAGTCCCGGCTCTTGCTGCGACAGAGGCGGTGGCGCCCGAGCCGCTGCCCGCCAAATCCAGCATCGCCGGCTCCGGTTTGCCGATTCCGCGCTTTGTCAGTATTGCATCCGCCCGCGTCAATCTTCGTGTCGGACCGGGACGGCAGTTTCCAATTGCCTGGATCCTGCAACGTCGGCATTTGCCGGTCGAGGTGATCGGAGAATTTGAACATTGGCGCAAAATCCGGGAACCGGGCGGCGATGTCGGCTGGGTGCATAAAACCATGCTGAGTGGAAAGCGCATGGCGATGGTCATTGGCAACAGCAAAACCGGCGCACCCATCCCGGCCTATGAAAAGGCCGCGCTGGGCAAAATGGTGCTTATGGCTGAAGATGGGGCTATCGGCGAAATCAGCACCTGCAAAGAGGAATGGTGCGCCATCGCGTTTGAAAAAGACGGCGGATGGATGCGCCGTGATACTTTATGGGGCGTCTATCCGGCCGAGGAATTCAATTAGCCATCCCGGCTGAATTATTTTTCTTCGGCCACGCGCTGCTTCACGCAGCACTTGCCATGAGCGCGCTGCTTCACGCAGCACTTGGGGCGGCGGCGCGGACATCCTCGCCGACATGATCGACGAATTTTTCAAAATTCCTGACGAACATGGCGACCAGCTTTTGCGCCTGCGCGTCATAGGCGTTTTTGTCCGTCCATGTGCTGCGTGGATCGAGTATTGACGTGTCAACGCCAGGGACCGCCACAGGCACCTGGAACCCGAAATTCGGATCCAGCCGCATACTTGCCCTGGCCAATGAGCCATCCAGCGCCGCCGCAAGCAAAGCGCGGGTTTCCCTGATCGGCATGCGCCTGCCAACGCCATAGGCGCCGCCGGTCCAGCCTGTATTCACCAGCCAGCAATCCACATCCTGCGCCGCGATCTTGTCGCGCAACAGATTGCCATATTCGCTGGGGTGACGGGGCATGAACGGGCCGCCAAAACAGGTGGAGAATGTGGCGGAAGGTTCGGTCACGCCCTTTTCGGTGCCCGCGACGCGCGCCGTGTAACCCGACAGGAAATGATACATGGCCTGGCTTGCGCTCAGTTTTGCAATGGGCGGCAGAATGCCAAACGCATCCGCTGTCAGCATGATAATGTTTTTGGGGTTTCCCTGCGCAACCCCGGTGCGGCTGGCGTTCGGAATATAGGAAGTGGGATAGGCCCCGCGCGAATTTTCCGCATAGCTGTCATCATCCAGATCAAGCTTGCGCGTCTCCGGATCAATAACGACATTTTCCAGCACCGTTGCGAACATGCGCGTCGTCGCATGGATTTCCGGCTCCGCCTCCGGCGACAGACGGATCATCTTGGCGTAACAGCCGCCTTCGAAATTGAATACGCCATCATCGGCCCAGCCATGCTCATCGTCGCCGATCAGGGTCCGGCTGGCGTCTGCGGAAAGCGTGGTTTTACCGGTTCCCGACAGGCCGAAAAATATCGCAGATTCCCCATTCGCGCCAACATTGGCCGAACAATGCATCGGCATGATGCCGCGTTCCGGCAACAGATAATTCAGAATGGTGAACACTGATTTCTTGATTTCGCCCGCATAGCTGGTGCCCGCAATCAACACCGTGCGTTGCGCGAAATTCACCGCAATCATGGTCTCGCTGCGGCCGCCATGGCGCGCCGGATCCGCCTCAAAATCCGGCAAATGCAGAATGGTGAATTCAGGGGCATAGGCCGCCAGTTCCGACAATTCAGGTTCTACCAGCAAATGCCGGATAAACAGCGAATGCCACGCATGCTGGGTGATCACCCGCACATTCAGCCGCGATTTCGGATCGGCGCCGCCGTAAAGATCCTGAACCCATAATTCCTTGTCTTCGGTATAGGCCAGCATGTCTTTGTGAAGCGCCGCAAAATGCTCGGGCGTCATGGCCTTGTTATTGTCCCACCAGACATTCTTTTCGGTCGTGGCGTCGCGCACGGTGAATTTATCCTGCGCCGAACGACCGGTATGCGCGCCTGTTCGCACCACCAGTGGCCCGCCCTCGGCGACCATGCCTTCGTCACGCACCACCGCCATCTGGTACAGTGTGGCGGCGCAATCGTTCCAATGCACAATCCGGGCTTTGGAAATGCCCTGTTTTTCGATGCCAACTTTACTGACAAAGCGTCCTGAATGTTTCACTATTTCCTCCCATTGGCCGCATTCATTTTACTGTCGTGCGACTCAAGCTGCATTTCCTAAAACCAATACCAGAAGCCCCCAATTATGGGCTACCCCATCAATTTTTCGCCAATTTTTCTCTATAGCAGGATCATCTATTGCGTCAGTCTCGGAATAAAACAAAGTGACGCGCAAACTAATATCCAGACCAGCGCGCTGCAAGCAGGATTACCACGACACAGGCTGGCTATGCCCATTTTTTCTGAATTGCGCGGGTATGCCGGTCACATAAATCCGGTTTTGTTCAATAAATTACTGATAATTTATCTAACCATATGATTATAAGTCATTTCTTGCACCTGCTTGCTGGCTAAGCGCAACCAGTTCCTGGCGCATCTGCGCCACTGTCCGGGGGCTGGAGGCAAAGGGCAGCCGGGCGTGCATGGCCCCCATTTGCAGATCGCACCCTTCCGGGTCACAGCCGGTCATTTTCCAGGCGCCCCCCGGCAAACCCAACAAATTCTGCGCATAAAGGGCAATACTGTCTGAATGGTCGCCATTCATATGGGCCAGAATGCCGGCTTCGGCCTCGGCCAGCGCGCCGCATTGCGACGGTCCCAGCAGCAGATCCCCGCCCTCTATCCAGTCTATCTGACCAAAG
This sequence comes from uncultured Alphaproteobacteria bacterium, assembly GCA_964348545.1. Lineage (GTDB taxonomy): Bacteria > Pseudomonadota > Alphaproteobacteria > UBA11222 > UBA11222 > UBA11222. The sequence continues at coordinate 3,247 of CAYGDL010000076.1, read as the reverse complement.
CCCGCCACCAGATGCGCCCTGTCGGGCTGCATCCGGTACAAGTTGAAATCGGCAAAATCAATATAGGCGGCGGCCCCTGGATGGCGCGCCAGAAAGCGGCCCCGGCAATGCGCCAAATCCATATCAGGCACTAGCCGAAGGTTGCCAACAAGGCTAAGCCGCGCCCCGGTCAGGGGTTCCTCCAGGCCGCTCACCGCGTCATAAAGCAGCGATATTCGCGGATCCCGCGCCAGATTTTTGGTATGAACGGCCAGTCTGGACAGTAAAAGCACCGGGGCCGCATTATATGCGGTGGCGCTCAGCACCAGACTGCCATAGGGCGCGCCATTCTCCGCCATAAGGGTGCCAAGCGCCGCCGTGCGAGCCCCCCGGATCAGGCTGCGGGCCTGCATGGCTAATTGCTTTATTTTGGAAGACGGTTCGGCCTGCATGGATTACATATAAACGAAACACATTAAATCAGCTAGATTTCGCCACATTTTCGGCTCAGTTGCCACCAACAATTATGCCAGGTTCAAACAGCGAGGCTATGGCCATGCCCATGATTGCGTTAGTGGATGACGATCAGAACATTTTGACCTCGGTGACCATTGCGCTGGAAGCCGAGGGATTTCACGTCCGGACCTATACGGATGGCGCCACGGCCCTGACCGCGCTGGACGCCAATCCGCCGGACATGGCGGTGCTGGATATCAAGATGCCCCGTATGGATGGTATGGAATTGTTGCGCCGCCTGCGGCTTAAAGGCAGCTTTCCAGTCATCTTCCTGACTTCAAAAGATGATGAGATGGATGAAGTTCTGGGCCTGAAAATGGGCGCCGATGATTATATCCGCAAACCCTTTTCGCAACGCCTGTTGATCGAGCGTATTCGCGCCGTGCTGCGCCGCGCTGAGGCCGTTGCGGGGCGGGGCGAAGCCGGGGCCGAAGACGCCAGGCCGATGGTCCGGGGACGGCTGGTGCTGGATCCGCAGCGCCATGCCTGCACCTGGAGCGGTGAAGATGTGGTTTTGACCGTGACCGAGTTTTTGCTGTTGCAGGCGCTGGCGCTGCGCCCGGGCCATGTCAAAAGCCGGGATCAATTGATGGATGTGGCCTATGATGATCAGGTCTATGTGGATGACCGCACCATTGACAGCCATATCAAGCGGCTGCGAAAGAAATTCAAAATGGTGGACGATTCCTTTTCGGCCATCGAAACGCTTTATGGGGTTGGCTATCGTTATAACGAAGTCGGAAGCCGAAGCTGAAAATCATTGCGTTAATTGGGAATATTGCTGAAAAGCTGCGGCATGGCCTGTGGCGGCGCAAGCCCGCAAATTCCGCGCGGGTGCGCAGGCGTCGGCCATTTTCTTCGCTTACGCGACAGATTCTGGTGGTCAATGTTGTCGGGCTGGGACTGTTTGTCGGGGGCGCGCTCTATCTCAATCAGTTTCGCACCGGCCTGATCGAATCCCGTATTGAAGCACTGACGACGCAGGCGGAAATTATCGCCAGCGCGATCGCCTTCACCAGTGCGCGGGGTCTGGATGTCAATCGCATCAATCCGGCCCTCGCCGCCCAGATACTCAATCGCCTGGTCTTGCCGACCCAGACCCGCGCCCGGCTTTTTCGCGAAGACGGTGCGCTGATCGTTGACAGCCGCAAAAGAATTCTGCCCGAACCGGTGCAAAGTTTCACCCTGGAAGCGCCCCGCCTCAGTCAACGGCTCGCGGACATGATCGAACAGCTCTATTCCAGTCTGGGCAATCGCCTGACCAATTGGCAGCGCCCCCTCTATAGGGAGGTGGAAAACACCCAGGGCAGTGAATTCATAGAAGTCATGCTGTCACTGGAGGGTCAGCCTGCCAACGCGGTGCGCGAAAACAGCATGGGTGAACCTATTCTGAGTGTTGCGGTTCCCGTGCAGCGTTTCAGAATGGTGCTGGGCAGTCTGATGCTGACAACAGAGGCCGGGGATATTGACGAAATTGTCCGGGCTGAACGGCGCTCCATACTCGAAGTATTTCTGGTGGCGCTGGCCATTGGTGTGGTGATGTCGGTGGTGATGGCGGGCACCATTGTGCGCCCCATAAGGCGGCTGGCGGAAGCCGCCGAAAATGTACGTAACCGCAAGGGCGGGCGCTCATCAATCCCGGATTTCAGTCGGCGCAATGATGAAATCGGCGATCTGTCGGCGGCGCTTGCCGATATGACGGCAGCACTCTATGACCGCATCGACGCCAATGAACATTTTGCGGCCGATGTCGCCCATGAAATAAAAAATCCGCTCAGCTCCATCAGCAGCGCCGTGGAAAGCATGCCGCGCGCCAGGGATCAGGAAACGCGCGATAAATTGCTGCATATATTACAGGATGATGTACGCCGGATGGACCGTCTGATCAGTGATATATCGCAGGCATCGCGTCTGGATGCGCAACTTTCGCGCGCTCCGGTGGAGCCTGTGGAATTGGCCAGCCTGTTCAGTGCACTGATCGAAATCTTTGTTGAAACCCGCGATGACATGCCGGTCATCCGGCTTGAGGTAAATCCGCAGGACCGCTTTATCGTTTTGGGGGGCGAGGGGCGCATAGGTCAGGTCATGCGCAATCTGCTGGAGAATGCGGCGTCATTCAGCCCACCGGGCGGAACGATTACCGTCTCGATTATCCGGCGAGGCAAGGAAGTGCTGGTCACGATAGATGATGAAGGCCCCGGCATACCGCAGGAAAATATTGAAACAATTTTTGAGCGTTTTTACACCGAACGCCCGCAGGGCGAAGCGTTTGGCCGTCATTCCGGACTTGGCCTCAGCATCTCCCGGCAGATCACCGAAGCCTATGGCGGCCATCTGAACGCCAGTAATCGCACGGCAGAGGATGGAAAAATACGGGGCGCGCGCTTTACCGCGTCATTCCGCAGCGCTTGATCTGTACGGGCAGGGATCTGAAACACGCTTTAGCAGGCTGCTGGAAAACTACAGCTTATATTTATGTGATTGTGATTCTGTTTTTGCAATGTAAAAGCGAGATGGGCTTTCCAGATGCGCGGAGAGGATCGTTCGAATGGACAGCTTTTCAGCTATATTGAGATAGAAAGCCGGGTTCACGCCAAGCCTGCGCTGCGGCTGATCCGCGAAGTAGTGAATGACGCGGCTTACGGGGCTGTCGCGGGAGTTTGAGCGGCTTTTGAGCAAGGCGCACTTCTCGGTGGACGGAGCGCGGCTTTCGCAGCGCGAAGCGTTGCAACGAAACCCACGCAGCACAACC
>CAYGDL010000075.1:0-10897 GCA_964348545.1 uncultured Alphaproteobacteria bacterium | reverse complement strand
CCAGCACACAGGGATGCATGGCGGCGACAAGCGCCACGGACGGATCGCCCATGGCAATGGTGCGGATCATTTCCGCATAGGGCCGGGTTGATTGTTGCACATTTTTCCACAGCCCACCATCGGCCTCGGCAAGCCCCGTGCCCAGAAAACCGGCTTTAGCCAACAGATCAAAATCCGAACGCTCCAGGTGATTGCGCGTCAGCCGCTCGGTCCGCTGTTCGGCAAATCCGGCCGCCACCTTGTGTAAATTTGCAATCACCTGCTCCGAATTCACCGCAACGCTCCCAACCGTAAAAAAATGCGTCATCAGGATGCATCATAGCTGGCACATTCTGGGATATCTAGCATATTGTTAATTGTCTGAAAAAATTGCTATATTGTGCATTTCAAAGGGGATATATTATATTAATGTGAGAATACTGCCATTTATAATTGAAAAAAATGCGCATTTTAGCGTTCCGATAAATCAGCTTTACACTGTATATGACTATATGGAACCGTAAGGCTAATTTTGGAGTATGCCAGGTGCAAATCACGTAATAAGCGCGCGGGCAATTATGCTGGGCGCCGGTATTGCGGGGCTAGGGCATGCCGCGTTTAGATTCAGGCGCACCCTGCCCTCAACCTGTCACCCCGGATTTATTCCGGGGTTCAGGGTTACAAGGGAAAGCCTGTGTTTTTGGCCCTGGAATAAATCCCGGGGTGACAGGCCGAAGTTTTGGCATACCTCAATCTAATGGGCACACTCTCTGGTGCACGCTACGCTACCGCCCCACAAATTTTGCCGGGCGGCGTTCGGCGGTGGCGCGGATGCCTTCTTTCATGTCTTCGGTGCCTTGCAGTTTGTTTTGTTCCTGCAATTCGCGCGCGGTGGCGGCGCGTACCCGGTCGGCCAGGCCCATGCGTACGGTTTCGCGCACCGCCATGACGCCAAGGGGTGCGGCGGAGGCCAGTTCCAGCGCCATTTCACGGGCGGCGGCGCGCACCTGGGGGGCGGGAACCAGACGGTCGATCATGCCCATTTCCAGCGCCTCTTCGGCCTTTACGCGTCTGCCGGTGAACATCATGTGCCAGGCCTTTTGCTGGCCCACCAGCGCAACCAGAGTGTGGGTCAGGCCAAAGCCCGGATGAAAACCCAACTGGGTGAAGTTGGCGGCAAAGCGCGCCTCGGGACAGGCGACGCGGAAATCCGGCACCAGGCACAGGCCAAGCCCGCCGCCGATGGCCGCGCCATTCACCGCGCCGACAATGGGCTTTTTGTTGGTGAACAGGCGCACCGCCTGATCATAGAGCGGGCTGCCGCTGGGGCTTTCAGTTTTGGCGGCCAGCCCTTCGGCGCGCGCGCCGCTGGCGAAATTCGCGCCGGCGCAGAACGCCCGGCCAGCGGACGCCAGAACGATGGCGCGGCATTTGGGCTCCCTGTCCAGATCGGCAAAGCAATCCGCCAGTGATGTCAGCATTTCCAGATCGAAGAAATTCAGATCGCCATTCTGCATTTCGACGGTGGCGATATAATCATCGCCCAGATCAACACCAAGCAGCTTGTAATTCCCGAACTTCGCCATGATGGCCTCCCTAGATTTTATGAACTATTGGGGGAGGATGCTAGAGCATTACGCGGCCCTATTCAAACACCCGTGTCGCCTTGGGGCGGATATACAGCGTATCGCCCCTTTTGATATTCAGTTCGTCCACCACGGTTTTGGGAATTTCCGCCTGTACCAGCGCGCCGCCGGGGCGTTCCAGCTCCAGCTTGACCAGCGCACTGGCCGGATTGACATGCATCACAATGGCCGTGACATATTCCTCCCCGTCCAGCACCTTGCTGACAAAAATCTCGTGCGGGCGGGTGAATAATTTCACCGCCCGCGCATTTTCCGGCCGGCGGATGGTTTTCTTCCTTTTGACCAGAACCGGGGCGGTTTTTTCCGGCAGCAGGCCCGGCACAACCCTGTTCACCACATGACTAATTTCGGGATAACGCCCAAGCCATCCGGGCGTATTACTGGTTTGCAAAACCGCCTCTTCCGGGATTTCCACAATATCGGTTTCCGCCAGATGGACCTTGCCGTTTTCATCTTTCCAGCCATCGAACTCGTTATAATTTCCAAGAAAGTCGTACACAAAACCATTGATGGGATGGTGATAGACCTGTTCAGGGGTGCCCACCTGTTCGATGTGGCCATTGCTCATCACCACCACGCGGTCGGCCACTTCCATGGCTTCTTCCTGATCATGGGTTACAAAGATCGTGGTGATGTGAATATCGTCATGCAGACGGCGCATCCAGCGGCGCAATTCCTTGCGCACCTTGGCGTCCAGCGCGCCGAACGGTTCGTCCAGCAACAGCACCTTGGGTTCCACCGCCAGCGCGCGCGCCAACGCCACACGCTGGCGCTGGCCACCCGATAGCTGACTTGGATAGCGGTCATGGAACGCCTCAAGATGAATAAGCTCCAGCAGCTCCATCACCCTGCGGCGGATTTCGGTGTCTGACGGGCGCGTTATTTTTGGACGCACACTCAGGCCAAACGCCACATTCTGAAACACGGTCATATGCTTGAACAGCGCATAATGCTGAAACACAAAACCGACATTACGCTCTTTCACATTTTTGCTCTGCTGATGTTGCCCGTCCAAAATCACGGATCCTGAGTCCGCAAAATCCAGGCCCGCAATAATACGCAGCAATGTGGTTTTTCCGGACCCGGACGGGCCAAGCAACGCAATCAGTTCCCCCGATTTGATGTCGAGGCTGACATTATTCAGCGCAACAAAATCATTGTTGAATTGCTTGGAGATATCGTTGACCTGAATGCCCATAGGTGTAAGCGCCTGTATTAGTGCCGGTTGGTGGGGCTTCTGAATCTGCTTTCAAGCAGGGTTTTCAGCAGCAGCGTAATCAGTGCAAGCAGTGTAAGGATGGAGGCAACAGCAAAGGCCGCCACAAAATTATACTCATTATAGAGAATTTCCACATGCAGCGGAATGGTGTTGGTCTCGCCCTTTATATGCCCTGATACAACAGAGACCGCGCCAAATTCACCCATTGCGCGGGCGTTGCATAACAGCACCCCATATAACAGCGCCCATTTGATATTCGGTAATGTCACCTGGAAAAAAAGCTGCCAACCGCTGGCCCCCAGCAGGATGGCCGCTTCTTCTTCTTCTGTACCCTGTTCCTGCATCAGCGGGATCAATTCGCGCGCCACAAAGGGGAAGGTGACAAAGATCGTCGCAATAACCAGACCCGGAACGGCAAACACAATCTGCACATCATTGTCGATAAGCCATTCGCCAAAAACACTATTGGCCCCAAACAGCAGCACATAGATCAGCCCTGAAATCACCGGCGACACAGAGAATGGCAGATCGATCAGGGTGATCAGCAACTGTTTGCCAATAAACTCAAACTTGGTGATGGCCCAACTGGCGACAATACCGAACACAAGATTGAACGGCACCGCAATCGCCGCCACAAGCAATGTCAATTTGATGGCAGCCACCGCATAGTCCGTTTGCAAACTATCCGTATAGGCTGAAAATCCCTTACGCAGCGCCTCGGTAAACACGGCCGCCACGGGAAGGCCGATAAGAGCTGTGATAAATATGACGGAAGTCACAATCAGCGCCGCTCTGAACCAGGGCGGTCCCGCAATGGGTGACGTGCGCCTGATAACCACCGGAATGCGACTTGCAGAAACGTTATTCATTGCGCCTCCTGCGGCTCCAGGTTTGAAGCACATTGATCGCGAACAGCATGATAAAGGACGCCAGCAACATCACCACGGCAATGGATGTGGCGCCGGTATAATCATATTGTTCCAGCTTGGTAATGATGATCAGCGGGATAATTTCAGAAACACCGGGCATATTTCCCGCAATAAATATCACCGAACCATATTCCCCCAGGGCGCGCGCCAGCGCCATGGCGAAGCCCGTCATTAATGCGGGCGTCAGTTCGGGCAGGATGACATAATAAAAGGTTTGCCAGCGGGTCGCACCCAGACTGACAGCGGCCTCTTCATATTCCCGGTTCATATCCTCCAGCACGGGTTGCACGGTGCGCACCACAAAGGGCAGGCCGATAAACACCAGCGCAATGGTGATGCCGATCGGGGTAAAGGCAATCTTGATACCCAGCGGTTCGAAATAACGGCCAATCCAGCCTTGCGGCGCGTACAGTGCCGTCAGGGCAATGCCCGCAACCGCCGTTGGCAGGGCAAAGGGCAAATCCACCATCGCATCCATTATCCGCTTGCCAGGAAATTTGTAGCGCACCAATACCCAGGTAACTATCAGTCCAAAAAACACATTGATGAATGCAGCGGCGATAGACGCCCCAAAAGTGACGCGATAAGCACTCATGACGCGCGCCGATGTCACGGTTTTCCAGAATTCAGCAAAGCTGACGCCAGCCGTCGTGATGAACAGCCCCGACAAGGGCAGCAATACAACCAGCCCAAGATAGATGAGTGTAATGCCAAGCGTAATATTAAAGCCCGGTATGACACTTGGTTCTCTGAATTTTCGCATGCCCGCCACTAAACCCATTATGTGGAACTGTTATTGCTGATAGATCTGATCGAAAACGCCGTCATCGGCAAAATGCTTTTCTTGCGCCGCCTTCCACCCGCCCAATTCATCAATCCGCAATAGTTTCAGTTTGGCAAACCGGTCCACATTGTTTTTGGCGACCAACGGATTACTGGGCCGATAATAATAACTTGCCGCCAGTTCCTGCGCCTCTTTCGAATACAGATATTCCAGATAGTCGCGCGCCACATCCTGTGTCCCACGCTTTGCGGTATTTTTTTCAACCACCGCGACCGTCGGTTCGGCCAGCATGCTCAGCGACGGGATGACTATATCAAACTGCCCCCGGCCAAATTCCGATTCCGCCAGATAGGCCTCATTCTCCCATGCCAGCAATATGTCGCCGATGCCGCGCTGCACGAATGTTGTGGTCGATGCGCGCGCGCCCGCATCCAGAACCGGCACATTTTTATAGAGTTTGGTCACAAATTGCTGCGCTTTTTCTTCACTGCCATATTTTTTCAGGGCATATCCCCAGGCCGCCATATAGCTCCAGCGCGCGGCGCCGGAAATTTTTGGGTTGGGAGTGATCACCGCAACGCCGTCGCGCACCAGATCATCCCAGTCCCTGATCTGCTTTGGATTGTCCTTACGCACCAGAAAGACGATCGTGGAGGTAAAGGGCGCGCTGTTATTGGGCAGCTTTTGCTGCCAGTCCGGCGGCAATAATTTTCGGCCCCTATTCGCAATCGCATCCACATCATAAGCCAGCGCAAGCGTCACCACATCGGCGCGCAACCCTTCAATGACTGAACGCGCCTGCTTGCCCGATCCGCCATGCGACTGACGCACCGTGACCTGCTGGCCGGTTTTGTCGCGCCAGAATTTGGCGAAAAGGACATTGTATTTTTCGTAAAATTCCCGGGTCGGATCATAGGAGACATTGAGCAACTGAATGGCCTCCACCGCCCGCGCAGGCGCTGGCGGCAATAGCATCAAGGCCGCAACAAGCCCCGCGATGAATTTACTCATCGATTTCTTCCTCTCCGACCTGACTGATTTTACACGCGTGGCAGGGTCTATAATTCTACAATTCTTACATGTTATAAATTTTAATATCCACAAAGTTATGCGGAATTTGGGAAGCTACCGTATTTTCAGGAACAATTTCAACATTTCTTCGAACATGCTGGAAGAAAAACGCCAAATGGGCTAACACCGCCGCTTGATTGACCGGCTCCAAGGGGAAAACCGCATGCCCTCACTCGTAATGATCCGCCATGGCCAGAGCCAATGGAATCTGGAAAACCGCTTTACCGGCTGGCATGACGTGCCCCTGACCGATCAGGGTGTGGCCGAGGCGCGCAAGGCCGGGCAATTGCTGCGCGCGGGCGGCTATCGCTTTGAGCGCGCCTATACATCGGTATTGCAGCGGGCCATCCGCACCTTGTGGATTGTGCTGGAAGAAATGGATCTGGTCTGGCTGCCGGAAATCAAGGCCTGGGAACTGAACGAGCGCCATTACGGCGCATTACAGGGCCTGAACAAGGCCGAAACCGCCGACAAACATGGCGAGGCGCAACTGCATATCTGGCGGCGCAGCTTTGACACGCCCCCGCCGCCGCTGGCCGAGGATGATGAGCGCCATCCCAGATTTGACCCGCGTTACAAGGGCCTGAGCGCGGCGCAATTGCCGGGAACGGAATCACTGAAGAGCACACTGGACCGGGTGTTGCCCTACTGGCAGGCCGAAATTGCGCCGCATTTGCTGGCCGGTGAAAATCTGATCATCGCCGCTCATGGCAACAGCCTGCGCGCACTGTGCAAGCATCTGCTGAAGATCAGTGACGAGGATATCGTGCATCTGGAAATCCCCACCGGCAACCCGCTGGCGTTTGAACTGAACGATGACCTGTCCGTCAAAACCTGCCGCTATCTGGATGCCGCGCGGGCGGAGAAAATCCCCCTCTAGCAGCGGCCGGGCAAGGCGGCTAAACTGGTGCAAAGACTTCAGGGAGCACGCCATGAGCATCGATCATTTGCGGGATTTGCTGGCGGCCAGCAAACGCGCCGTGGTTTTTACCGGGGCGGGCATCAGCACGGAATCCGGCATTCCGGATTTTCGCAGCCCGGGCAGCGGATTGTGGACCAAATACAAGCCGATTTATTTCGATGATTTTATGCGCTCCGAAGAAATGCGGCGCGAAAGCTGGCGGCGTAAATTCGCCATGGAAAGCGTGCTGGAAAGCGCCAAGCCCAATCGCGGCCATCTGGCGGTGGCGCAACTGGTGCGGCGCGGCCTGGTGTCGCATGTCATCACCCAGAATATCGATAATCTGCATCAGGATTCCGGCGTGCCCGATGAACAGGTGATCGAGCTGCATGGAAATAACAGCTATGCGCGCTGTCTGGGCTGCCGCGAACGCTATGAGATTGATCCGATCCGCGAGGCGTTTCTGCGTGACGAAACGCTGCCGGTATGTGACCAGTGCGGCGGCATGATCAAGACCGCAACAATTTCATTTGGACAAAGCATGCCGGAACATGAAATGCGCCGCGCCCAGCAAGCCGTGCTGGCCTGCGACCTGATGCTGGTGGCGGGATCGTCGCTGGTGGTGTTTCCGGCGGCGGGCTTTCCCGTCATGGCCAAACAGAACGGCGCCAGGCTGGTGATCGTCAATCGCGAACCAACCGATATGGATTATATCGCCGATCTGGTGTTGAATACGGAACTGGGTCCAACCCTGGGGGCTGCGGTGGGACTGAATTGACGCAGGCATTTAACCAGCCAGATGACGAAATAATACAGGGGAAAAAGCAGTGACAGGTAAAAGTACCGACAGCATGGGCGAAAAAACTGGCGCTGAAATAAAATATTACTGGGAAGATTTCGTTCCCGGCGGAGTGGCGCAGTTTGGTGCCTATCCTGTCACCAAAGAAGAAATCATCGCATTCGCCAGCGAATATGATCCGCAGATGATGCATATAGATGAAGAGGCCGCCAAGAAAACTTTTATGGGCGGACTGTGCGCCAGCGGCTGGCATAGCTGCGCCATGGCGATGCGCATGATGTGTGATCATTATTTGCTCGAATCCGCAGGCATGGGTTCACCCGGACTTGATGAGAGCAAATGGCGCGCGCCGGTGCGACCCGGTGATGTTTTATCCATTACCCGCGAATGTCTGGAGCGCCGCACGTCAAAATCGCGCCCTGAAATGGGGCTGACCCGGTTTCGCCACACCATGGCCAATCAGCATGGCGAAGTGAAGATGATTATTGAAGGCAACATGATTTTCGTGCGCCGCTATCCCGGCGCGGAGATCTGATCCGATGGCGCAATGGCTGGAAGATATCGAACTGGGCAACCGCATCGATCTTGGCGCATGGAAGATGGATGAGGCCGAGATGATCGCTTTCGCACACAAATATGACCCGCAGGTGTTTCATATTGATCCGGTGGCGGCGGGCGCATCACATTTTGGCGGCATCATCGCCAGCGGCTGGTTTACCATTGCCTGCTGGATGCGCGCAATGATACAGCATCGCAATGAACAAATGGCGAAATATGAAAAGCCTGAGACTGATGCGTCTGGACCAAAAGCCCAGAACGGGCCTTCGCCGGGGTTTCTAAACCTGCTGTGGCCAAATCCGGTGCGCCCCGGCGATGTCATTACCTTTTCTGCGACCACCGCTGAAAAACTGGTGATGAAATCGCGTCCCGGATGGGGCATCATTCGCAGCACCAATGAAGGCTTCAATCAGAAAGGCGAACTGGTATTGCGCTTTACCGGTCAGGGTATGGTAAGCCGCAAATCATAAATATAACCGGGAGGAATGACACATGGCGCATCTGGGAAAAATGATCACGCTGAAAAGCGGCGACGGCGCGGATATCGATTATTATCATGTCGAGGCGCAGGGCGCGCGCAAGGGCGGCCTGGTGTGCGTGATGGAAATTTTCGGCGTCACCGATCACATCAGGGATGTGTGCGACGCCTGGGCGAAAGACGGGCTGGAGGTGGTGTCGCCCGCGCTGTATGACCGGGCGGAAAAAAACTTTCAGGCGAGCTATTCGCCGGATGATATTCAAAAGGGCCTGGCCCTGCGCGCCAAAACCAGCACCGAACAAAATATGGCGGACGTGCAAACCGGAATTGACTATCTCAAGGGGCGCAATGCAGGCCCGGTGTACGTGACCGGCTATTGTTATGGCGGCACGATTGCCTGGGTGGCGGCATGCCGCTGTACCGGGCTTGCGGCGGCGGCGGGCTATTATGGCGGCGGCATCGGCGATCATATCAATGAGAAACCAAAATGCCCCACGATCCTGCATTTCGGCGAACATGACAAAGGCATCCCCATGCCATTGGTTCGCAAAATCGAAGCGGCGCACCCGCAGGTTCCCGTATATGTCTATGACGCCGGGCACGGATTCCAGTCCGACCGCCGCACCGACTATAATGAAGCCTGCGCCAAACTGGCCAAACAGCGCTGCCTGGAACTGTTCGCGGCGAACCAATAGCATCAGGCCGCAAAGTAACACGCCCGGATAGGGAAAAAGTTTATTTTACTTTCGCATTCGAATGGCTCGCGCTGCTCAGCCTAGGCAATCCCCAGGGCTTTCAGGGATGGCACCTGGAATTCAGCAAAATTGTTGGCCTGTACGGTCAGTTCATCCAGATTGGCCTGCGGGCTTTCCAGCGCCGCACCATCTTTCAGAATGCGCTGCCCCTGCGCGGCCAGGATCTGCCAGGTGACATCTGCCCATTCTGCAGGCGTTTTCTTGCCAAGGACTCTGGCCTTCAGAAACATCTGGTTAAATCGCGGCACGGCAATGCCGCCACCTGTAACCGGGCTGGCCAGATGCGTCATGTCGTTGCTGCTGCGTGATTTGTCGATCAGGAAGGCGTTCAGCCTGTCCGTATATGGCTTGGCCTTTGCGATTTTCCGGTCTTCCTGCGCGGGTTGCAGATAACCGCTGCCACACAAAATAATCGCCGCTTCGCGCAATTGCGCAATATTGATATTATTGTCTTTGAGCGTCTGTTCGATCTGGCCCAGTGTTTTGGGTTGATTATCCGCAAAGGCATCCAGGATCGGATCATAAATGGCCGCTGTTGGCTCCACCTCGCCCAGCGCCCCTTTCACCTTGAGCGTAATATTTGCGCGCGGGACCGTCAGCACGAAACGCTGCCTGCGCAGGATATCCAACAATTCCAGCGATGATAGCCGACGCGCACCCCTGACCCAATAGTCCCGGCGGAATTGCTGATTGACCATATAGTCGCGCACGGTTTCACGAAACAGGGTGTCGGGAATTTCGCGCAGAAAGGCCTGCTGGTCCTGGGTCAGGTTCACCGCGTCAATATGGTCCATATAATGCGCCGAACAGGCGTAACTCAGTTTTGCGGGCGCCAGCCATTTGGCCATTTCCGCCACGGGCATGGGCCGCCAGTCGCTGTTAAAATATTCATGCGCCACATAGTTCTGATTTTGCGCCTTGATATTGTTTAGACGTTCCACAACCATCGGATTAAACCGGGAATAGAGTGGGTTCAGCGTCATAAGTTTTTCGGCAAAGGTGAGGGCGCTATCAATGCGCGCAACAATTCCCTGCCCCGGCGGGCTCATAATGGCGGCATGTTCAGTCAGCAGGTGGCGCATCGGCACCATCGGCGCCCAACCCGGAAGGGTGTTATAGCTCATATATAATACGCCGCCGACATTCAGCTTGCGACGGATAAAATCGACAATGATGTCGCGGTTTTCATCCGAAATCCAGCTCCAGATGCCGTGCAGGCCGATGCTGTCAAATCCCGGCATGTCATCGCGGGCGCAAAATTCGGCGAATGACTGGTCAAAAAGTTTGACATCGGCATTGGACGCGCCCGCCACGATCTGGGCAAAGCCCGCATGAGCGGAATTGAAATCGGTTGCCCAATAGGCTGTTTCCGGCTGCGCGGCGGCGTGGACATTGACCGATATGCCCTGTCCAAACCCAAGCTCGCATGCCGTGCGACAGGGTGCAATGTCATAACCCGACGCCAGCATTGCAAGTTTTTCACGTAACGGATTTAATTCATTATAATATCCAAAAGTATAGCCGACATCGGTCACATATCCAGCGTTCCAGTCGCTCATCTATCCACATCCTTTCCTGCCTGAATTGCGTTATGGGTAGGATCACCGCCATATGATTGCAATACAAAATAAACCATTAACGGCGCCCTACACCGATATCACCCGCCATCAGAGCAGAGACCCTGCTTGACATTCCGGGGGGGGCTGGCTTACACAGGCGCTACGGGGGTGTAGCTCAGTTGGTTAGAGCGTCGGCCTGTCACGCCGAAGGTCGCGGGT
>CAYGDL010000074.1:0-10992 GCA_964348545.1 uncultured Alphaproteobacteria bacterium | reverse complement strand
CTATGAATCACATAATCCTGCTAATGTGAATCCCCTAATTGACGACACGCCCTAGCACAAAAAAAGCGTATTAACGCCTCGTTAAAGGGAAGCACTATACTAATAGTGGCAATGTAATTTTATTACATCTTTAGATGGGTGAAATTGGGCGGGGAAAAATTGGATTGAGGGTATGGATGAAGACCGTTCCATATCGCGTTTAGCCTTATGGGAGATGCTTGCCGCCTGGTGGCATGGATATGATGCGCCCTCGCTGTCAGCCTTATATGGATACAAAGCCAGATTTTTGGACTGGTGGAACGGCGCCATGCCGGACCAGCAAAGTGTCAGCCGCGCAAATCATGCGCCGCCGGACAAGCGTTCAGCTATCGCTCCGCATGTTAAAGGGCAGGATGTTTCCGCCCGCCTGATCGTATCCCAAGCTCTATGGGGTGAGGGCAATCTTACCCCCGGGCCGGCGGAATTCATCGTCAATCTGACCAACCGACTGAGGTTAAGCTCAGAAATGAGCATGATCGATCTGGGCGCTGGCCTTGGCGGGCCGTCGCGGGCCATCAATGCGGCCTTTGGGGTATGGGTGACGGCCTATGAATGGGTGGCGGAAATAGCCGAGGCCGGGATGGAGCAATCCATCATGCATGGCATGGGCAGAAAAGTCCCTATCATACATCTTGACCCCGCAAAGATAGAGCGGCCCGATCGCAAAATTGACTGCTTCTTTTCGAAGGATGCGCTGCATCTGATGCCAGGCAAAAAGCAGTTGCTGCTTTCTGTAAAAGCCGGATTAAAGCCGTACGGGCAGTATTGCATCGTTGATTATGTGATAACCAAACAAGGTGAAAACAGCCCGCGCATTGCCGCCTGGAACACGGCGGAAGAACAGGTCAGCCATTTCTGGAGCAAGGAAGAATATGCAGCGGCAATTACCGGAATGAAGCTTGAACTCAGGGTGGCCGAAGATATAACGGAGCAATATTGTAAAATGATTACGGATGGCTTTCGTCAACTGGCCAGCAATATGCCACAGCTGCTGGACTCAGAGACCGCCCCTGACGGGCAATCTGGATTGCGCCGTGCGCTGGCGTTTGAATCAAATCGCTGGGCTGTGCGCCTGGATGCCTTGCAGGCGGGCGACATTGCCGTTATCCGCTTTAATGGTAGTACTCCCCAATAGAGAGCGCAGCCAGCTTTGACCCGGCCCTCTAACTGTGCGAAAATGCGGGCCAGGCATATAGGGGGACTGGATATGAGCACACAAAAAACCATTCGCATCGGGGGCGCTACCGGATTTTGGGGCGACACCGGCATGGGCGCGCAGCAATTGGTGCGCAGCGGTAATGTCGATTATCTGGTGTTCGATTATCTGGCGGAAATCACCATGTCAATCATGGCGCGCGCACGTGCGAAAAATCCGGAACATGGCTATGCGCTGGATTTCGTAACTGGCGTATTGCGCGGCATCCTTCCCGAAGCGGCCCGCCAGGGCATCAGAATTATTTCCAATGCAGGCGGTGTTAATCCGCTTGCCTGCGGCAAGGCGGTGCAGGCGCTGGTGGATGAGCTGGGCCTGAAACTGAAAGTCGCGGTGGTCACCGGCGATGATATTCTTGAGCGCGCCGATGCGATGCGCGGCGCGGGTGTGAAGGAAATGTTCAGCGGCGCATCGATGCCGCCAAAACTGATGTCAATGAACGCCTATCTGGGCGCGCCGGGAATTGTGGCCGCGCTGGGCAATGGCGCGGATATTGTGATCACCGGGCGCTGTGTTGACAGCGCGGTGACCCTGGGCGCCTGTATTCATGCGTTTGGCTGGAAGCTGGATGATTATGACCGGCTTTGCGCGGGCAGTCTGGCCGGGCATATTCTGGAATGCGGCGCGCAGGCAACCGGTGGCATTCACACCGACTGGCATCTGTCGCAGGACTGGGACAATATCGGCTTCCCCATCGCCGAAATATCCGCTGATGGCAGCTTTGTCATGTCAAAACCTGAAGGCACTGGCGGGCTGGTCAGCTTTGGCACCATTGCCGAACAGATGCTGTATGAAATCGGCGATCCGCAGGCCTATCTGCTGCCTGATGTAAGCTGTGATTTCTCGGCCGTGAAAATCGAGGAAATTGGCAAGGACAAAGTGCGCGTCAGCAACGCCAAAGGCCATCCGCCTACGGATAGTTATAAAACTTCCGCCACCTATGAGGATGGTTTTCGCCTGGGCATGTATCACACCATTGGCGGCATTGACGCGGCCGCCAAGGCGCAAAAAACCGGCGAGGCGATATTCAAGCGGTGCAGCCGCATGTATCGCGACCTGAATATGCCCGACTTTACCGAAACCAGTATTGAGGTGGTGGGCGCGGAAGCCAGCTACGGCCCGCACAGCCGGGCGCGCGCGGCGCGCGAGGTGGTGTTGAAACTTGCCGCCAAGCATGAAAATCCCAAAGCGCTGGATATGCTGGTGCGCGAAGCGACCTCGGCGGCAACCGCCATGGCGGCGGGCACCTGCGGGCTGGCGGGCAACCGGCCCAAAACTTCGCCCGTGGTGCGGCTGTTTTCCTGCCTGACGCCCAAGCACGATATACAGGTGGCCGTGCATGTGGGAAATGAAACCATTCCCGTTGATGTGCCGGTAAAAGGCGGATTTGATCCAAAATCAATCCTTCGCCCGTCCGTTAGCGGCGCGCCATTGCTGGCGGCGGACCTGGCCAGCGTGCCGCTGGTGGCGCTGGCCTATGGCCGCAGCGGCGACAAGGGCAATCATTCCAATATCGGCATCATTGCCCGCAAGCCGGAATATCTGCCCTATATCCGCGCCGCCCTTACGGAAAAATCGGTTGCGGAATATTTTGCGCATATCCTGCAAGGCAAGGTGCATCGCTTTGAGGTGCCAGGCACTAACGCATTGAATTTCCTGCTGGAGGATATTCTGGGCGGCGGTGGCGTCGCCAGCCTGCGCAACGATCCCCAGGGCAAGGCATTTGCCCAGATGCTGCTGGATTATCCTGTACCGGCACCGCGCCAGATGGCCCCAAGGATCCATTAATGTTGCCAGCTTTATCACAGTTAAGCTGATTTTAAGAATTTTACATTACATATTTAAGACAGTTGATTACTTAAACTGTCAAGGTTGACCTTGATCGTTGCGTGGTGGGGATGAGTTTGGAAAAGCAGCGGGCGACAAGATGGTGGAGCAATATTCTGCTTTGGTGCCAGAAATTAAAGAGCATCTGAAAGCCTGGTGGAACGGTTATGAAGCGCCGCCGCTGGTGGCGTTTGCCAAGCTTAAACGCGATTTTTTGCTGTGGTGGAACGGCAATAACCCTGTTGCCCATCTTCAGATGGAGGCGGTCGTCCAGCGCCCCGTCGTGAAGGCGCCCAAAGTAAAGACGCTGGATATTTCCGCCCGAAGCGCCGTTTCGCAGGCTTTATGGGGTGAGGGAAATCTCACACCCGGACCGGCTGAATATATTACTGAAATGACGGCTCGCCTGGGCCTTAACGCACAAATGAGCATGCTCGATCTGGGGGCGGGTCTTGGTGGTCCCGCACGCGCGATCAACAGCGCCTATGGTATCTGGGTCACGGCATTTGAAGGCGTACCCGAACATGTGAAAACCGGCATGGAACTGTCGGTTATGCACGGCATGGCCAAGAAAGTGCCTATTACGCTATTCGATCCCGAAACAATCGAGCTTCCCGCCAAAAAATATGACTGCATATTTTCGAAGGAAATGATGCATCACGTTCAGGATAAAAAGCGGCTGTTGGCGCAGATAATGGACGCGTTAAAGCCCAATGGGCAGTTTTTTTTCACCAATTTCGTTATCACGGATAAAGGCAAAAACAGCCCCCGCGTCCAGGCCTGGAATGATGCGGACGGGCAGGCCAGCGCGCTCTGGACCAAAGACGAATATACCACCGCCTTTACCAACGCAAAACTTGATATGCGCGTTTCCGAAGATCTGACGCAACGCTATTGCGCCATAATTGCAGATGGCTTTCGCGGGTTGAAGAAGAATATGGACAAACTTATTGCCTCCGAGCCGGAGCCGGAGCGCCAATCAGATTTGCGCCGCGCCCTGGCCTTCGAATCAAACCGCTGGGCCGTGCGCACCGAAGCCTTGCTGGCCGGAGATTTTGCCGTTATGCGCTTTAGCGGAACGAACCAGGTGAAAGCCGAAATCCGTTAGCTGGAGAAAAAATTCAGTTCCACTTTCACACCATCGGGATCGTGCACGAAAATCTGCCGCACATTGAAATCCGGAACCGACATTTCGGAAAATTTGACGCCATGCTGTTGTAAATTCGCCTTTGTGCCGTCAAAATCGGTTGCCCGGAACGCCACATGATCAAGCGTCCCCGAACCACTTTTTTCATTATTCTTGACGCCGACCAGATGCACGACGGCCTTGTCGCCGCAATAGAGCCAGGCGCCCGGAATGCCAAAATCCGGCCGCTTGCCATTATGCAGGCCAAGCACCTCTTCATAAAACTTTACCGAGCGTTCAAGATTATCCGTGAAGATATTGTAATGGTCGAGTTCGGACAAGGCCATGTTCCGTTCCCCCTTATGGTTTATCCAGGTTCAGGCAGATTGTACGCCATCTTCGCCTTAATGGCGCAATTGCACAAGTGCCTCTCAAGGCAAGCCGCCAAACGATGGCCTGTAGAAAGCCGCATATTCGTAAGTCCGTCGGATTTGCATGAGTGCTGACATTAATGTTACTGACGGGCCGTGAAAAGCGATTGCAATTGATTATAATAGATATTAGCTGACTGGGCCAATACTGCAACCGCTCCGGTTTATTGTGGGCGGTGCGTCTTCAGGGGGTTTGTTCAATATGTTGGGAAAAGTCGAAGACGCCGTATTTGCCCTGCGCGTCCCAATTTTACTGGCGCTGCTGCTATTGACCCTTGTTACCGGCTACTTTGCGACACAGTTGCGCTTTGACGCTGGTTTCATCAAGCAGTTGCCGACGGATCATCCCTTTATTGAAACCTTCACGGCCTATCGTGACAAGTTGCCGCCGCCCAATACCATCATTATCGGGGTGCATCCACGCGAAGGCACGATCTGGACCGTTGACGCGATGCGCAAGCTGAATGAAGTCACGGACGCGGTTTTCTTTCTGCCGGGGGTGTATCGCGGATCGGTGCAGTCGCTCTGGACACCGAACACGCGGGTGCTAGAAGTCAATGAAGAAGGCTTGCTGGCCTATAATGTTATCGAGGCGGAAGTAACAACAAGAAATCTGGATGATAAAAAAATCGACCGTGTCCGCGACAATACGCTGCGAGGGGGCCATGTCGGGCAACTTGTGTCGCATGATTTCACCATTGCAGCGATCAGGGCGAACCTGAACGAAATCGACAATAAGACCAAAAAACCACTGGACTATATTGATCTGTCCAGAAAGCTGGAAACTGAAATCCGGGATCGCTTTGAAGACGATAAATATGAAATTCATATTGTCGGTTTCGCCAAAATGATCGGGGATATTGCAGAAGAAGCAAAGAATGTCGGCGTGTTTTTCCTGCTGGCCTTTGTGCTGACGACTATTGCGGTCTATATCTATGCGCGCTCTGTTGTGCTGACCTTGCTCGCAGTATTTTGTTCGCTGATATCTGTCGTGTGGCAATTTGGGCTGCTGAAGCTGTTTGATATCGGTCTTGATCCACTGGCGATTCTGGTGCCGTTTCTGGTCTATGCTATTGGCGTCAGCCATGGTGTGCAGCAGATCAACCTGATGTCGGCGGAAATTTGTGCGGGGCGCGATAGTGAGACGGCAGCGCGCGCAACCTTCAGCCGCCTGCTCGTTCCGGGCGTTATGGCGCTGGTTACTGCCCTTGTGGGATTTTTGACCCTGTATCTCATTCCCATTCCGATGATCCAGGAAATGTCGATGATGGCGTCCATTGGCGTGGCGCTGAAAATCATCACCAACCTGTTCATGCTGCCGATTGTGGCGTCCTATTGCAGATTTGGACCTGCCTATGTGGCGCGCATTACCCGTGCGCGTGAAGGCCGTGCGAAAGCGATGCGCTGGCTGGCGCAGATTGCGCAGCCCCGGGCAAGCGCAATAACCCTGGTGATCTGCGTGGTGGTTTTTGTCATATCGGTTGTGGCCACCCGCGACCGTCATGTGGGTGATCTGCATGCGGGCGCCCCCGAACTGTGGCCGGAAGAACGCTATAATGTGGACACCAATCTGATGGTGGAGAAATTCTCCATGAACCTGGATGCGTTCATCATTATTGGCGAGATGCCAAAACTTTCGTGCATCGATTATCCCGCGATGGATTTGCTCGACCGGTTTACCTGGCATTTGCAGAACACCGAGGGCGTCAAATACGCCATGTCGCTATCGACACTGGCCAAGCGCGGGCATGCGATATGGATGGAGGAAAATCTGAAATTCCGGGCGATGGCGCGCAATGCCAGGACCTTCGCCCTGACCATTGGCGGGGTTCCCCCAAGTGGCGGCCTGCTGAACGAGGAATGCACCATGTTGCCGGTGATCGCCTTTACCCTGGATCACAAGGCGACCACCATCAAGCGCGTGGTCGCGGCAAGCAAGCAGTTCATTGCCGATAATCCGATGGAGGGCGTGAACTTCCGCATGGCCTCGGGCAATGTCGGCATTATGGCTGCGACCAATGAAGTGATTGCCGAAAAGGAAGTGCCGATGTTGATCGCGGTTTATATCGCCATCATTGCGTTGGTGATTTTGGCTTATCGCGACTGGCGGGCGACGATCTGCTGCTGCGCGCCACTGATACTGGCGACGTTCATCGGATACTGGTTCATGTCGTGGCAGGAAATCGGCCTGAAGGTTTCAACCCTGCCGGTGCTGGTGCTGGCGGTGGGCATCGGCGTGGATTACGCCTTCTATATCTATAGCCGTATGCAGGGCTATCTGGATGCGGGAATGGACATTGCGGACGCCTATGCCCAGGCGTTGCAGGAAACTGGCATGGCGGTGATGTTCACCGGTGCGACATTGTGTATCGGTGTGTCCACATGGGCCTTCTCGGCGCTGAAATTCCAGGCCGATATGGGTATGCTGCTGTCATTCATGTTCCTGATCAATATGATCGGCGCAGTCACCGCATTGCCCGCCCTTGCGGTGACGCTGGAACGCTGGTTCCCGCGCCGCCGAAAGGCTGCGGCGGGGGTCTAGCCTCCGAACGCGGCTTTCATGCCGACCCGCATCTCGCCCAGGATTTTGGCAATATGCGGGTCTTTGCCGATGGCGGCCCAATAGGCGGCGATTTTGGGATAATCAGCAAGCGGTTCTGGCACGTCGAAGCGCGGCAGGATTGTCGTGACGAACAATAGCGACGCGGCCAGCGCGCCGTCGGCGTGGGTAAGCTGTTTGGCCACCGCATAGCCGCCTTCACCGATCAGCGCCTCTAAATCTTTCAGCGCAACGCGCAAATTCGGAATGGCTTCGGCAACGGCTTGCGCAGAGATTTCCCTGCCGAATAGCTTGAAAATCAGCGGCCGCACCGACGGCATGATGTAAATATCCGACATGCGCGCAATCAGCCGCGCTTGCGCCCGGTCACGCGCATTGGCGGGGCGCAGGCTGGGCGTCGGGAACATGTCTTCCAGATATTCGCAGATCACTTCGGATTCAGGCAGAATGCTTCCGTCATCCAGTTGCAGCGCCGGAATTTTGCCGATGGGATTGATTGTCCTGAAAGCGTCGGTGCGAAAACCGGGCGGATCAAGCATTTCCACATTCAATCCCTTGACATTGCATAGCAGCCGCACCCGCGCGGTGTAAGGTGACAGGTTCGAGTTATAAAGCTTCATTCTGGCGATCTCCCTATATGCGCATGAATGCGTAAGGTGCACCGGTTAGCACCGGGTTTCCACTGGATTTTGCGTCAGAAGATTTATATAGAGCGTCCGCCGCCATGCCTGTGACCCCGCCAGACATCTTGCGGGTTAAAGACGCACTCACGCGGCAATCTGTCAGTAACCATCGGATGATTCTCATAGGGACCGACACCATGGCCTGGGGCGCTGGAAATTCCGCCATAAAGGGCGTTTAACGCGCCGACGCCTGGAAATTTCCTGGGATTTCTGCTTAATTTTCGGGCATATCCCTGTATTTCCTCAATAAATTTTCCGCCCCACGCGCTTTATGTGATGTTCGGGCAACAGGTCATTCTATTTGTGAAATATGAGGTTTTTGTTTCAGCGATTGCGCTTGACCTCTAGGGGGCAGTTTGCAAGATTGGGGGCGAAAAGGCGGGTGCAGCGGGTGCCCTGCTCGGTGGCGGTTCTAGCGGTTTCGGATCATGACGGTTTCTGCCCCCTGGTTTAGGGGGGCGTGGCGCGGTTCAGAGATGCGGCGGTCAACCTACTAAACAAGAGGTAAAAGTATGAAGAAGATCCTTTTTGGCACAACTGCGCTGGCGGCCTCCGGCATGATGTTCGGCGCTGCGTTTGCTGCCGATCCGATCTCGATGAAGATCAGTGGTTTTTACGATGCGTCTTTCGTGCTGCATGATGATGATGCGCCGGGCACGGGTGACAGCGCGGTAAAGCAGGACGTTGAAATCAATATCAATGGCTCGACTGTCCTGGACAGCGGCGTGACCGTTGGCGCAAATATCGAATTCAAGGAACAGGTTGGCGGTTCGGCTCTGGGCAATGAAGAAGTGTTTGCCTTTATCGAAGGCGGCATGGGCCGCACCGAAATCGGCTCAACCGATGGCGCGCCTTTCAAAATGGCCTATACCGCACCGGCGCCGACCGACGCCTATGGCGTGGACACCCCGATTTTCTGGAACATTTCGCGCTTCAGCGCGCGCACCTCGACCCGCATCAAAATGTCGGGCGATTCCAACAAGGTGACCTATTTCACCCCGCGCATGACCGGCTTCCAGCTTGGCATGTCCTACACCCCGTCCAATGATGGCGCGGGTGCGGCGGGCGTAACGGCTGGCGGGTTCCCGACGCTGGGCGCCGTGAACGCGGATCCCTCCATCGGCAGCGGCTGGGTCAACACCTTCGGCGTTCGCGGTGATGCGAATGGCGGCATTGAAGACATTGTTGAACTGGGCGGCAGCTATGTCGGCGAGTTTTCGGGGCTTGGCGTCAAACTTTCGGCTGGTTACGCCTGGGGCGACCATGAGTCAAATGGCCTGAACGCGACCGGCAAAGGCCGCGCCAGCGTTATTGGCAGCGATCCGGAAGCCTGGCATCTGGGCGCCAACTTCAACTATATGGGCTGGACCCTCGGTGGTGGCTATTATGGCTCTGACGGCATGATCCCAACCGGATCGCCAACCCGCAGCGCGCGTGACGAAGAAGCCTGGAATGCGGGCGTGACCTATGCGGCGGGTCCGTGGCAGGCAGGCATCGCCTATATAAATTCCGAGCAGCAAAGCACGGTTGGCGCGGCTGGCCAGAACCAACTGGAATTGGTGGACATCGGCGCCCAATACAAAATGGGACCAGGAGTGGCCATTGCCGCAGACCTTACCTTTGCGCGCGATGAAGTTCCGGGTGCTGGTACGTTGCTCGCGCCGGATGATGTGGAAGACAAGGCCCTGGCTTTGACACTCATGCTGGATTTCTAAGGTGCTGGATTTCTGATCCATCTCTGATATAGTTTGAAAAAGGGCAGGCTTGGGTCTGCCCTTTTTTGTGGCCAATTAAATGCAGACGGGTCTGTTAGATGGGCGCGATTATCTGGCTGGCCTCTTATCCCAAATCGGGCAATACCTGGTTGCGGGCGTTTTTGTTCAACCTGTTGCGCAACCCGCCGCAAGCCGCCTCGATCAATGAACTGGACAGTTTCTGCATCGGCGAATCGGCCGGTGCCTGGTATGCGCGCCGGGCGGGCCACCCGATCGGGGGCATGACAATGGCTGCTGTTATGGCGCTACGCCCACAGGTGCATCGGGACTTTACCCAGGCCTTTCCTGATTCGGTCTTTGTCAAAACCCATAATTTTTTGGGTGAATGTTGCGATATTTCACTCCACACCATGGATGTCACGGCGGGCGCCGTCTATGTGGTGCGCAACCCGCTGGATGTGGTGATTTCCATGACCGATCATTTCGGTGTCGATCTGGATACGGCCATAGACCGGCTAGGCGATCCAACAGCGGCGACCGAAACAACGGACGCCCATGCCCCGGAATTTCACTCCGACTGGTCTACCCATGTCAAAAGCTGGACTGGACAGCCTAATACCAGCCTGCACATTATGCGTTATGAGGATATGCTGGACCGTCCCAACCGCAGCTTTCGGCAACTTGCCACCTTTCTGGGGCTGACGCCCCCCAATGACCGTTTGCGCAAGGCCATAAAGTTTTCTTCCTTTGAAACACTGAAGGCCCAGGAACAGAAAAGCAGTTTCAAGGAACGCAGCGAGTTTTCACAGGCATTTTTCCGGTCGGGCCGAAAGCAGCAATGGCGCACGCAACTTGGCACTGCCCAAATTGACCGAATCATTGCCGCACATGGTGAGCAAATGGCGCGCTTTGACTATCTTCCCTGACTGACAAAAGCCATTTCGATATGGCATAAATTATCTTCCAGACCATTTTTTGCTACCACCATCGGTAAAATGCAGGTATTTAGCGTGATATAATTTTTATCACTATAAAATAGTGGGGAATAAGATGAACCACCTTGATCAACTGGAAAATAAGAGCGTTTTCATCCTGCGCGAGGCCTTTAACCGCCTCGACAAGATTGGCATGCTGTGGTCCCTGGGCAAGGACTCCAATGTCATGATCTGGCTGGCCAAAAAGGCTTTTCTAGGCCATGTGCCGTTTCCGGTGATCCATGTGGATACGGGCAAGAAATTCAGGGAAATGTACGAATTTCGCGACCGCTATGTGCAGGAATGGAACCTGACTCTGATCCGCGACACCTGCCCGCCGATTGAAGAAATGGATCCGAGCCTGCCCGTCGCCGCGCGCTCGGCCGCGCGCAAAACCGCAGGTCTGAAAAAGGTTCAGGACCGT
>CAYGDL010000073.1:0-11056 GCA_964348545.1 uncultured Alphaproteobacteria bacterium | reverse complement strand
CCAGTTCAAAATCGTCCGTCCCATGACTGGGCGCAATATGCACAAAGCCGGTGCCGGTATCATCGGTGACAAAATCGGCGGGGAAAAGTCGCACGTCAACTTCAAAGCCCTGTCCGCGCAATGGATGCGCGCAGGTAATTTGCGAAAGCGCATCTGCCGTCACATCGCACAGGCGCGTCCATTCCTCAATTTTTGCGTCCAGCTTGACCTGACCGGCCAGCGCATCGGCCAGCACCAGTTTTTCACCGCCCGCAATCTGATACAGCCCGTAGGAAATGCGCGGCGAAAAGGCGATGGCGCGGTTGGCGGGAATGGTCCAGGGCGTTGTGGTCCAGATCACGACGCTGGCGTCGCGCAGGCTTTCGACATCGGCCGTGACAACCGGAAACTTCACCCAGATCGTGTTCGACACATGGTCGTGATATTCCACCTCGGCTTCGGCCAATGCAGTTTTTTCCACCACCGACCACAGCACAGGTTTGGAGCCGCGATACAGCCCGCCATTCATCACGAATTTCAAAAATTCGCGCACGATCTGCGCCTCGGAATCATAGGCCATGGTGGTGTAGGGATGCTCCCAGTCGCCCAGCACGCCCAGGCGCTTGAATTCCGCGCGCTGCACGTCAATCCAGCCTGCGGCGAAGTCGCGGCATTCCTTGCGGAATTCCACCAGCGGCACTTCGTCCTTGTTCTTTCCGGCCTTGCGGTATTTTTCCTCGATCATCCATTCGATGGGCAGGCCGTGGCAATCCCAACCCGGCACATAATAGGCGTCAAAGCCCATCATCTGTCGCGAGCGGTTGATAATGTCTTTCAGAATTTTATTCAGCGCATGTCCCATATGCAGATGGCCGTTCGCATAGGGCGGGCCGTCATGCAGGATGAATTTTTCGCGGCCCTTCGAATCGGCGCGCAGGCGGCCATGCAGATCCATCGCCTGCCAGCGCGCCAGCAATTCCGGCTCGCGTTGCGGCAGGCCCGCGCGCATGGGGAAATCGGTCTGCGGCAGAAAGATGGTGTCTTTATAGCGTGAGGTTTTTTCGTCTTTGGTATCTGACATAATGGGTCGTTTTATTCCTAAAATGATTTACCGGACGCTGATTTTGACAAGACCAACAGGATCAGCCGCCTGCGCGGACGCCTGCACGCCCGCCGAAGGCTGGGCACACGATACTGGCCTGCCAAAAGCCCGGATATTGCGTCCTGTGCTTGCCATCGAAGAGCTGTTTACGAACACGATAAAGCAGGATATCACTCGGAAAGCAACCGCCCGGTGCAGATTGCGCCGGCAGCAATGGATGATCGCGCCGAACTGGATTACCACAATCAGGCGCCGGTGTTTGATCCTATCCACACCTGCACCCGATCCAGCCTGGACCATCCTCCGACGGATGTTGGCGGAATGGGGCTACGGCTTATACAGAGGCTTGGTTATCAGGCAAGCTACGCCTATCAGGATGGCTGGAATATTGTTCCGCTGGCGATCGGGGCCGATGCCGTATCGCTTTAGGTTCCACCCGCATTTTGTATTAACTTGGCAATTCTGTCATAGCGGGCATCCAGGGCGTGCCAATAGGCGGTATGACCGGCATAGTCGGTGGCGTTCACATTCAGGCCCGCGCCCAGCAATGCGCTGACCGAAGACGGATCACCGATCCGGGCGGCCTTGATCAGTGCGGTTTCCCCCTGACGGTCCTGATGTTCGGGATCAGCTTTGAATTCCAGCAACATATGGATCATACCGCTATCGCCGCGTTCAGCCGCAGCGATCAGCGCGGTCTTGCCGGTGGCCTTCTCAATCAGATCGGGATTGGCGTTTTTTTCCAGCAGAAACCGCATGACGGCGATGTTTCCGGCCTGTGCTGCGAATAACAGGGCGGGTTTACCGCGCGCATTACGGCTGTTCACGCTTTCGCCCAGCAGGAGCGCACCGCGCGCCTCGGCCACGCCGCCGGATTGGGCCGCCTCAATGATTGTCATGCCCTGGGTGCTGGGGGCGGTCCCGTCCTGACCGGGCAGCACATCACCATAGCCGCGTTTTGCTGTACCCGCGTCCCCTTCGCTTGTAAGCTGTGCAATGCTTTGGCTATTAGCGGTTAATATGAGTATGAACGCCGCCAGCAAAGTTTGGGCTAAGGTCTTGAATCCCATTCTTTGGCCCCCCGTTTTTCATTTATGAACGACGCATTATATAAGAGGATCAATGTCCATATCCAGAATTCGCTTTGCAATTATCATTTTTGCGCTTGGCATGGGCTGGGTCGGCCTATCAGTCTATCTTCGCGATAATTCAAATGATTTAGCGCCGGGTGTGACGATGCGCCAAAGCGGCGTTGCCACCATTGGCGGTCCATTCTCGTTGA
The DNA here is from genome assembly GCA_964348545.1 of uncultured Alphaproteobacteria bacterium. Classification (GTDB taxonomy): domain Bacteria; phylum Pseudomonadota; class Alphaproteobacteria; order UBA11222; family UBA11222; genus UBA11222. The sequence goes on along the minus strand of CAYGDL010000073.1, from coordinate 8,693 downwards.
CCGATCATCGAGGGGCGCGGATTACGCAAGCGGCGCTGGCGGGGCGTCTGAGCCTGATCTATTTTGGCTATACATCCTGTCCTGATATTTGCCCGACCGAACTGCAAACCATTGGCGCCGCATTTGATCTGCTGGCGGCGGAGGGGGCGGAAAAAATCGCAGATATACAGGGATTTTTGATAAGTGTTGATCCGGAACGCGACACCGTGGCAGCCCTTGCCGATTATATGACGAATTTTCATCCCAAACTATCCGGGCTGACCGGCAGCGCCGAAGAGATCGTGGCTGTTGCAAAGGCCTATCGGGTTTATTTCAGCAAAGCGCCGTCGGAGCCGGGATCAACCTCCTATCTGATGGATCATTCCAACATCATTTATCTGATGGGGCGTGATGGCAAGTTTCTGGCGCATTTTGGCCTTGGCGCAACCGCCGACCAGATCGCCGCAAAATTACGGGAATTTCAGGAATAAATCAGCAGATTTGGGCCGGTCTCAGACCAGAATATCCAGCAGACTTCCGCTGATCTGATCATCCGTTTGCAGCAGCTTCGCCGCAGCCCGAAAATCATTTTTAATGGCAATGATATCGCTCAGTTCTTGCGCCAGATCATAGTCTGGCTGCCTTGTATCCTGGGGGCGGGTTTTGTCTGATTTACTGACCCGCACGACCGGACCGACAGAAGTGGAAAACTGTTCCGCCCGCAACGCCGTATAGCCCGCATTATTGGCGCTGGCGATATTCTCGGCGCGCACAGCAAAGCGTGTTTCCGCTGCGCGCAGTCCCGAAACCGCTATATTTGAGATCGTGGTCATAGGCAATAAATGGGACGGACTGGCCCATTCAACAAGTTCATCCGTCACAAAGCAGGGCTTTGTCCCGCCCGGCGATATACGGAAACCAGGTAAAAGCTTAAAAACATGGTTAAAAAAAGCTCCTGCAATTCACTGGCCCGGATATCGAACGGAAAAGGCGGGCTAACGCCCAAATAGAAGGACAGATATTCCGGCAGGCGCACACAGCCAACCAGCAGCCCAACGGGCATACAGGCCCTGGGCGGCGTCACCCAATAACGCCAGTTTTGCGGCCCCTCTATGCGCACAATTCCCAGCCCAATCAGCAATGGCGCAATAAAACCACCGGCAAAGGCCCACACCCACAGGGCAATGCGGGGCTTCTGGTCTAACCAGCTACTCATATTATGCAAATTGGTTTCGTTTTGATCATTCAGGGCGCCAATCGTCTCCGGGGTCAGCCAGCTAAAAAAATGTTGCCCCCAACTGATTTCTTCACCCGCAAAATAGAATGCGCCCAGCCCATGCAGTACAAACCATCCGGCAATCCAGAGGGATGGAAACACCCGCCGCCACCGCCACAGGGCGATGCCGCAGAAAATTGCCGGCAACAGAATCAGGGGGGCCAGATTTTCGATAATTCCGCGCTCGCCCTCCATCCAGTTCAGATAAAAATCCAGATCAAGATAGCGCACCAGATACAGCGCGGGCAGCACCAGGGGCGCGGCCACAAGCCATAGCCATGGGGGCAGAAAATCCCGCTCTGTGTGCGCCTGTAAGCCTGTCCCGGGCATTACCGGACGTTCTGCCTGTTGGGGAAGATAACCATTCCTTTATCCTTCCTGCCATATCCTATGCACTGCCGTACCAGTGTCCCTGCGCGCCGTCAACGCGGCCGTGCGCGAAGCCCATGCCAACAGGAAATAGCCATGGCCAAAATGAAAAGTCCTGCGCATTTTATGGCCTGCTGCGCAGTAACCAGTGTGCTGATGGTTTCACAGATGGGAACAGCGTCGGCGAATTCTGCGCCGCCACCGGAAAGCGGTGACGCCAAAGCCGAGGGTGCAAGTGCCGAACCTGAGGAGATGCTCACAGCACCCGACATTGTACGGCTGGCGCCGCTTAATATTCCGATGCTCAAACAGAACCGGATCGTGGGCAACCTGGCGATCGAGGTCATGATCGACATCAGTTCGCAGGAAAGCATGCAGGAATTTTACGCCAAGCGGTCCCGCCTGTCGGCCATGTATGTCGATGCCCTGGGCAAATGGGCGGCCACTTTCCAGGATGCCCGCGCGCCCGTCAATGTGATCGCCATCAAGAACCAGTTGCAGAATGTAACCAATGCGGTTCTGGGCCGCACCGACGCAATTGTTCTGCTGCAAAACGCGATGCTGCGCCGCAAGGGCTAGGCTGTTATGATGAGATTTGCAGCGGAGTTAGTCCATGTCTGGATCAGATGGATGAGCCAGTGGCGTTTCATCTGATCCGTAAAGCATGGTTTAGCTTTGCGTCTGGGTCTTGCCGCGTTCGCGAATTTCGCCGCGCCGTTGTTCGATGGAATCGGCGCTGACGGATTTTGCCGTCGCCTTGAAGATGCGCTGCTCGGTCTGCATGGCGGTGGCAAAATCCTGGCCGAAACCTTCATCGATCAGTTTCTTGTAGGCAATCAGATTTTCCGGTATTGCCGACAACATGTCCCGCGCCAGCGCGCGCGCGGCGGGCAGCAGTTCGTCTGGCGCAACGACGCGGTTGACCAGCCCCCAATTGGCGGCCTGTTCGGCCGAAAGAAAATTCCCCGTCAGCGACAATTCCTTGGCGCGTGAAATGCCGATGGCGCGCGACAGTTTCTGGCTGAGGCCCCAACCCGGCATCACGCCCACCCGCACATGCGTATCGGCAAAGCGCGCCGTCGTGGAGGCCAGCAGCACATCGCAGGCCAGCGCCAGCTCGAACCCGCCGGTGATCGCCGCGCCATTGATGGCCCCGATGATCGGCCCCTGAAAACGCCCCATCGCCGCAACCACATTGCCGCCAGCAAGAACCCCGCCGATCTGGCTTGCCCCACTGCCCAGTTCTTTGAGATCAAGCCCCGCGGAAAATGCCCGGCCCGCGCCGGTCAGGATCATGACCCGAACAGAGGTATCGGCGCTTAGCGCATCAATCGTCCCGCTCAATGCGACGCGCAATTCGCTTGATAAGGCATTCATCGCCTGGGGGCGATTGAGCGTAAGGACGGCAAGTCCGTCAGAGACTTCAGTTAGTAATACGGGTTCAGAACTTGTGGACATGCGGGCGGCTCCCTGAAAAGATGCATAATGGCTGCGGGGAACATAACATCGCAGCGTGGCATATGGGAGAGCCGATCATGCAAAGCCTGCAACTATTATCCAGCGGACATGGGCTGATTGAGGGCCCCTTATTTGATCCAGCGCGCGGCCTGCTGTTTACGGACACCACCAATGGCGGCGCCTATTGCCTGGCTGCGGATGGTTCGGTTTCGGTGGTGGTGCCGCACCGCAAAGGCATGGGCGGTCTGGCCATGCATGCAGCGGGCGGTCTCATTGTCAGCGGGCGCACCATCGCCTATAAGCCGCCGGGCGGCGGCGCGACGCAAAACCTGATCCCCGATAATCCCGATGGCGGCATTCGCGGGTTCAATGACCTGGTCACCGATGATGCAGGCCGGATATATGCCGGCTCGCTTTCCGGCAATGTCTTTGGGGATGACGTTCCAAAGCCTGCTTTTCTGCATCTGGTTGATCTTGACGGCAGCCACCGCATTGTCGCCGGGGATGTGCATCTGACCAACGGGCTGGGGTTTTCGCTGGATGGGCGGCTGCTTTACCATTCCGATTCACAGCTCAATGCGATCAAGGTTTACGATGTCGCCGCCAATGGCGATCTCGGCCCACCGCGCACATTCGTGACGACGCAGAACGGATCGCCAGACGGGCTTGCCGTGGCGGCGGATGGCTCGGTGTGGATTGCGCTGGCCTATGGCGGCGCCGTGCTGGGCTATGATCCCGGCGGCAAGGAAATTGCGCGCATCGCGGTTCCCGACCGGCTGGTAACCAGCCTGTGCTTTGGCGGGCCTGATTGGCGCGATCTGTATATTGTCAGCGGTCCGGACCGCGCAGATGCCAATAGCAGCGGCTGCATCTACCGCCTGAAAATGCCCCTAGCCGGCCGGCCCCGCCCCCTGGCCCGCGTCAGGCTTTGAAAGCAGCGCGGGATGGCTGGCCGATAGACTGAATTTCATTGAAAACCATAAAGTGACACTTTATGGTTTAGTGTATGAACTATGCCACCCTGACCCGGAAAAAACGCCTGCTGGATGGTTTGCGGCCATTGCCGCCAGCACTTGTGCGCAATCTGGATGACTGGTACCGGGTGGAGCTGACCTATACCAGCAACGCCATTGAGGGCAATATGCTGACCCGGCGCGAAACAGCGGTGGTGATTGAAAAAGGCCTGGCCGTCGGCGGCAAAAGCCTGAAAGAGCATCAAGAGGCGACCAATCACGCCCAGGCGCTGGATTTTGCGCGCGCGCTGGCCCGCAAAAAATCCGCCGCCATTACCGTGCAGGATATTCTGAACCTTCATGGCATCATCCTGAAAAGCATTGATGATGAAAATGCCGGGCGGTTGCGCAGTGTCCCCGTGCGCATTTCCGGTTCCGCTGTTGTCATGCCCAATCCGCGCAAGGTTCCCGCATTGATGGATGCGTTTCAGGCATGGCTGGGGGGCAGGCATGATCTGCATCCGGTGGCGCGCGCGGGCGAGGCCCACTTCCGGCTGGTCAGCATTCATCCGTTCACGGATGGCAATGGCCGCACTGCGCGGCTGCTGATGAACCTCATGCTGATGCAACAGGGCTATCCCCCCGCCATCATTCGCCTGCGCGACCGGCTGGCCTATATTGGCGCGCTGGAAACGGCGCAACTGGGCGGGCCAAGACAGGCCTATGACAGGCTTATCGCCAACGCCGCGGAACGGTCACTGGATATATATCTGAACGCCGCCAAAGGAAAAACCGCGCCCGAGTTTGCGAAAACTCCGGATGCCGCCGGTCTCATGAAAATCGGCGAGTTGGCCAAAGCCGCCGGAGAAAGCGTTTCAACCATCCGATACTGGCTGCAGCAGGGATTGCTGCACCCGGCGCATATCACGCCATCGGGCTATCAGATGTTCGCTCCCGATATGACCGCCCGCTGCGCGCAGATCAAAAAACTGCAGGCCGAACGTTTAACCCTGCAGGAGATCAAAGCGCGGCTGGGGGAATGAGGCGGGCCGCTTTGCTTTTAACAAGAATTAGTAGCTTATAAGCGAAAAGCCACCATTAATAGCGTATGATTTACGAACAAAATAAGAACATAATGCTTGCGGTCCCCACGCAGGCATGTCAAACTGTGTGCGTTGGCGGGAAAGGGGAAGCGGCGTGTTTTTAACATCAGTAGAAATTTGCGCGGGCGGCGGCGGGCAGGCGCTGGGGATTGAGCAAACCGGATTTGTTCATGAGGCTCTGATTGATGTGGATGGTCCATCCTGTGAAACCCTTCGCCTCAATCGCCCCGATTGGAATGTGATGCTGGGGGATATTTCCGGATTCAGCGGCGCGCCCTATAAAGGAGTGGATCTGCTGGCCGGCGGGGTGCCGTGCCCGCCATTTTCAATTGCAGGAAAACAGCTGGGCAAAGCCGATGAACGCAACCTTTTTCCGGAGGCCATCCGGCTGGTGGATGAAATCCGGCCGCGCGCGGTCATGCTTGAAAATGTCCGGGGAATTCTCGGCGGCGTTTTTGATGATTACAGAGCGCATATTTCCGCAACCATTGGTAAAATTGGTCGCGGTTACACCACGGGATGGAAACTTCTGAATGCGTCCGATTTTGGCGTTCCGCAATTGCGGCCGCGCGCAGTTTTTGTCGCCATCCGCAAAGATGCCGCCGGTGAGTTTGATTGGCCCGCACCGCAAAATTCTAAAACGCCAACTGTTGGGGACGCGCTGCACGATCTTTTAGCGGAGAACGGCTGGAAAGGCGCGCAGGCATGGCGCAAGGGGGCGGATAGAATCGCACCGACACTAGTGGGCGGCTCTAAAAAACATGGCGGGCCAGATCTCGGGCCAACACGTGCACGCGCCGCGTGGGCGGAGTTAGGTATAGATGGCCTTGGTATTGCAGATGCCGCCCCAGCGCGGAATTTTATTGGGATGCCCCGGCTGACCGTGCGCATGGCGGCGCGCATCCAGGGATTTCCGGATGACTGGGAATTTTCCGGCCGTAAAACCGCAGCGTACCGGCAGGTCGGCAATGCTTTTCCGCCGCCGGTTGCGCAAGCCGTGGGCTGGCAGATCGCGCAGGCGTTGCTGGCGAGACGTCTTTTGCGCGCCGTAGGTTAATGTTATGGCCAGCATGGGATCGAAAGAAAAGATCCGGCAATTCCTTTTGGCGAACATTGGCCGGGTGATCGAATCACATGAATTGCAGACTGCTGCAGATGGGGCCGTCCAATACAGCCGCCGGCTACGGGAACTTCGCGAACAGGAGGGCTGGCCAATCCTGTCACATAATGACAGCACTGATCTTAAGCCAGGGCAGTATCTCCTGAAAGAAAAGCCGCCAGAAAAGACGAATTTATCATTTGCCCGGGGTATTTCAGCCAAGATCCGCGCGGAAGTGCTCGATCGCAATGGTTCTACATGCCAAATGTGCGGTCTCACACCATATGATATTGACCCGGCTACCGGACGCAAAGCAAGGCTTCATCTCGGACACATCAAGGACAAGAGTTTGGGAGGCAGAGACGAACTGGCGAATTTACGAGCCCTATGCTCGACATGCAATCAGGGCGCAAAGAACATCACAACGGAAAAGCCGACCGGGCTTTGGCTGTTGTCCCAAATCAGGCGCGCCGGGCAAGATGAGCAAAGGGCCGTTTTTGATTGGTTGCGTAAGAAATTTGGAGCATGACTGATAAAATATCACGGGAGCGCCGCAGCGAAAATATGCGAGCCATCCGCAGCACCGGCTCAAAGCCGGAGATGGCCGTGCGTCGGCTGGCGCACGGGATGGGATACCGCTACCGGCTGCATGGGAAACAGCTTCCCGGCAAGCCCGATATGGTTTTTGCGTCCCGGCGCAAGGTGATTTTTGTGCATGGCTGTTTCTGGCATCAGCATCCGAAATCCGGATGCAAAGACGCAAGACCACCCAAATCGAACCTTGCTTATTGGGGGCCAAAGCTTGCCCGCAATCAGCGGCGCGACCGCAGTGCACGGGCCGCGCTGAAAAAACTGGGCTGGTCGGTTTGCATTGTATGGGAATGCGAAACGCAAAAAACAAACGCGCTGAAACGCCGCCTGAAAAGGTTTCTGGAATAGCCCCCCTCAATCCACCAGGCTGCCCTTGACCGGCAATATATCCTCAAACTTGGGATCGCGTTTTTCTTGGCGTGCGGCCATCGCCTCGCGCGTGTCCTGGGAATGGAACATGCCGGCCTGCCAAGTGGCGTTGTGGTTGAGGCCATCGGCCACCGAATGGTCGCGGGCATAGTTGAGCATTTCCTTGGCGCCCGCAATGGCCAGCGGCGATTTGCTGGCGATTTCGCGCGCCACCTTCATGACGCCCGACAGCATGTCGGCCTGGGTCGCAAAAACTTCATTGACCAGACCGCATTGTTTCGCCTCAGCCGCTGGCATCCGCCTGCCGGTATAGGACAGCTCGCGCGCAAGGCCCGGCGCGATTAATTTCGGCAGACGTTGCAGCGTGCCGACATCCGCCGTCAGGCCGATATTGATTTCCTGTATGCAGAAAAACGCGTCCGCTGTCGCGTAGCGCATGTCGCAGGCGGTGATCATATCGACACCGGCGCCGATGCAGCCGCCCTGAATGGCGGCGATCACCGGCATGCGGGCGCGTTCAAACGCGGTGAAACATTCCTGCATGCGCATGATGTCGGTGCGCAGATGCGCGCGGCGGCGGCCAATTTCGGCGTCCTTGTGCGGGCCGGGCTTGCCGAACACGCTCAGATCCATGCCCGCGTTGAAATGCTTTCCCGCTGCGGAAATCACAATCACCCGCGCCGCTGCGTCTACATCTATGGCGTTGATGGCCTCGGGAATTTCGCGCCACATATCCCGGTTCATGGCGTTCATCGCCCCGGGCCGGTTGAACACAAGATGCGCGATATTGTCCGCGATTTCGAGTTTGATTGCGGAATAGGCCATATGCATTCCTCCTGATCTTGACGGGTTCGCCAGTCTATCCCATTGTGGCGGCAAAACAACCAATGGGAAGGACGTTACGATGGCTATCAATTACGATCAGATCATGTCGCTGAAAAGCGAAGGAACCGTATGCAGCTATACGGACAAGGAAACCATGCTCTACGCCCTGGGCATCGGCTTTGGCCGCGATCCAATGGACACGCGCGAATTGCCCTTTGTCTATGAAAAAGACCTGAAAATCGAAAATATCAAGACCGTGCCGACCATGGGCGTGGTCATCGCCAGTGGCGGCGGGCTGAACATGGGCAAGGCCGGGATCAATTTCCTGATGGTGCTGCATGGCGAACAGCGGATCGAACTGCACCGGCCATTGCCGCCCGCAGCCACCATCATCCATGACAGCCGGGTCACCGCCGCCGTCGACAAAGGCAAGGACAAAGGCGCGGTGGTCTATGTGGAAACCAAAATCCGCCTGAAGGATAGCGGCGAACCGCTCTGCACGCTTGGCAGTTCCATGTTCGCGCGCGGCGATGGCGGCTTTGGCGGCCCGTCCGAGGGCGGCTTTGCGCCGCATGACGTGCCCAAGCGCAAACCGGATATGACATTTGAAGCGGCCACCCTGCCCGGCCAGGCATTATTGTACCGTTTGTCGGGCGACCGTAATCCGCTGC